>NZ_MTBP01000003.1:329615-659230 GCF_002911665.1 Actinomadura rubteroloni
CAGCGCCGAACGCCGTCCGACCAGGTGGATCTGCTGGAACACCATCGCGACGCGGGCGCGGTCGGCCGGGCGCGGCGCGGCGAGCAGGTCGGCGCCGAGCGCGTGGACCGTTCCCGCGTCCGGCCGGACGAGCCCGACGACGCACTTCAGCGCCGTCGACTTGCCCGACCCGTTCGCGCCGAGCAGCGCGACGACCTCGCCGGGCGCCACGTCCAGGTCGAACTCCGACAGCACGGCGCGCCCGCCGAAGGACTTGCGCAGCCCGCGCACGCTGAGCGCCCCCATCTACAGGTTCTTCTCGGTCAGGCCGAGCGTCTTCGCCAGGTCGAACAGCGGCTGGTAGGTCTGCCGCGTGACCGGGACGAGCGGGCCCGGCTGGACGTCCAGGTAGGAGCCGACCTTGGCGACGTCCTGCGGCGTCAGCGAGGTCAGCGCCGCGACGAGTCTGCTCCGGAACGCCGGGTCCAGGCCCTTCGCGACGGTGATCGGGTCGTTCGGGATCGGGTCGGACGCCCAGATCTGGCGGTACTTCGCCGCGTCGAACTGGTGCTCGGCGGTCGACGTGGCCTGCTGCTGGGTGTTGATCTCGGCGGCGTCCACCTTGCCGTAGGTGAGCGCAATCAGGGACTGCGGGTGCCCGCCCGCGTACTGGAGCTTGACGTCGGAGTCGGCCAGGCCCGCCTTGCGGAGCGCGTAGCGGGGCAGCGCGTCGCCGGACGTCGAGCCGGTGTCGGACAGGGCGAGCGTGCGGCCCTTCAGCCCGGCGATCGAGGTGATCGGGCTGTCCTTCTTCACCCAGATGCCGGCCTTGTAGGTCGAGACCGTCCGGTCCGGGTTGCCGAATGAAACGACGGGCTCGGCGCCGGTGCGCCGCGCCGCGAACACGAACCCGAGCGGGCCGAACTGGGCCAGGTCGAGCTTGCCGTTCTGCATGGCCAGCACCTCGGCGGAGTAACCCTGGACGATCTGGACCTCGACCGGGCACCCGAGCTTCGCCCGCAGCGCGTCGCCGAGCGTCTTGTAGGCGGGGGTGAGCTTGGCGGCGTCCTCGAACGGCTCGACGCCGAAGCGCACCTTGCCGTGCGGGCACCCGCCCGTCGCGTCGGCGCCGGACGATCCGCAGCCGGTGAGCGCGAGCGCGGCCAGGGGAAGCGCGGTCAGGGCATGGAGGAATCTACGCATCTCGGGGCCTTTCAGAGGAGTGAGTCGAGGACGGCCCGCGCCAGTCCGTGCGCGGTGGTCATGCCGATGCCCGAGGTGACGGCGACGGCGCGGACCCCGTCGGCGACCTTGGCGTTCAGGAAGTCGGTCGTCGCGGACGAGGCGTACACGCCCCGCCAGCGCCGCAGCACGCGCAGGGACGGGACGCCGAGCAGCCGCGCGCCCTCGCGCAGCAGCAGCGCGGCCGTGTCCTCGTCGTCGAACGGCGGGTGCGCGGCGGCGTAGTGGTGCGTGTCGCCGAGGACGATCGCGCCGCCGGGCCGCTGGGTGAACATCAGGTTCACGTCGGCGTCCAGCAGGTCGGGCCGCTCGGCGGCGACGACCGCGCGCAGCGCGGCGGCCGACGGCTGCGCGGCGAACCCCCGGTAGCGCAGCAGCGACGTGCCGGTCAGGACGCCGGGGGCGACGCGCAGCCCGTCCGGCGGCGCCACCTCCAGCATCTGGAGCAGGCAGCGGGTCACCCCTTCGGCCGCGTCCGGCAGCAGCCGGTCCAGGTCGTGGCCCGCCGCGACGACCGTCCGCGCGGCCCGCACCTCGCCCCGCGACGTGCGGACGAGCCCGGGTTCCACCCCGAGGACGGTCGTGCGCCACGCGATCGGGACGCCCTGCCCGGCGAGCCACCCGGCCAGCGCCGGGATCACCGCCGGGGCGTCCAGTCGCAGGTCGAGGGGCAGGTGGGCGCCGCCGAGGACCGCCGGGTCGGCGCGCGGCAGGTGCCGGGCGACGCCCGCCGCGTCCAGCAGCCGGACCTGGCCGGCGCCGCGCTCGGCGGCGAACTCCTCCAGGACGGCCAGTTCCTCGGGGCGCCGCGCGACGACCAGCGTCCCGCACGCGTCCGCCGTGAAGCCCGCCTCGACCGCGAGCCGCAGCCAGGTCTCGCGCGCGGCCAGCGCGTAGCGGAGCGCATCACCCGTCTGCGCGGTGACGCAGATGTGGCCGAAGTTGCGGACGGACGCGCCCGTGGCGAACGCGTCGCGCTCCACGATCGCGACCGACAGGCCGCGCCGGCGCGCCTCGGCGGCGTGCGCGAGCCCGACGACGCCCGCGCCGACGACGAGCAGGTCGACGGGCGAACCGGGGAGCGGAGAGGTGGGAAGGCTGGTCATGGCCCCAGAGAGTCGCCGCGGCCGGCGTGGCGCGTCAACGGTCCGGACGCTCTTGTACAGACAAGTTAATCGCCTGTTCACCTGGTCAATGGCCATGTTGACAGCGCCGCGGACGGCACTTGTATGGTCACCTTCGTGACGTCCCTACATGCCCGGCTCGCCGACGCCCTCCGCGAGCGGATCGTGACCGGCGCGCTCGCCGTCGGCGAGGCGCTGCCGTCGGAGGCGCGGCTCGGCGAGGAGTTCGGAGCGTCCCGCGGGACGGTCCGGCAGGCGCTGTCGGCGCTGCGCCACGAAGGGCTGATCGAGGGCGGCCGGGGGCGGCAGCCGGTCGTCCGGCGCCGTCCGACGGCCCAGCCCTTCGAGACCTTCCTGTCGTTCTCCGCCTGGGCCGACCAGACCGGGCACCGGCCCGGCCAGCGCACCGTCGAGCTGGCCCGGCGCGGCGCCGACCCGGTCGCCGCCCGCGCGCTCGGCGTGCCGCCGGGGGAGCCGGTCATCGACGTTCTACGGCTGCGGCTGCTCGACGGCGAACCGGTCATGCTGGAGCGCAGCACGTTCGTCCTCGACGTCGGACGGCTGCTGTTCGACTTCGACCCCGACGGCGGCTCGCTCTACGCGGGCCTGCTCGCGCGCGGCGTGGACATCACCGCCGCCACCCACACCATCGACGCGATCGCCGCGCCGTCCGCCGACGCCGAACGCCTCGGTGTCGCCAAGGGCAGCCCGCTGCTGCGCGAGCGCCGCACGGCGTGCACGGCCGACGGACGCCCGGTCGAGTACGGCGACGACCGGTACCGGCCCGACCGCGTCGCGTTCACCATCGCCAACGCCCGCGCGCAGCGCCTCGCGTTCGTCCGCACCCTGCCCGACACCGGAGAGACACCGTGAACGCATCGTTCGACCTCGCCGCGCTGGACATGGCCGGCACCACCGTCCAGGAGGGCGGCGCCGTGTACGCCGCCCTGGAACAGGCCGTGGCGGGACACGCCGGCCGTCCCGTCCCCGCCGCCGCGCTGCGCCGCTGGACCGGCACCGACAAGCGCGAGGCCGCCGCCGGGCTGCTCACCGAACTGACCGGCGCCGCCCCCGCCGCCGACGTCGACGCGGTCTACGCCGACTTCGCGGGCCGTCTGGGCGAGGCGTACGCGACCGTCCCGCCGGTTCCCCTGCCGGGCGTCGCCGACGCGATCGCCGCGCTGCGCGCCGCCGGGGTGAAGGTCGTCCTGCAGACCGGCTACGCCCGCGACATCGCCGAATCCATCCTCGCCGCGATGGACTGGACGGTCGGCGGCACCGTGGACGGCCTGGTCACCAGCGACGAGGTCCCCGCCGGCCGCCCCGCCCCCTACCTCATCTTCCGGGCGATGGAACTGGCCGGCGTGACGTCCGTCGACCGCGTCCTTGTCGCCGGGGACACCCCCAACGACCTGGCCGCCGGCCGCAATGCCGGAGCGCGCTTCGTGGTCGGCGTCCTCTCCGGCGCCGGATCCGCCGCCGACCTCGGCGCCGAGCGCCACACGCACCTCTTGCCGTCGGCCGCCCGGCTCCCCGCCCTCCTCTGACCCCGCCCGGTCCGGAACGCCGAAGGACCGTGGGGCTCCGCGACTCGGTCGCGGAGCCCCACGGTCGGGGGCGGTGTGTCAGGCGACGGGGACGGGCTCCTCCGCCGCGTCCGGGATCACCTTCGGGACGGACCGGAGCGTCACCAGCGCCGCCCCCGCGACCAGCACCGCGAAGCCCGCGCTGAGCAGGAGCGCCGCGTGCATGCCGTCCACGAACGCGGTCCGCGCGGCATCGACGACCTGGGCGCCCGCCTGGGCCGGGAGGGCGGACGCGGCCTCGAACGCACCGGGCAGCGAGTCGCGGGCGTGCGCGGCGGGGCCGTGCGGGACGCCCGCCGGGAGGTCCAGCGCGTTCCGGTAGACGAGGTTCAGCACGCTGCCGAGGACGGCCAGCCCGAGCGCGCCGCCGAGTTCGGTCGCGGTCTCGGAGATCGCCGACGCCGCGCCCGTCCGCCGCCTCGGCACCGACGCGAGCACGGTGTCTCCGGTGACGGTCAGCGCCAGGCCCATGCCGACGCCCGACAGGACGGTCGGGATCGCGATGATCCAGTACGCGGTGCCCGTCCCGACGACCTGGAACGACGCGAACGCGGCGGCGGCGATGACCATGCCGAGCGCGACCGTCCGCGCCCGTCCGGCGGCGGCGATCAGCGGGGGCGCCAGCGCCGCGCCGCCCGCCATCGCGCCGAGCGCGCCGGGAAGTCCCGCCAGGCCCGCCCGCAGCGGCGACCAGCCGAGGACGAGCTGGAAGTACAGCGAGAAGATCAGCGACTGGGCGACCAGCGCGAACATCGCGAACAGGTTGGCGCTCACCGAACCGGTGAACGCGCGGTCGCGGAACAGCGAGACGTCGATCAGCGGCTCGTCCAACCGCGTCTGCCGCCACAGGAACGCGGCGATCCCGGCGACGCCGACCACGGCCGCGACGTACACGCGCGGCTCGCCGCCGTGCGCCGCCGCCTCCTTGACCGCGTAGACGAGCCCGAGCACGCCCGCCGCCGACAGCGGGACGCTCGCGAGGTCGAGCCGTCCGCTGACGGTCGCGGGCGCCTTCGGTAGAACCGCCAGCCCCGCCACCAGCACGAACAGCATCACCGGCACGTTGATCAGGAACACCGAGCCCCACCAGAAGTGCCCGAGCAGAGCCCCGGCGACCACCGGCCCGAGCCCGACCGCGAGCCCGCCGACCGCCATGAACCCGCCGACGGCGGCCGTCCGCTGCTTGGGGTCGGTGAACACGGCGCGGATGAGCGACAGCGCCGACGGCATCAGCGTCGCCCCCGCCACCCCGAGCAGCGCCCGCGCCCCGATCAGCAGCTCCGCCGACCCGGCGTACGCCGTCACGGCCGACGCCGCCGCGAAGAGCGCCGTCCCGATCAGCAGCAGCCGCCGGTGCCCGATCCGGTCACCGATCCCGCCCATCGTGACGAGCAGCGCCGCCAGCGCGAACCCGTACGCGTCCGAGATCCACAGGATCTGAGTGGCGGACGGCCCGAGATCGGCGCTGATCCGCGGAATCGCCTGGTTGAGAGCCGTGAGATCGACATTGGGGACGAGCGCCACCACCGCGCACAGCGCGAAGGTGCCCCACTTGCGAGCAGAAGAGATCGTTGCCATGCCGAGCACTCTGGATCCCGGCACTGACCACCGACGCACCAACCACTGACCACCCGGCCCCCGCCGGTGCGCGAGCCATCAGCCGAGGACAGCGCACACCACAAGTAAGGCCCCTCGCCTCAGCCCTCCCCTCCGCAACGCCCCGAGCCGACCTCGCCCACGGCGTCGGCCAGGCGTGCCGCCTCAGGGCCATCGCGCACGGAGAGCCCGCGAAGGTCGATGCCGCATGCAGCGGGAGGACGGCGTCGGCCGCCAAGCGGGCCGCTTCGGGGACGCCGCGCACGGGAAGCCCGTCAGGGCCGCCGTCGCGCGGGTCGAGTGCTGCGCCCCCGGCGTCCCTTCGCGGAGATTCCCGGTCCGGTTCGGCGGCGCCGTCGGCGGTCGTGCGGGCCGCTTGGGGGACATCGTCCACAGCGGCTCGCCGGGCCGACGCCGCGCCCAAAAGGTAGGCGACGTCGCCGGTGGGGTGGGGCGTCAGGTGAGGGCGGTGCGCATCACCTCTTCCGGGGTGAGGGCGGCGCCACGGGCGTGTTCCTTCGCGTACGTTTCCGGGCCGAGTTCGGCTGCGGCGTCGGCCGCCAGGCGGGCCGCTTCGGGGACGTCGTCCACGGGGGAACCCGCGAGGGCGGTGGCCGCGCCGAGGAGGTAGGCGGTCTGGGCGGCGTCGCCGGTGGCGAGGGCCGCGCCGGCCAGGCCCGCCACGGCGTGGGCGCGTGCCGCGAAGATCGGGTGGTCGGTCGCCAGGGCGAGGGCCGTCCGGAACAGTTCGGCCGCGTGCGGCCCGTCGCCCTCGGCCAGCGTCACCCAGCCGAGGCCGACCAGGCCCTCCATTTTCGTGGCCTCGGCGAGGTAGCGCTCGGACGTCCGCAGGCCCGGTTGCGCCTCCTCGTACCAGCGGCGAGCTTCGGCGACGTCGCCGCGTGCGCGGGCCAGCAGGCCCAGGCCGTGGTAGGCGGCGGACACCTTGTCCGGTGCGCCCGCCCGGCGGGCGAGCAGGGCCGCGCGGCGATAGTCCGCCGCGGCGGCGTCGGCGTTCTCGGCGCGTTGCAGCAGGCCCGCCCGGCGGCACAGCAGGTCGGCCGAGTCCTCCAGGGCGCCGAGCTGCTCGGCGAGGTCCAGGGCCTCGGCCAGCAGCGCGCGGGCGCGGTCCCGGTCGCCCCGGGCCTCGGTGAACGACGCCAGGGTGTCCAGCGTGTTGGCGATGCCCCATCGGTCGCCGACGCGCCGGAACCCCGCCAGCGCCGCCTCGCAGCAGCGCGCGCCCGTCTCGGCGTCGCCCCGGAACTGGGCGAGGAAGCCCTCGCTCATGACCAGCACGGCCTGCGACCAGTCGTCGTCGGCGCGGATCTGCCGGACGAACGCGTCCTTGTCCGTCCGGTCCGGCCCGGCCGTCAGCGCCCACAGCACCATCGCCGCCGGGTGCCGCGACGGACGGTCGATGCCCGCCAGCACCGCGTCGGCCCGGTCCAGCCACGCCACCGCCCGCTCGCCCGCGCCCCCGCCCGACGCGGCGTTGGCGGCGCACATCACGTACTCCTCCTCCAGCCCCTCGGGCACGTCGGGGCCGAGGACGTCCATCAGCTCGGCGGCCAGCGCCGCGCCCTCGATCCGCCCGCGCAGCCACCAGTACCAGGACAGCGCGGCGACGAGCCGCAGCGCGACCGGGGGATCGCCGAGCGAGCGCCGCAGCGCGGCGTGCAGGTCGCCGTGCTCGGCGACCAGCCGGTCCAGCCAGACGAGCTGGTCCGCGCCGCGCAGGTGGCCGTCGGCCCGTTGCGCCAGGGCGAGGAAGTGGGCGGCGTGCGCGCGTTCCAGCTCCGCCCGCTCGCCCGCCTCGTCCAGCCGCTCCGCGCAGAACACCCGGATCGTGTCGAGCATCCGGAACCGTGCTCCGTCCGTCTGGACGAGCGACTTGTCGGCCAGCTCCAGCACCAGCTCCTCCATGCCGGGCAGGCCGCACACCTCCTCCGCCATCGCGAGCGTGAACCCGCCGGTGAACACCGTCAGACGGCGTGCCGCCGCGCGCTCGTCCGCGCCCAGCAGGTCCCAGCTCCACTCCACGACCGACCGCAGCGTCCGGTGCCGTGCGGCGGCCGTCCGGTCGCCCCGCGACAGCAGCCGGAACCGGTCGCCCAGCCGTGCCGCGACCTCCTCCACCGGCAGCGAGCGCAGCCGCGCGGCGGCCAGCTCGATCGCCAGCGGCAGGCCGTCCAGCGCCGAGCAGATCCGCACGACCGCGTCCACCGTGCCCGCCTCGACGGCGAACCCGGGCCGGACGGCCGCCGCGCGGTCCGCGAAAAGCCGGACGGCCGGGTACGCGGCGGCGGCGTGCGCGTCCGCGCCCTCGGGCGGAAGCCCCAGCGGCGGCAGCGGACGCAGCGTCTCCCCGGTGATCCCGAGCGGCTCCCGGCTCGTCGCGAGGACGCGCAGCAGCGGGCAGGACGTCAGCAGCCGCCGGGCCAGGTCCGCCGCCGCCCCGATCACGTGCTCGCAGTTGTCCAGGACGAGCAGCAGCGGCCGTCCCGCCAGCGCCGCGACGAGCCGGTCCACGCCCGGCGCGCCGCCCCCGCCGCCGGGCAGGATCGCGCTCTCGCGCAGCCCGAGCGCCCCGAGCACCGCCTTCGGCACCTCCGCGCCGTCGCCGAGCGGCGCCAGGTCCACGAAGCAGGTCTCGCCGCGCTCGCGGCCCGCCGCCTCGATCGCCAGCCTGGTCTTGCCCGCGCCGCCCGGGCCGAGCAGCGTGACGAGCCGCCCGGCCGCCAGCGTCCGGCCGACCCGGTTCAGCTCGTCGTCGCGCCCGACGAAGCTGGTGAGCTGCGCGGGCAGCGGCGGCCCCGCCGGTCTTCGCTCCGGGGACGCGCCGCGCAGGAGGCCGACGTGGACCTCGGCCAGCGCGGGCGACGGGTCGGCGCCCAGCTCCTCGGCGAGCCGCGTCCGGACGTTTTCGAACGCGGCGAGCGCCTCCGCCTGCCGGCCCGCCGCCGCGAGCGCCCGCATCAGCAGGCCGACCGCGCGCTCCCGCAGCGGATGCCCGGCGAGCAGCCCGCGCAGGTCGTCGATCGCCTCGGCCGCCGCGCCGAGCGCGAGCCGCGCCGCCGCCAGGTCCTCCAGGGCGCGCAGCCGCGCCTCCTCCAGCCGTGCCGCCTGCCCGGCCGCGAACGGCGCCGCGACGCCCGCCAGCGCCGGGCCGCGCCACAGCCCGGCCGCCTCCGCCAGCAGGGCCGCCGCCTGCGGGAACGCGCCCCGCTCCAGCGCCCGTCCGCCGTCGCGGGCGAGCCGCTCGAAGCGCAGCGCGTCCACGTCGTCGGGGTCGGCGACGAGCCGGTACCCGTCCGCGCCGCCCGCCACGAGCCCCGCGTCCCCGAGGCCGCGCCGCAGCCGCGACACCTGCGACTGCAGCGCGTTGGACGCCCCGCCCGGCGGATCGTCCCCGTACAGCCCGTCGATCAGCCGGTCCACCGGGACGAGCCGCCCGGCGTCCAGCGCCAGCCGCGCCACGAGCGCCCTGACCATGGGACCGCCGACGGTGACGGCCCGCCCGCCGTCGTCCACCTCCACGGACCCGAGAACCCCGAAACGCATGGCCCGATTCTCGCCCATCCGTCCCGGCCTCCGCCGCCCCCGCCCGCGCCTGTGGAAAACCTCCCGCCGCCCGGGGAACAACCGCCCGTCCCCGCCCGTTGGAACAGATGCGCCCCAGAGGCGTCGTGCGGTGCGGGGACCACCGGGGGGATGGCTCCCCGCACCGCGCCTTAGCCGCTGCTCCGCCGGTACTCCTCCGCCTCCGGCACGTCCTTGTACTCCACGAGGTGGTTATCGGCGATGCGGGCCAGGACGTCGCGCACCTCGCCCGGAGTCGCGTAGAAGAACTCGCGCCGGTTGTTCACCCGGTTCACGCGCCGCTCGGCGAACTCCTGGTGCAGCCGGTTCTCCAGCTCCACCGCGTCCGCACTGAAGATCAGTGCATGGACGTCGAAGTGGAACGGCACCGACGCGTCGCCCAGCTCGCGGACCCGTTCCATCGGATCGAGCCGCCGCGTCATCCCGATCTTGACCATGCGCTCCCCGAACGCGCCGAGGTTGGAGATCACGTAGACGTGGCCCGTCCGCGTGTTGGCCTCCCGGCCCGCGACGCTCGTCAGCGCCGCGTCCACGTCGTCGAGCTTGGCCCGCAGCTCGTCCGCGCCGGACGCGTCGCCGCGCGCCTCCAGCCGGACGATCGCGGACTCGACGTGCGACCGCTCCTTCAGCAGCCGCGCCTTCTCCCGCTCGAACTCGCGGCGCGCCTTGTCCTCCTCGCGCTGCCGCTCGCGCTCGGCGCGGATCCGCTCCCTCTCCTCCTCGGCCTTGGCGAGGTGGTCGGCCGTCAGGCGCAGCTCACGGCGCCGGACGTTCCGGTACTTGGCGCTGACGCGGATGTCCATCGTCTTGCCGAGCCGTTCGATCGTCTGCGCGGTCTTGTCCAGCCGATCCAACGCCGACTGCAATTTGTACGGCCGCATCGTCCGCACCAGGTTGTCCGCCTCGGCGTTGTAGGCGCGCAGCATCAGCTTCGAGAAGTCGCGGACCATCGCGCGGCCCTGCGCCTGCGACCCGTTCACCGACCAGTTCGTCGCGCCGACGACCGCGCGTCCCTCCCGGGCGATCGAGCTGATCTCGTCCTTCACGGCGGCGAGCTTGGCCTTGTAGGCGACGACGTCGGCGAGCGGATGCAGGTACTCGTAGACGCCGACCTCCTGCAGCAACGCGACGTCCCGCGTCTCGACGATCGCGGTGCGCGCCTCCTCCAGCCGCGCGGTCTCCCGTCTCAGCTCGGTGCGCGTCTCGTCCAACCGCATCCGGAGCGCGTCGATCTCGGCGGCGAGCCGCATCGGCTCCAGCAGGCCGAGCCGCTCCGCCTCGGCGCGCAGCCGCGCGTTCTCCGCCTCCAACTCCTCGATCCGCTGCTTCCGCCCGCCGAACACCGGCCGCCGGTCCCCACCCGTCGCACCGAACGGCGACGGCTCCGGCGGCGGCGCCTGGACGGGTGCTGGGACGGGCGCTGGGACGTCCCGCACCCAGAACTGCCAGTCCGGCGGGGGCGCGGGCCAGGACGGGTCGGCACGCCACCCCGGCGGCGGCGTCCAGCCGGGCGGCGGGACGGGCCACCCGGGCGGACTGACATAACGCCAGCTCACAGGTGCCTGCGCCACCGGCGCGGCGGGAGCCGCAACCACGGGCGGGTGCGCCGCCGGCGCGGGCGTGACGGGAAGCGGCGTGGGCGCGTAGGCCGCAGGCGTGGCGGGCGTAGAAGCGACGGGCGGCGCGAAGGTCGAGGGCAGGGGCGGGAGGGCGCCCGGCGAGGGCATGCTCGACGCTGGCGCGGGAGGGGCGGTCGCGGGCGTCAGGGGCGCGGGCGCGGCAGAAAGGGGCATGGCCGGTCCGGGCGCGGTCGGTGTGGGCGCGGCAGGTTGGGGCGCGGCTGAGCCGGGCGCGGCAAGGCGGGGTGCGGCTGAGCCGGGCACAGCGGACGCGGGCGCGCCGGGCACGGCGGGCGCGGGTGCGGCAGGCGGGGACGTGGCGGGTGCGGGTGCTGCCGGGACGGGTGGCGGGAACGCGGGTGCGGCGGCCGGTGCGGGAGCCAGGCGCTCGCGCACGAGCCCGACGAGCATGCCGGCGTCCCGCTCCGCGAGGTCGCCGTAGGCGGTCCGCGTCCCGCCGGCGTCGACGATCAGAGACCGCCGCCCCGTCGCGGCCGCGGGCGCGTCCACCGAGGTCATGTCGGTGAGCGCGACCCGGACGGCGGGCCCGACCTTAGCGATGTCGGCGGCGACGAAGCCGAGGAGCCGCCGCCCGGTGACCGCGACGTGGGTCAGCCCGCCGGGCGAGCGGGAGACCGCGGCCAGGCCGAGCACGCTCTCACCGGGCGCGAGGAAGAGCCCGACCAGGCGCAGGAGCCGGGCGGAGTCGGCGGGGTCCACATCGCCGCCGATCAGGGGAGGGGCAGCGTCGCCCTGGGTGGTCATCGTTCGTCGGGTCCGTTCCGTGTCCGAGGTGCCACGGCCGCTACGGCCGTGCGCCTGTGGGACGCGTCACTCACCCGTCGGTTTACGCCTCCACCACAACCGGCCACGCTGCGTCACAGAGGCGGCGCCTTGCGAGCGGTCCCCCGGTAGGAGGCGGCGTCGTAACGACGCTCGACCTCATCGAACTTGGCGTTCGCAGCCTCCAGCAGGTCGATGCCGAGCCGGTCCGCCAGCCGCGTCAGATAGGCGAACACGTCGCCGATCTCCGCCCGGACGCGGGCGAAAGCCGCCGGATCCTCGGCGAGCCGCTCACTCTGCTCGGGCGTGAGCCACTGGAACTCGGCGACCAACTCGCCCGCCTCCCCGGCCAGCGCCATCGCCAGGTTCTTCGGCGTGTGGAACCGCTCCCAGTCCCGCTCCGCGCCGAACTCCCGCAGCCGGGCGGCGAACTCCTCGATCTCGCGCATCCGGCCAGCCTAGGACGGTCAGGCGGCGGGGGAGTGGTGGGCGGCGTGGTCGTGCCAGTCGGCGAGGAAGGCGCGGACGAGTTCCTCGGCGCGCGTCGTCGCGTCGAACGCGGTGGTAAGGCGGCGGCGGGCGATCGAGGCCAGGGAGTCGGCCGTCTCGTTGAGGGGGTGCCCGGCATGGCCCTTGACGTGGTGGAGGCCGAGGCGGGGGCGCGCCGCGACGGATTCGGCCAGTCGGACGAGCGCGGGCCCGCCCGAGCGGCGGTCGTGCGGGGCGTAGCCCTTCGGCATCGGTTCGACGTCGCCCGACCGCCACCGGCGCAGCAGGCGCAGCGCGGCGAGGCTGTCCACGAGGAGCGTCAGCGGGCCGTCGTCCTCCAGGCGGTCCAGGAGCAGCGCGACGGCCTTGAGCTCGCTGACGAGGACGTTCCCGGGCCCGGCCGGCTCGCCGGGACCCGACACGCAGCCGTGCATCCCCCAGCGGCCGTCGCTGACCACGTAGCCGAGCCCGCAGCGCCGGTTCTTGCAGGACGCGTCCGTCGCCGCGACCGTCGGTCCGGGCCGCCGCGCCCACTCGGCGAGGCTCCCGTGGTGGCCCGCGCGCGGCGCCGGACGGGCCGGAGGCCGTTCGGGCGACTGCGGGCAGCGCGGATGGTGCCGCCCGGAATCGACGTGGTGCTCGGCCTCCGCCAGCGCCGTCTCGACCCAGGCGGGGTCGTTGTACCGGGCGGCGATGAAGCACAGGTCCAGGGAGGTGCGCGCGGCCGCGCAGGTGGGGCACGCCTGCGCCCGGGTGGCGGCGGCGCGCATCCGCCGGGCGCGGTCGGCGGTCCGGGGCGGCAGCAGGAGGAGGCCCGACTCGAACCGATGGAGCGACATCGTCGTCGTAGTCATGGGACGCCTCCCAGGCATGACATCCGTTGATTTGACGGCTAAAATACAACATATTCGCAAGCCCGATCAAGCGAAAACGGCATTTCCGCAGCCGTCGGTCGGGCGATTCCGTATGGGAAAAGGAATTCGTCGCGTCCGGCGAGTTATCCCGGGGTTCCGGGCCGTCCGCCGGGAACGCCGCTGGTCAGGCGAGGACCGTCCGGCGGGCTCACACTTTCCTTGCCCGAAGGTGAGACGACGGGGGCGCGACGGTGCCGGTCGCGGACGGGCGAAACGCCGCCGATAAGCCCGCTGACCTGCGGATTCAAGGGATACGGATCATCGTCTCGTATCGCCTATTTGCCGATGTGTCCGGACGATACGTCCAAGGTCATCGGGGAGGCGCAGAAATGCATTCCGGTCTATAACCAAAGGTGACCCTGTTCGGCCCTGCCCTCGGAGCCCCGATGCGCCGTTCCCGCCTCTGCCAGGCCGCCGCCGGAACCGCCGCGGTCCTCGCCGCGTCCCTTGCAGCACCGGTCCAGGCCCGCGCCGCCGGGCCGGACTACGTCGCGCTCGGCGACTCCTACTCGTCCGGGACGGGGGCCGGTTCCTACGACCCCGCGTCCGGCGACTGCCAGCGCAGCGCCAACGCCTACCCGCGCCGCTGGGCCGCCGCCCACGCGCACTCGTCGTTCGCCTTCGCGGCCTGCTCGGGCGCGACGACCGCGACGGTCGCGAGCGGCCAGCTCGGCTCGCTGGCGGCGAAGACCGACCTGGTCAGCATCACCGTCGGCGGCAACGACGCGGGATTCGCCCGCGTCATGCAGACGTGCGTGCTGCAGTCCGCGACGAGCTGCCAGAACGCCGTCGCGGGCGCGCGGACGTTCGCCGAGCAGACGCTGCCGGGCAGGCTGGACGGCCTGTTCGCCGCGATCCGCCGCCGGTCGCCGTCCGCGCGGGTCGTCGTGCTCGGCTACCCGCACCTCTACACGATCGTCAGCGGCTGCGTCGGCATCGGCAACACCAAGCGGACGGCCCTCAACTCGGCGGCCGACACGCTCGACCAGGTCGCCGGGGCCGCCGCGCGCCGCGCCGGGTTCGTCTTCTCCGACGTCCGCGACGAGTTCGCCGGGCACGAGCTGTGCTCGGGCGACGGCTGGATCAACGGCGTGACCGTCCCGCTGGGCTCGTCCTACCACCCGACCGCCAAGGGTCACGCGAACGGGTACCTGCCCGCGTTCGCCGGGGCGGTCGCGCCCGCGCTCGCGCGCTGACGGGACGGCCCGTCAGCGGAACATCCCGCCGGACTCCTCCCCGTCGTGGTCGCTCTCGCGCCGGGGCTCGGCGTCGAGGTATTCGTCGTCGGGCCAGAGCTGGTCGGCGAGCCAGGCGAGGTACTCCTCGTCGCCGGGGTCCAACTCGGCGGTCATGGATTCGGGATAGCCGCCCGGTTCCTCTCGTGCGGGCGCGGTGCGCAGCAGTCGAGGCAGCCAGAGCGCGAGCGCGCCGGCGAGTGAGGCGAGAACGAGAGCCGTGATCACACCGCGCCGTCCTTCCGCGTTGGTATCCGGGGCGTGATCTTGCGTACGCGATCCTTGCGTAAGGAGCAAAACGCTTGAACGCTACTAGGCGGATCTATCGGATGGGAGCGCGACATGCCGCACGGGAGGGAGACTGATTCCGCGGACTTTCCCGGAAGTTGGGACATGTGCCCGGCGGCGGAGACGATCGGGAAGCGCCCCCTACGACCGCCGGGGACAGGGCCTCAGCGCGGCGGTGCGGCGGCGGGACGGTGCGGTGCCACGGACCGGCCGTCGGGGAGCAGCTCGCCGGTGTCCTCGAACAGGACGATGCCGTTGCAGAGCAGGCTCCAGCCCTGCTCGGGATGCGTCGCGATGACGCGCGCGGCCTCGCGGTCGCGGCCGTCGGCCTGCGGGCACGGCGGCTGGTGGGAGCACGGCTTGGTGAAGCGAGCGGGCATGAGGACCTCCGTGTCCCCGGGATGAGGACACCCATCAGCGTGCGGCCGAGTGTCCGAAAAAGGCAAGTTCATGGGTAATTCTTTACCTTTGGCATCCGACAAAAACGCGCACCCGGGCTTTCCGGCCCGCACGCGTCAATCGGCGGCGTCCTCGCCGTCGCGGGCGCGCCAGGACCGCTCCAGGTCGAGGTACTCGTCCTCGGGCCAGTGCTCGGCGGCGAGCCAGGCGAGGTACTCCTCGTCGCCGGGGCCGAGGACGGCCGTCAGCGACTCCGGATGCGGCGGGGTCCGGCGGGTCGGCCCGACCCGTGAGAGGGCCAGGCAGAGCAGTGTGAGCGCGGCGAGGGCGGTCGCGACGACCATCGTCGGTCCTCTCCTGACCTGTCGGGCGGCGGGACGATCATGAATGGCTTTCACAAAACCTTCGGCACGCTACAAGGAACGCAGGCGTTCCGAAAGTCGATCTCCGCCGCCGCGCGCCCGTGCCGTGTCCGAAATACGGCGCTTACGACGTCCCCAATCCCGTATGGGGTGCGGGCTGTCCGTTCGTGTCCGAAACGATGCGCGGCGTGACGGCTCGCGCCGCGTGCCACTTTCTCGCCGCGGACCGCCCGGCCGCCGCCGTCGGCTCGGCGCCCGGAGGGCCTGGTTCGCGTCCATGGACGATGCGACGGCTCTCGACGTCGTGTGACTTCTGTCACTTTTTGTCCGATAAGTTCAGTTTCTAGCGGTTCCAGGGCCGTGCTGGTCACAGAACAGCCTGGTCAGCACGCACATGCCGCGCGTCCGGCCGTCCGACCGGACCGTGACAACCCGCGCGATGCATGACCGCCCGCACGGTGCCGCGAAGGGTGTCCTTGGCGCGCTCCAACCACTCCACCGGAGGCCCTGGCGCGCCCTGCTTCCGGCCATTTGGACAACATCCATGCAGGTCACGGATTTCGGCCACCGCTAACCGTCGATTGGCTACCGGGGCAAAGTGCAACGCGGTCGGCCGCATGGGACCGTTCCGGACGGGTAATACCCCCGCGCCCCGGCGGACCGATGCAGGCGACCCCCGGCTGACCTCGCGCATCGTCCGGCAGGGGCAAAATGACCAGTGAGTCCCGGGACCGCGGTCCCGGACGGGTTGATCACCAGGGGTGCCTGGGAAAGGCGGGTCGTCGGTGTCGCGCGAGAGCGAGTTCGTGGTGGTGGCCAACCGGCTTCCGGTGGACAGGGTGGCGGGCGGCAACGGATGGCGGCGCAGCCCCGGGGGATTGGTCAGCGCGATCGCCCCGGTCATGCGCAGCCGTCAAGGGACGTGGGTCGGATGGTCGGGCGCGGCGGGCGAGGAACTCGACCCGTTCGTGGAGGACGGGATGCGCCTCGTCCCCGTCCAGCAGACGGCCGAGGACGTCGAGCTGTACTACGAGGGCTTCTCCAACGCGACGTTGTGGCCGCTGTACCACGACGTCATCGCGCCGCCCGTCTATGACCGGGCGATGTGGGACGCCTACGTCCGCGTCAACGAGCGGTTCGCGGCGGCGGCGGCCGAGGTGGCGTCCGAGGGCGCGGTCGTGTGGGTGCAGGACTACCAGCTCCAGCTCGTCCCGGCGATGCTGCGCGCGCTCCGGCCCGACCTGAAGATCGGCTTCTTCCTGCACATCCCGTTCCCGCCGCCCGAGCTGTTCTACCAGCTCCCGTGGCGGCGCAAGATCCTCGAAGGGCTGCTCGGCGCGGACCTGGTCGGCTTCCAGCTCCCCGGCGCGGCGGCGAACTTCGTCCGGCTGTGCCGCCGCCTGCTGGACGCCCGCACCGTCAAGCAGGACGTGGAGTGGGAGGGCCGCCGGGTCCGGGCGCGGGCGTTCCCGATCTCGGTGGACGTGGGGGAGCTGCGCGAGCTGATCTCCCGCCAGGAGGTCCGCTGGCGGGCCGATGAGATCCGCGCGGACCTCGGCGGCGGGATCGTCCTGCTCGGCGTGGACCGGCTCGACTACACCAAGGGCATCACCCAGCGCCTCCAGGCGTTCGGCGAGCTGTTCGCCGACCGGGAGCTGAAGCCGGGGGAGGCGGTGTTCGCGCAGATCGCCACGCCGAGCCGCGAGCGCGTCGAGCAGTACCAGCTCCTGCGCGACCAGATCGAGCAGCAGGTCGGCCGGATCAACGGCGAGTACGCGGAGCTGGGGTCGCCCGTCATCCACTATCTGCACACGTCCTACGACCGCGAGGAGCTGGCGGCGCTGTTCCTCGCCGCGGACGTGATGGTCGTGACCCCGTTGCGGGACGGCATGAACCTCGTCGCCAAGGAGTACGTCGCGTGCCGTGAGGACCTGCGGGGCGTGCTCGTGCTGAGCGAGTTCGCCGGGGCCGCGCCCGAACTGCGGCGCGGGGCGTTCCTGGTCAACCCCTACGACATCGACGGGCTGAAGGAGACGCTGCTGGCGGCCATCCGCTGCGAGCCCGCCGAGCAGGCGCGCCGGATGCGCGTCATGCGCAAGCGCGTGCTGGAGCACGACGTGGACCGCTGGGCCGCAGAGTTCCTCGACGAGCTGGAGGACCCGGCCGCGCAGCCCGCCGGGTGACGCGGAACCGGCCGGTGCCGCGCGGGCACCGGCCGGGACGGGTCAGGACGCGGCGGGCACGTCGAACGCGGCCCAGACCGCCTTGCCGCCGCTGCCGAGCGGCGCCCAGCCCCAGGCGGAGCTGACGGCGCCGACGACGAGCAGGCCGCGCCCGCTCTCGGCGAAGACGTCCTCGGCCGGCAGGACCGGCTCGGGCCGGCCGGACCCGGGATCGGTGACGACCGCGACGAGCCGCCGCGGGTGGCGCAGCAGGACGAGCTGCAGGCGCCGTCCGGCCCCCGGGGCGAGGTCGCGCAGGCCGTGCCGCAGCGCGTTGGTGACCAGCTCGGAGACGGCCGTGACGGCGTCGTCGGAGACCGCGGTGAGGTCCCACGCGGCCAGAGTCGTGGACGTGAACGCACGGGCTTCGTGCGGCGCCTCCGCCTCGCCCGCGAGGACGAGCCGGGCGGTCTCGGGCGTGCCGGTGTGCGGGGCGGGCCAGTAGCCGCGCAGGCCGGGCTCGGGTACGGGCGCGCTCCAGGAGACCGGGGTGCGGGGCGCGGCGGGCGCGGAGTGGTCGGCGTCGGGATGCCGGCGCCGCCGCGGACCGTCGGCTGCGGGGACGGCGACGGCGTGTGCCTGGTCAACGATCATTGTCAGAACCCCAAGGCGAACGGGTGAAGCGGGGGCGGGCGTTCGCTATCTTGCTCCCCAAGTCGTGCATATGCAAGACCGTATGCATGAACGAATGCACGTGCATCTCGTACCATGCCTGGTGGAGCGGGGGCGGGACCACGGACTCCCGGGTGCCGGGAGCCGGAACGCCGAAGGGGGCACGATGAAGGGGCAGGAGCTGCCGTCCACCAGGCCGGCCGACCTCGTGTGGCAGAAGAGCCGGCGGAGCGATCCCGGGGGCAACTGCGTGGAGCTGGCCGAACTCCCCGGCGGGGACATCGCGGTCCGCAACTCGCGCTATCCCGACGGCCCGTTCCTCGTCTACACGCGCGCGGAGGTCGAGGCCTTCGTCGGGGGCGCCAAGGACGGGGACTTCGACCACATGCTCGTCGGATCGGCGGGCTGAACCGAACCCGGTTCGCATCGGCGGCGTCCCGGGTACCGTGCCGGACATGGACCTGGGGCAGATCGCCGCGCGTACGCCCGGCCGGCCCGCCGTCGTCATGGCGGGCTCGGGACGGGTCGTGACCTACCGGGAACTGGACGAGGAGTCCAACCGGCTCGCGCGGCTGTTCCACGCCGCCGGCCTGCGCCCCGGCGACCACATCGCGCTGCTGCTGGAGAACCATCCGCTGTTCCTCGCGGTCACATGGGCGGCGCAGCGGTCCGGCCTGTACTACACGGCCGTCGGCACACGGCTCGGCGCCGACGAGGCCGCCTACATCGTCGACGACTGCGGGGCGCTGGCGTTCGTCACCAGCGCCGCGCTGGCCGGCGTCGCGGCGCCCGCCGCCGAGCGGGCGCCGCGCGTCCGGCTGCGGCTGATGCTCGACGGCACGGCGCCCGGGTTCGCGTCCTACGAGGAGAGCACGGCCGCCTTCCCCCCGCTTCCGCTCGACCGGGAGCTGGAGGGGGCGGACATGCTGTACTCGTCGGGCACCACGGGCCGTCCGAAGGGCGTGAAGCCGCCGCTGCCGGACGTCCCGTTCGGCACTCCGGGGCCGCTCTACCAACTCGTCTCGCTGCTGTTCCCGCCCGGCGAGGACGCGGTGTACCTGTCGCCCGCCCCGCTCTACCACGCCGCGCCGCTGCGCTACAGCATGGCGTTCCAGCGGTTCGGTGCGACGGTCGTCGTTCAGGAGAAGTTCGATCCGGAGGCATCGCTCGCCGCTGTCGAGCGGTACGGCGTCACGCACAGCCAGTGGGTGCCGACGATGTTCGTCCGGATGCTGAAGCTGCCCGAGGACGTCCGCACCCGCTACGACGTCTCGACGCTGCGGTACGCGATCCACGCCGCCGCGCCGTGCCCCGTCCCGGTCAAACGGCGGATGCTGGAGTGGTGGGGGCCGATCCTGCACGAGTACTACGCCGGTACCGAAGGAAACTGCTTCGTCTACGCGAGCCCCGAGGACTGGCTCGCGCACCCCGGCACGGTGGGACGCCCGCTGCTCGGCCAGGTCCACGTGTGCGACGACGACGGCCGTGAACTCCCGCCCGGCACGGACGGCACGCTCTACTTCGGCGACGGCCCCGCGTTCGCCTACCACGGCGACCCGGCCGGGACGGCGGCGGCGCGCGACCCCGGCGGCCGTGGCTGGACCACGCTCGGCGACATCGGCCACGTGGACGCCGACGGGTTCGTGTACCTCACCGACCGCCGCGCGTACACGATCATCAGCGGCGGGGTGAACGTGTACCCGCAGGAGGCGGAGAACGTCCTCGTCGTCCATCCGAAGGTCGCCGACGCGGCCGTGTTCGGGATCCCGGACGCCGAGATGGGGGAGGCGGTCCACGCCGTCGTCCAGCCCGCCGACCCGTCGGCCGCCGGACCGGAGCTCGCCGCCGAGCTGATCGCCCACTGCCGGGACCGGCTCGCCCACTACAAGTGCCCGCGCTCGGTCGACTTCCGCACCGAACTGCCGCGCCACCCGACCGGCAAGCTGCTCAAACGGCTGCTGCGCGACGAGTACCGGCCGTCCTGAAACGACGAACGCCCCGTCCCTGGAAGGTTCCCAGGGACGGGGCGTCCGGACGAGCCGAACCGTCAGTGCATCGGCACGTGCTGCTTCTCGACCGGGCCGGCGTCGGTCGCCGACGGGTCCACCCGGTGGCGCGGCATGAGCACCGCCGGGACGAACGCGACGACCAGCAGCACCAGCGACCACCAGTAGGTGTGCTGGAACGCGTCGGACATCTTCTTGAGGATGCCCTGCAGGACGTCCGCCGGGAGGTTGGTCGGCAGGGTCTGCCCGCCGCCCTCACCGCCGCCGCCCCCGCCGAGGCCCTCGCTCTTGAGCTGGTTCGTCAGCAGGACCGCGATGAACGCGGTGCCGATGGACGCGGCGACCTGCTGCAGGATGTTCAGTCCGGTGCTCGCCCGCGGGACCTCCGCGTGCGACAGCGTCTGCATCGCCGCGGACATCGTCGGCATCATGGTCATGCCCATGCCGAGGCCCATGACGAACAGAGCGGCGCCGATCAGCCAGTACGACGCGTCCGGCTTGATCTGGGTGGCGAAGCCCGCCGCGCCGAGGATGCTGAGCACGAGGCCCGCGATGACGACCTTGCGCGCGCCGATGCGGTCGGTGAGCTTGCCGCCGGCCGGCATCGTCACCATCGCGCCGAAGCCCTGCGGGGCCAGCAGCAGACCGGACGCCATCGCCGACTCGCCGCGCACCTGCTGGAAGTACAGCGGCAGGATCAGCATCGCGCCGAAGACCGAGCACGCGAACAGCACGAGCGTGCCGGACGCCGACGCGACCGCGCGGCGGCGGAACAGCCGCAGGTCGATCAGCGGGTTCTCGTTGCTCGGCCGCAGCGCGTGGGCGACGAACGCGATGACCAGCACGGCGCCGCCGATCGCGGTGATCAGGACGTCCGTGCGGCCGAAGTCGTTCTTGGCCGCGCCGGTCGCCAGCCCGTAGATCAGGGCCGCGAGGCCCGGGGACAGCAGCAGCAGCCCGATGAAGTCCAGCCGCTCGGCGGGCTGGGCCTGGTCGCGCTTGAGGATCCGCGCGGACAGCACGAGCGCCACCGCGCCGATCGGCACGTTGATGTAGAAGATCCAGCGCCAGGACACGTCGTCGACGAGCCAGCCGCCGAGGATCGGGCCGAGGATCGGGCCGAGCAGCATCGGGATGCCGACGATGCTCATGACCTGACCGACGCGCTTCGGACCCGCCGCCTGCGTCAGGATCGTCATGCCCGCCGGCATGATCATGCCGCCGCCCAGGCCCTGCAGGACGCGGAACAGGATCAGCGACTCGGCGTTCCAGGCCAGGCCCGCCAGTGCCGAACCGATCACGAACAGGCCGATCGAGATCATGTAGAGGCGCTTGGTGCCGAACCGGGCCGACGCCCAGCCGGTCACCGGGATGACGGTCGCGAGCGCGAGCGTGTACCCGGTGGCGACCCACTGGATCTTCTCCAGCGAGGCGTCGAGGTCCTCGGTGAGGTGCTTGAGGGCGACGTTGACGACCGTCACGTCGAGAATGGACATGATCGCGCCGAGCACGACCACCATCGCCACGGCGAGCACGCCGCGATCGAGTCCTCCGCCGCCGGCGGCCTCGGAGGGTGGGCCGTCCATCGCCGAGGGGGACGCGGGAGCGGTCAAGAAACTTTCCAATCGTCGGGCCGCGCGCAGGTGCGCGGGCGGGCAGGGTCGAGGGCGGTCGTATTACCGCAGCAAAATACTGCAGCGACTGACACTTTGCGACCTCTTAACGTTCGAGCTGGTCTGCAGTATTCCGGGTGGGTCCGACAGTCTCGTTCGCCTCCGCCCGGGAGCCTCCCGGTTCGTCGTCACCAGCGTCCTACCTCGGCCTTCGCGGAGGTCAAGCGACTGTGACGGACGAGACATCGCATCGTTAGCCTTTGGTATGGACTGTCCGGAACGTGCAAACTCATCGCTCCGGTGCCTAGGGGTGGGGGAGCCCCGAGCGGCCCCGGACGGCGGGGGTGGGGCCGTCCGAGGCCGCTGTGGGGGGTGGGGGGGTCATCCGAGGGGCTTGGGGGTGCCCTTCTTGCCCGGGCCGTGGCCCCACTTCAGGACCTCGTACTTCACGCCCTGGATGTGGCCGGCGTCGGTGCCGGTGACGTACTTGCTCGCCGGCTTCTTCCCATCGACCAGGTGGCGGAAGGTGTAGGTGTCCAGGTCCAGCATCACCCCGCGATGCGAGGGCTCACCCGGGCCGACGTCGCCGACGAAGCCGGTGACGCTACGGCCCTGGTAGGACACCTTGACCTTGGTGTTCATCGGCCACGACGGGCTGGCGAACATGCCCTTCTGCATCGGCTTGCCCGACGCGGGGGCGCCGGTGTCACCGTTCACACCCGAACCGTCGTCCCAGAAGTAGGACGCGGTCGTCTTACCGGTCAGCAGCGCCTTCTTCTTCGCCGGAGCCTTCTTCACCGTGTGCTGGGCGGCGGCGGTCGTGGTGGCGGCCTTGGTCGCCGGGGCCTCGTCCTGGGTGGACGCGGCGGCCACACCAGCCACCATCATCCCCGCCAGAGCAGAACCCGTCACCGTCGCCATCAGAACATTCGTCGCACGCTGATGCATCAAGAAATCCTTTGTTCGACGGACAGAACAACCGCCCCAGGCCCGGATCCGGGCATGCGTCACCCGCTATGGGTGCGCGTGGAGAGCGGCGGCCGAGAAAGACATCTCGGCGCGGGCGCCGTGCGAAGGAGGGAGAAGAAGGTCGCCGTCACAACGGCCGACCGGTCCCGCCCGTCAGAACAAGGCGGGGCACGACGCTTCAGGTTGGTGCCAGGTCATCACAACACCTGCACCACCCCAACGATTCCCCCGAAAGGTAAAGGATGGCCAGCTCGCAGCCACCCTGTCGTTGGGATCTGACCGTTACAACCCCTCGGGCACGCAAACCATGCCCCTCGAAAGGTAAAGAACGAGGCCCCGTCGCGCCGACTGGCCTTGAAGGCCCAAGGCACAAGGGATATCGGCCAATGTCAGGGGAAGACGCTTAGGCGGCGCCCCAGGGATTCGCCGCCGATGATCTCCTGGCCCGGCACGATCTGAACGACCACCCAGCGGGCGGCGGCGAAACCGGAGAGGTCGAGCGGCCGACGAATCCCACGCACGCTGACGAACTTCAACGCCGGTAGATCGAACAGGGGTTCGACACTGGAGATCTCGTCGCAGAAGTCGAGGCGAAGGGTCTCCAGCGCCGGCAGGTGGCGGAGTGCATCGACGTCGGGGATGGACGTCCTGGACACGTCGAGGTACTTGAGCCGACGCTGCTCGCGAAGCGGGCCGAGGTCCGTGACGTTCACGCAGTCGTCGATGATGAGGGTCTTCAATTCAGTAGCGGCGAGCGGGCCGAGATCTGAGAGCCAGGCGTTGTCTCGAATGACCAGATGCTCTACGGACGGGGCTCTGGCGATGAGGCTGGCGAGTCCGCCGTTCAGATTCATGCAGGGAAGATAGACGTCACGCGCCCGGCTCAGCCGGGGGAGCTGATCAACATCAATGGGAAGCGGGGAATCGAAAATGCTGAGGTTGATCAGCCTGTCCTGGCGCTGGAGCGGGCCGTAGTCGTCGATGTCCAGCGGTCCGGTCAAGGAGACGGAATCGAGTCGCGGCAGGGAGTCGAGGAACGACAGGTCGAAGGCCTTCGCGTCATCCGCGGCGAGCAGAGCGACGTCGATGCTCACCCTGGCGACGGACGCCCGGTGCGCTCCGAGTCCGTCGAGGTTCGCCACACAGCCTCCGCCGAGTCTTATGCGCGGGCCGACGGGAAGCGCGCGGAGGGCGCGCATTTTCGCGAGGGAGTCCACCATGAGTTCAAAGCCGTGGGCGGCGTGCGGGATGACGGTCCGCGCGAATTCTTCTGGATCGAAGTGGTTCCAGGCCGTGTCGATGCGGGTCTGCACTTCCCAGCGCTCGTCCGAGGCGTAGCGGGCGAGGAGGTCGAGCGCTTCCGGGCCGTTGATGAGCGTCACCAGATGCACGATCGCGGCGGCGGTCTCGACGGAGTAGCCGCGGAGTGTCGGAGGCAGCGCCATCAGGACGGTCTTGCCCGCCACAGCGAGCGCACCGGCCTGGTCGACCGAGCGCGGGGGCAGGAGCTTCGTCAGGCATTCGTTCAGGCGATCGTGGGCGTCCGCCGGGATGGCGGGGAGGGTTTCGAGGCAGGAGACCGCTGTCAGGCGCAGGGCGCGGGCGCGGCGGGACTCGGACGGGATGCGGTCGAGGATGCCCGTCAGGAGTTCGCGGCGCAGCGGTTCGTTCGCGTGGCCTGCGGCCATGACGACTGTCTGGCGCCACTGGTCTCGGTGCGCGTTGTGGATGAGGTGGTCCATGTCGCCGAGGTCGGCGGCGTGTTTGGCTGTTAGGTACTCCTGGACCGTCCGGTGGACGAAGTCGACGCGGCCGTCCACCGGTTCGCGGATCACGCCGCTGCGGTGCAGGAGCAGGTCGAACACCGCGTCGGCGGGCGCGTTGACCTGCGGCATAGCCGTGAGGCGGTCGGCGATCAGGGCGCGTACGGCCGACGTCGGTAGTTCTACGCGGTTCGTTGTGGAGAGGCGCCAGGCCAGTTCTTGAAGCAGGCGGATCTTGTGGTCGCGCTCGACTAGGACCGTGCGTGCGGACGGGACGTCGCGCTTCACGTCCCGCGATTCCAAAAGCAGGTCCAGGACGGCCGCGTAGAGGCTCATCCGGTTGCTCGGCAGGATTTCGCGATCCAGGTTGAGAGCGCAGAGCATGCTGGCCAACAACGGGCTGCTTGCCAGAGCCAGGAGGTGCGGCGTCGATTCGAGGCGTCCCATCAGGCGTGCCTGGTACGTCGGCAGCTTCTCCGGTTCGCAGGGGAGGCCGCTCGCGTCCCGCACCGCGTCGTGCCAGTGGGCGACGAGCGCGCGGATGTCGGCGGGGCCGAGCTTTTCCAAGAACAGAGTCGAGAAGCCTTCGTGGCGCAGCCAGTCGGGACCGGCCGCCGCCGGACGGGATGTCACCACCACCCGGATCCCGGGAAAGTCGTTGATCATCTGACACAGCCACTGCCGGACGTCCTGCCGCTGCGGCCCGGTGATCTCGTCCACGCCGTCCACCAACAGCAAAGAACGCCCGGACGCCAGCACCCGGTGCGCCCATCCGCGCGGCATCAGACCGGACAAAGTGCCCGCGACGTCGTCCAGGAACTCTTCCGGCCGAGGCAGAGGTCCGCCCGCGTGCCGCCGGAGTTTCACCAGGAACGGCACGTGCCCGTTCCACTCGGCCAGTTCGCCGGTGAAATGCCCGCGCGCGGCCGTCACCGCGATCCAGTGCAGCAGCGTCGTCTTCCCGCCGCCGGCCTCGCCACGCACGAGCGTGAGCCGGTCCCCGCTCAGCGCCTCCTCGACCCGCACCGACCCGCCGGGCCGCTCGCCGCTCCGCCAGTCGCTGATGCGCGGCGCCTCGCGGCGCCGGTCCAGGTTCCGCGCGACGTTGAGGCTGATGTAGGCGACGCTCAGCGTCGTCCGGGGCCGCGTGAACCGCTCGAACCGCACCCCGAGCAGGTCTAGGACGTCCAGGGACTCGCTGATCGACGCGAGATAACGGGTGGTGAACGCGACGTCGTCGTCCGTGCCTTCGGGAGCGTCCAGCGAGCGGGCGGGCAGACGCAGCAGCATCGCGTCCACCCGGTCGGCGAGCCCGCTCAGCCGGGACAGGGTCTCGGCGGCGGCGCGCGGCGTGAACTCCGGCAGATGGATCAGGATGCGGGCGAGGCAGTCGCAGCACTCGTCCAACGTCACCTCGTACAGCCGCGCCCCGGCCTCGCCGAGCTGCGCGGCGGCCGAACGGGGCGGCAGCGCGGCGCGCAGCCGGCGGGCGAGCCGCACCGGGTCGGCATCGTCGGCGAGGAACGCCTCGTCCGACAGGTCCGCGCGGTCCAGCGTCAGCGTGACCTGGAACAGCGCCGCCGCGCGGTCGCCGTCGGTGAGGCCGCGGAACTCGTGCGCCGCGAACGTCATGATCCGTCCGGTGACGGCGTCGGCGACGCCCTCGAACTGCCGGGTCGCGCGGCGGCGCCGGATCTCGTCGGGGAAGCCCGTCCGGATCAGGTCGACGAGGTCCTTCCCGGCCGCCGCGCGGGCGGCGCGGCCCGCGAGCCAGCGGCCCGCCGCGATCTGCACCACCGACCGGCCGACGTTGATCGCGGCGACTTCGACGGACACGCGCACCTCCGGGCGGGACGGCCTTCCGCCGTAGGACGCCCGGAGCCGCGCGCGGGTTCGCCTACGACGCGGGCAGTCCGAGGGCGCGGGCGATGAGCATCCGCTGGACCTCCGACGTCCCCTCGCCGACCTCCAGGATCTTCGCGTCCCGGTAGAACCGGCCGACGGGGTACTCGTTCATGAAGCCGTAGCCGCCGAAGATCTGCGTCGCCTCGCGGGCGTTGTCCATGGCCGCGTTGGACGCCACGAGCTTGGCGATCGCGGCCTCCTTCTTGAACGGCTTTCCGGCCAGGAGCAGCGCGGCGGCGGCGTAGTAGGCGAGCCGGGCCGTGTGCGCCCGCGCCTCCATGTCCGCGATCTTGAACTGGATGGCCTGGTAGCGGCCGATCTCGCGGCCGAACGCCGACCGCTCCCGGACGTAGCGCAGGCACTCGTCCACACAGCCCTGCGCGAGCCCGACCGACAGCGCGGCGATCGCGATCCGGCCCTCGTCAAGGATCCGCAGGAACTGTGCATAACCCCGGCCGCGCTCGCCGAGCAGGTTCGCGGCGGGGACGCGCACGCCGTCGAACGCCAGCTCGTGCGTGTCGGACGCCGACCAGCCGACCTTGGAGTACTTGCGCCCCACGGTGAACCCGGGCGTCCCGTTCGGCACGATGATCGTGGAGATCTCGTCGTCGCCGGTCAGCGCGGTGACGGTGACGAACGCGGTGACGTCGGTCCCGGAGTTGGTGATGAAGCACTTGGAGCCGTCGATGACCCACGCGTCGCCGTCGAGGCGCGCGGTCGTCCGCATCCCGCCGGGGACGTCGGTGCCGCCGCCCGGCTCGGTCAGCCCGAACGCCGCGATCCGCTCGCCCGACAGGAGAGAGGGCAGGAGTTCGGCGCGCTGCTCGTCCGTCCCGAACCGGTGGACGGGCATGGAGCCGAGCGACACCGCGGCCTCCAGCGTCACCGCGACGGACGAGTCCACGCGCGCCAGCTCCTCCAGCGCGAGGCACAGCGCGAAGTAGTCGCCGCCCATCCCGCCGTCCCGCTCGGGGAACGGCAGGCCGAACAGCCCCATCGCGCCCATGCCCTTGACGATCTCGTACGGGAACTCGCCGCGCTCGTAGAGGTCGCCGATCACCGGCGCGACCGTCTCGCGGGCGAACCGCTCGACCGTGCGGCGCAGTTCCTCCTGCTCGTCGGTCAGCGTGAAGTCGATCATCGGTCCCTCTCCTTCGCGAGCGCCCGGACGACCCGGGACGGGCTGGGCCGGCCGAGTTTCCCGGCGAGCCAGACGCTGGTCTCCACCAGCGCGGTCAGGTCCACGCCGGTCTCGACGCCGAGGCCGTCGAGCATCCAGACGAGATCCTCGGTGGCGAGGTTGCCGGTCGCGGACCGGGCGAACGGGCAGCCGCCGAGGCCGCCCGCCGACGCGTCCACGGTCGTCACCCCGGCGCGCAGCGCGGCGAGTGAGTTCGCGAGCGCCTGCCCGTAGGTGTCGTGGAAGTGGACGGCGATGCGCTCCACCTCGATCCCGGCCGCGACCGCCGCCCCGATGAGCGCGGTGACCTGGCCGGGCGTCCCGACGCCGATCGTGTCGCCGAGGCTCAGCTCCGAGCAGCCGAGGTCCACGAGCCGTCGCGCGACGGCCACCACCTGCTCGATCGGTACGTCGCCCTCCCAGGGGTCGCCGCACACCATCGACAGGTAGCCGCGCACCCACAGGCCCTCCGCGCGGGCCCTCTCGACGACGGGCGCGAACATGTCCAGGGACTCGTCCACCGTGCGGTTCAGGTTGCGGCGCGCGAACGTCTCGGTGGCGCTGGCGAAGATCGCGATCTCGGTGACGCCGCAGGCCAGCGCGCGGTCCAGCCCGCGCAGGTTCGGCACGAGCACCGGACGGCCCGGCTCGCGGGGCAGCGCGGCCAGCAGTTCCTCGGCGTCGGCGAGCTGCGGCACCAGGTCGGGACGGACGAGGCTCGTCGTCTCGATCACCCGAAGCCCCGCCGCCGCGAGCCGCCGCACGAACTCGGCCTTCACCGCGACCGGCACGGCCGTGCTCTCGTTCTGCAGCCCGTCGCGCGGCCCGACCTCGTAGATCGTGACCCGCTCCGGCAGGCCGTCCAGCGGAACCCGCATCATCCCTCCCCGATCTCGGCGAGCACGGCGTCCAGCGCGACCCGGTCCCCGGCGCGGACCGCGAGCCGCGTCACGACGCCGCCGGACGGCGCGGCGACCGTGTGCTCCATCTTCATCGCCTCGACCACGGCGACGGCCTGGCCCTCCTCCACCCGGTCTCCCTCGGCGACCTTCACGGCGAGGACGGTCCCCGGCATCGGGCTGCGCAGCACGCCGTCGCCGCCCGCCGCCGCGCCGCCGGGCTCCTCCGCCGCGACGTGCTCGGTCAGCGCCCACGCGCGCCCGTCCCGGCCGAGCCACAGGACGTCGCCGGCGCGGACGCGCGCGAACGCGACCGTCCGGCCGTCGTAGGCGAGCGTCGCGGGGGCGGTGAGCGCGGCGCGGACGGGCTCGGCGTCGCCCACGCGGACCAGCGCGTCCGCCGCCCGGCCCCGCACGCGGACCTCGACCGGAGCGCCGCCCGCCGGGACGATCGTCCAGCGCGTCCAGGCGGGGCCGCCGGGCCGCCAGCCGTCCGGGATGGCCCACGGGTCGGGGTCGCCGGTCTCCAGCGCGAGCATCCGGTCGAGCGCGGCGGCGGCCAGGACCTCCGGCGGGACGGGCTCGGCGTCCAGTCCGGCGGCGGCGCGCTCGGCGAGGCCGGTGTCCAGCCGTCCGGCCGCGACGTCGGGACGGGCCAGCAGCGTCCGCAGGAACGCGACGTTCGTCGGGACGCCCAGCAGCGTGTACGCGGCGAGCGCGCGGTCCAGCCGGCGCAGCGCGGCGGCCCGGTCGGGGCCGTGCGCGACGACCTTGGCGAGCATCGGGTCGTAGGCGCCGCCGACCTCGACGCCGGCGGCGAGGCCGGAGTCGACGCGGATCCCGGGGCCGCCCGGCTCGGCCAGCGCGAGCACCCGGCCGCCGGTCGGCAGGAACCCGCGCGCCGGGTCCTCTGCGTAGACGCGGGCCTCGACGGCGTGGCCCTCGAACGCGACGTCGTCCTGGCCGAACGGCAGCGGCTCGCCCGCCGCGACTTGGAGCTGGAGTTCCACGAGGTCCAGGCGCGGCCGGATCGCCATCTCGGTGACAGGATGCTCGACCTGGAGACGGGTGTTCATCTCCATGAAGAAATATTCGCCGGGGCGGTCGGCGGACACGATGTACTCGA
This sequence comes from Actinomadura rubteroloni, assembly GCF_002911665.1. Lineage (NCBI taxonomy): Bacteria > Bacillati > Actinomycetota > Actinomycetes > Streptosporangiales > Thermomonosporaceae > Actinomadura > Actinomadura rubteroloni. The sequence continues at coordinate 359,130 of NZ_MTBP01000003.1, forward strand.
CCGTCCCCGCGCCCGTGTAGCCGACCGCCCGCGCGGCGGCGACCGCGCTCGCGCCCATCCGCGCCCGCGTCGCGGCGTCCAGCAGCGGCGACGGCGCCTCCTCGACGATCTTCTGGTGGCGGCGCTGGAGGCTGCACTCGCGCTCGCCGAGGTGGACGACGTTGCCGTGCGCGTCCGCGAACACCTGGATCTCGATGTGCCGGGGGCTGTCGACGTACCGTTCGGCGAGCAGCGTGTCGTCGCCGAACGCCGCGCGGGCCTCCCGCCGCGCCGCCGCGATCGCCTCGGGCAGTGCGGCGGGGTCGCGGACCAGCCGCATGCCCTTCCCGCCGCCGCCCGCCGACGGCTTGAGCAGCACCGGCAGGCCGACCTCCAGCGCGGCGGCGGCGAGCTGGTCGTCGTCCAGGCCCGGTTCGTTCCGGCCGGGGACGACCGGCACGCCCGCCGCCGCGACCGTCCGCTTCGCCCGGATCTTGTCGCCCATCGCGTCGATGGCGTCGGCGGGCGGCCCGACGAACACCACGCCCGCCTCGGCGCAGGCCCGCGCGAACGCGCCGTTCTCCGCCAGGAACCCGTAGCCGGGGTGGACGGCCTCCGCGCCGGTCGCGCGCGCCGCCGCGAGCACGGCGTCCGCGTCCAGGTAGGACGGGATCAGCACCGCCTCGTCCGCCGCCCGGACGTGCGGGGCGCCGGTGTCGGCGGCGGTGTGCACGGCGACCGACCGGACGCCGAGCCGCCGCAGCGTGCGGACCACGCGGACCGCGATCTCCCCGCGGTTCGCGACCAGGACACATCCGAACATCGCGGACCTCACATCCGGAAGACGCCGTAGCCGACCGGCTCCAGCGGTGCGTTCGCGGCGGCCGACAGGCCGAGGCCGAGGACCCGCCGCGTGTCGAGCGGGTCGATGACGCCGTCGTCCCACAGCCGCGCCGTGGAGTAGTAGGGGTTGCCCTGCCGCTCGTACTGGTCGCGGATCGGGGCCTTGAACGCCTCTTCGTCCCAGCCGTCGCCCGCCTGGTCGCGCCGGACGGTCGCGAGGACGCTCGCGGCCTGCTCCCCGCCCATCACAGAGATCCGCGCGTTCGGCCACATCCACAGGAAGCGCGGCGCGTACGCCCGGCCGCACATCGCGTAGTTGCCCGCGCCGAACGACCCGCCGATGACGACCGTGAACTTCGGGACCCGCGCGCACGCGACGGCCGTGACCATCTTCGCGCCGTGCTTGGCGATGCCGCCCGCCTCGTACTCGCGGCCGACCATGAACCCGGTGATGTTCTGGAGGAACACGAGCGGGACGCTGCGCCGGTCGCACAGCTCGACGAAGTGCGCGCCCTTCATCGCCGACTCGCCGAACAGGATTCCGTTGTTGGCGATGATGCCGACCGGATGGCCGTGGACGTGCGCGAACCCGGTGACGAGCGTCGGGCCGTACTCCTTCTTGAACTCCTGGAAGCGGCTGCCGTCCACGATCCGGGCGATGACCTCCCGGACGTCGTAGGGCGCGCGCGGGTCGGCCGGGACGAGCCCGTACAGCTCGCCGGGATCGGCGGCGGGCTCCTCCGGCGGGACGCTCTCCCACGGGCGCGGGGCGCGCGGACCGAACGTCCGGGCAATGTCGCGGACGATCCCGAGCGCATGCGCGTCGCTCTCGGCCAGATGGTCGGTGACGCCGGAGACCCGCGCGTGCAGCTCGCCGCCGCCAAGATCCTCGGCGCTGACGACCTCGCCGGTTGCGGCCTTCACCAGCGGCGGGCCGCCGAGGAAGATCGTCCCCTGGTTCCGGACGATCACCGCCTCGTCGCTCATCGCCGGGACGTAGGCGCCGCCCGCCGTGCAGGAGCCGAGCACGGCCGCGATCTGCGGGATGCCGCGCGCCGACATCGTCGCCTGGTTGAAGAAGATGCGGCCGAAGTGGTCGCGGTCGGGGAAGACCTCGTCCTGCTCGGGCAGGAACGCGCCGCCGGAGTCCACGAGGTAGACGCACGGCAGCCGGTTGTGCAGCGCGACCTCCTGGGCGCGCAGATGCTTCTTCACCGTGACCGGGTAGTACGTGCCGCCTTTCACGGTCGCGTCATTGGCGACGACGACGCATTCACGGCCCGCGATCCGGCCGATCCCGGTGATGATCCCGGCGCCCGGCGCGGCGTCGTCGTAGAGGCCCGTCGCGGCCAGTGGCGACAGTTCCAGGAACGGCGAGCCCGGGTCCAGCAGCGTGTCGACGCGGTCGCGGGGGAGCAGCTTGCCCCGCGCGACGTGCCGTTCGCGGGCGCGCTCGGGACCGCCGCGCCCGGCGCGGTCGAGACGTTCGCGCAGGTCGGCGACCAGGGCCTCATGATGCGCGGCGTTCTCCTTGAACGCGCCGGACCCCGGGTCGGCGCGCGTGCCCAGTACGGTCATCACCCGTCCCCCTGCAGTTAACGATCGTTAACAAGGTCGATGTTAACGCTCGCTAACATCGGCCGTCTACACTCGTCGGCATGGTGTCCGCTGTGAACCCCCGCCGCGCCGAGATCCTCGGCGCCGCCGCCGAGCTGTTCGCGCGGCGCGGGTTCCACGGCGTGTCCATCGGCGACCTCGGCCGGGCGGTCGGCCTGACCGGGCCCGCCCTCTACCGGCATTTCCGCGGGAAGGACGCCGTACTCGCCGAAATGCTGCTGGACATCAGCGCGCGGCTGCGGGCCGAGGGCGCCCGGCGCGCCGCCGGGCCCGATCCGGGCCGCGCGCTGGACGCGCTGCTGCGCTGGCACATCGCGTTCGCGCTGGACAATCCGGCGCTGATCACCGTCCACGAGCGCGAGCTGGACAACGTGCCCGAGCCGCAGCGGCACGAGATCCGTCGGCTCCAGCGCGCCTACGTGGAGGAATGGGTCGGGGTGCTGGTGCGGCTGCGGCCCGGCGCGTCTCCCGAGCGCGTCCGGGCGGCCGTCCACGCCTGCTTCGGGCTGCTGAACTCCACCCCGTACAGCGCGGCCGGGCTGTCGCGCGACGCGATGGCCGAGCTGCTGCACGGCATGGCGCGGGCCGCGCTCGACGCGTGATCTAGCGGAACGGGTAGTTCTCTGCGCCCGCGCGGACGGCGAAATGTACCGCCCGCGCGATCCGCGCGCCCCACGGCGAGCGCGGCCCGGCGAACGGCTCGGCGGCGCCGGACGGGACGGGCGCCGCGACGCAGAGCGCGTCCGACGCCGTGCCGGTGCAGGCATAGCCCGCCTCCAGCAGCGCCTGCGTCTTGGCCTCCGTCGCGGTCATCACGGCGTTCACCAGGGCGGCGTCCGACAGCGGGACCGGGACGGCGACCGTGATGTTGATCGTCCCCGGCGCGAGCTGCGGATCGGCGGCCCCGGCGGGCGCCGCCGCCCAGGTCGGGACGCGCAGGCCGACCGTCGCGGCGGCCGTCACGCCCGCGTCCGCGCCGTGGAACGTGCGGTCGACCGCCGCCGCCGTGAGCATCCCGACGCCGGGGCCGTCCAGGCCGAACCGGGCGGCCAGCTCCGCGAGGTGGACGTCCGGGTCCATGCGCGCGTACTGGCCTCTGACCTGCGCGTTCAGCACCCAGCCCGGCGTGGCGAAGCCGCCGCCGACCAGCGCGGACGACAGCGTCCGCAGACCCGGGCCGGGCCGCCAGACCGTCGCGGGGAGGCGTGCGCCGTCCTCCTCCCGCCACACCAGGTCGAGTCTCATCGCGGGCGCTCCGGGGCGAGGATCGGACGCCCGTCCGGGCCTTCGGTGACCTGCACGCGCGCGTCGAAGTGCTCGGCGATCATCTCGCGCGTCAGCACCTCGGCCGGACGCCCGGACGCCGCCACCCGCCCGTCGGACAGCAGGACGAGAGCGTCCGCGTACTGACCGGCGAGCGTGAGGTCGTGGATCGTCGTAACGACGGTCAAGCCATCGTCGCGCCGCAGTGCGTCCACCAGTTCCATCACCTGCTGCTGGTGGCCGATGTCCAGCGCGGTGGTCGGCTCGTCCAGGACCAGCACCGGTGCCTGCTGCGCCAGCGCGCGGGCCAGCACCGCACGCTGCCGCTCCCCGCCCGACAGCCGGCCGAGCGGACGCGCCGCGAACTCCGTCAGCCGCAGCCGCTCCAGCACGTCCGCCGCCACCGCCCGGTCGCGGGCGCTCTCCCGGCCGAGATACGGAATGTAGGACGCCCGGCCGAGCAGCGTGTAGTCGAACACCGTCATCCCGTCCGGCAGTTGCGGACGCTGCGGCGTGTACGCGACGAGCCGGGCGCGCTCGCGGGGCCGCAGCGCGCGGGGGTCCCGGCCGCCGATCGCCACCGCGCCGCGTCCCGGACGCAGCCCGAGCATCGCCAGCAGCAGCGTCGACTTGCCCGCGCCGTTCGGGCCGATCACGGCCGTCCAGGATCCCGCCGGGACGTCCAGGTCGACGCCGCGCAGCACCGGACGCCCGTCCAGCTCCACCCCGAGGCCGCGCAGCGCGATCGTCACGTGCGCACCGGGCCGCGCGTCGCCCGCAGCACCGCCACGAAGAACGGGCCGCCGACGAACGCCGTCACCACGCCGAGCGGCAGTTCGCCGGGCGCGACGACCGTCCGCGCGAGCAGGTCCACGAGCGTCAGGAACGCGGCGCCGCCGAGCAGCGACAACGGCAGGACGACCCGGTACGAGGAGCCCGCCAGCCGCCGCACGACGTGCGGGACGACCACCCCCACGAACCCGATCAGCCCGCTCAGCGCCACCGCCGACGCCGTCGCCAGCGACGCCGCGACCAGTACCGTCAGCCGCACCCGCACCGCCGACACGCCGAGCGCGGACGCCTCCTCCTCGCCGACCGCGAGGACGTCCAGCAGCCGTCCGTGCGGCAGCAGGACCAGCGTCGACACCGCCGCGTAGGGGACGACCAGGCCGAGGCCGCGCCAGTCCGCCGCGCCGACGCCGCCGAGGATCCAGGAGTAGACGCGCTGCAGTTCGTCCGTTTTGAGCTGTTGTAGAAACGTCTGGATGGCCGCGAGGAAACTGGACACCGCGACCCCCGCGAGGACGAGCGTCGCCGTCCCGGCACCGTCGCCCCGGCCCGCCACCGACCCGAGCGCGTACGCCAGCAGCACCCCGCCGATCGCGCCGACGAAGGCCGCGACCGGCACCGCGACCGCCGGGTCGCCCGGCACCGACACGATCACCAGCGTCGCGCCGACGCCCGCCCCGGCCGCCGCGCCGAGCAGGTACGGGTCGGCGAGCGGGTTGCGGAACACGCCCTGGTAGCCCGCGCCCGCCAGCGCGAGCATCCCGCCGACGAGCGCGGCCAGAAGGACGCGCGGCAGCCGCAGATCGAACAGCACGCTGCGCTGCACCTCGCTGAGCCCGGTGTGCAGGTGCACGCCCGGCACGGCGTCCGCGAGCGCCTTGAGGACGCCGCTCGCGGGCAGTCCGGCCGCGCCGACGAGCAGGCCCGCCAGCAGCGACGCCGCGAGCAGGGCGATCCCGGCCGCGAGCGGGAGGGGGCGGAGCCGCGTCGCCGCCGGAGGGGTCACTTGCCCGCCGCGACCTTGCCGACCGCCGCGCCGATCGTCGCCGCGAACTGCGGCAGGCGCGGGCCCCAGCGCGACGCGACGTCGTCGTCCAGCGCCACGACCCCGCCCGCGCGGACGGCCGTCAGCCGCGACCAGCCCGGACGCTTCGCCACCTGCGCGGCGCTCTGCGCGCAGCACTTGGTGTCGGCGAGGAACACGAGGTCCGGGTCGCTCGTCAGCAGCGCCTCGCGGGAGAGCTGCGGGTAGCCCGAGCGCGTCTTGTCGGCCGGATCGGCGATGTTGCGCAGGCCGAACAGCCCGTAGACCTGGCCGATGAACGTGCTGGACGTGACGGTGTGCAACTGGTCGTCCAGCTCGTGGTAGTACGTGAGGTTCTTCTTCGGCGCCGCCGCGACGGTCTTTTGGATCTCGGCCCGCATCGTGGCGGTGAGCTTGGCCGCCGCGCCGGACCGTCCGGTCGCCAGACCGAGGTCGCCGATCTCGTCGTAGACGTCGTCGATCTTCTTGGCGGCGGGCTCCAGCAGGACCGGGACCTTCACCTTCTCCAGCGCCTTGACGATGCCGTTGATGTCGTCCGACACGACGACCAGGTCGGGGTTGTACTTGGTGATCGCCTCGACGTTCGGCTTGAAGCCCGACAGCTTGGTGCGCGGGGCGTTCGCCGGGTAGTTCGAGTACTCGTCGGCGGCCACCACCTGCGGGCCCGCACCGATCGCGAACAGCGTCTCGGTGTGCGTGGGGGAGAGGGACACGATCCGCTTCGGCGCGGCCGGGACGCGCACGGCGCCGTTCGCGGCCGTGACGACGACGGACTGGCCCTTCGCGTCCGCCTTGCCGTCGTCACCGCCGCAGGCGGACGCCAGCGCGAGGACGCCGGTGAGGACGAGGGCGCCGAGGGCGCGGGCGGAAGACATGTGCAGCCTCCAGGACTTCAAGGGGGAGGCGCGGACCCGGGGACGGATCGCCCTTCCACGAGGTCGACGGTCGTCCGCGCGGCGGGGAGGCGACCTGGCTCGGCCCGTCCGGGGAGGGCACCACAGTTGCGGGACAGCGCCGGGATCACACCGGACTTCGCTCCGCGACGCGCGAGGAAAGCAACGGTATCAGCCCAGGTGAGTGGTTCTTCGCGGCGTTCGTCCGGGCCGCGGTGGGATGATGGGACGGTGAACGAACCGGAGCCCTTCACCCTGTTCACCAGCGACCACGTCCGGATCGACGCGGGGCACGCGCCCGGCGACCGCGCGCTGTGCTTCGTGCTCGTCCACGGCTTCACCTGCTCCTGGCGGCAGCCCGCGCTGCGCCGGATCTCAGGCGTTTTGAACCGGTACGGCGGCGTGGTCGCGTTCGACCTGCGCGGCCACGGACGGTCCGGCGGCTCGTCCACCGTGGGCGACCGCGAGGTCCTGGACCTGGCCGCCGCCGTCCGCGCGGCCCGGCGGCGCGGCTACCGGCGGATCGCCGTCGTCGGGTTCTCGCTCGGCGGCGCCGTCGCGGTGCGGCACGCCGCGCTGGTGGGCGGGGTCGACGCGGTCGCGACCGTCAGCGCGCCCGCGCGGTGGTACTACCGGGGCACCGCGCCGATGCGCCGCGTCCACTGGGTCATCGAGCGGCGCGCGGGACGGCTCGCGGTCCGGCTCGCCCGGGGCGTCCGCGTCGCCGCCGCCGGCTGGGACCCGCTGCCCGAGGCGCCGCACGAGGTCGCCGGACGGATCGCGCCGACGCCGCTGCTGGTCGTCCACGGCGACGCCGACGCGTTCTTCCCGCTGGAGCACGCCCACCAGCTCCACGACGCGGCGGACGAACCGCGCGAACTGTGGATCGAACCCGGGTTCGGCCACGCCGAGATCGCGGCGACGCCGCAGCTCGTCCACCGGATCGCCGCATGGGCGACCCGGGCGGCCACCGCCGAGGCCGCCGCCACATCCTGATCCGGTCCACCGGATCGCCGTGTGGGCGACCACCGCTGAGACGGCCGCCACGCCTTGATCTCGTCCGCCGGATGGCGGTGTGCGCGGGCCGCCACAGTCGCCGCGTCCTGATCTCGTCCGTTGGATCGCCGTGTGGGCGACCGGCGGTCGTGTCTCAGCCGGGGAGGTCGCCGTTCGCGACGTCGGTGTACGCCTCGTCCTCGTGGAAGCGGACGCGGGCCGAGCAGCGCGTCGCCCGCCGCTCCAGCCACCGCAGCAGCTCGCCGACGCGCAGGAACGAGTCCGGATGGACCTCCTGCCGGGCCAGCAGCGTGCTCGCGCCGTCGTCGCGGACGGTGAACGCGCCGGTCAGCGGCCCGCCGACGCGCAGCGCGGCGCCCCGTTCGGCGAGCAGCGGCTCGGGCAGCTCCACGATCGCGGGCTCACCGTCGTCGGTGAAGACGATCTCGGTGAAGTCGGTGACGATGGCCAGCGTGCGCGGTCGTGGCCCGAGCCCGAGATGCCAGCGGAGTTCGGCGCGTTCCGCCGCCGTCAGGTCCACGGGGAGATCGGCGTCCACGACGAGTTCGTAGAGGTCGGCCATGCGGGCAGCGTAGGGCCTGGAGCGAGTTTTCCACAGCTTTCGTCGCGACTTCCGGAGGCGTGGCGCGGCCGTCCATGCTCGTTGACATGGACGAGGAGACGATGGCCCGGACGGCGACGTCCGGCGATGCGGCGGCCGATTCCCTGCGTGCGCGGGCGGCGACGGTCACCCGGACGCACGGCCCTTCGGCGGCGGTCGCGCGCCGCACCGCCGCGCGGCTGTGGGGCCTGGACGTGCTGCCGCCGGGGACGGACGAGATGACCTGCCCGGTCGACGTGATCGTCGGCCCGGACCCGGACCGGCGGGTCCACGACCCCGAACGCGTCGAGCTGCCCGCCGCGCATGTCGCGGAACGGGGCGGCGTGCGGCTGACATCGCCCGCGCGGACCGCGCTGGACTGCGCCCGCTGGCTGCCGCGCGCCGAGGCCGTGGCGGCGCTGGACCAGTTCCTGCGCCGGGGGATGACCGTGGACGCGCTGCGGACGATGGCGCGGACGCTGCGCGGCTACCACGGCAACGACCGCCTGCGCGCTGTGCTGCGTGCGGGTGATCCCGGAGCGCAGTCGCCGGGTGAGAGCCGGACGCGGATGACGTTGATCGAGGCCGGGCTTCCCCCGCCCACGACGCAGATCCCGGTGCCGGGGCCACGCGGCGATCCGTTGTACATCGACCTCGGCTACGAACGATTCCAGGTGGGCGTGGAGTACGACGGCGAACGCCATCACACGGGCCGGCGAGCCCGGGAACGCGACGGGAACCGATGCAATTGGCTACGCAACACCTGTGGATGGGAGTTGATCATCGTCACCAAGGACATCCGCCGCACACCGGCACCTTATGTCGAAGCTGTCTTGACCGCCCTGCTCACACGAGGCTGGACACCGACGGACGCGGAGATGGCCCGGATAACCAGCCGCATCAACCATCTTCACCGCCTGTTCCGCTGATTACCGCACGCTGACCTGGCACGAGAGGAAAGGCGGCTGCCGCACGGGAAATGTCGCTCAAAAGCGGGCGGAAAACCGCTACCGAAGCACGGACGCCGCGCCGGGAGACGAGGGGAAACGCACGGAAGCGCGGGCTGGGGCGGAGGGCTGGCGGTCAGTCGAACTGGAAGGAGCGCTTGGAGAGTCCGTACCAGAAGCCGTCGATGACGGTGCGCCGGGCGGCGGGGGAGTCGGCGGAGTCGATCGCCGCGCCCATCGCCACGAAGAGGGGAGCGAAATGCTCGGTGCGCGGGTGCGCTACGCGTGCGGCGGGAGCCTTGTCGCGGAAGTTCAGGAGGGAGTCCAGATCGCCGCTCGCCACGGCCGCGCTCGCCCAGGCGTCGAATTCGGTGGACCACGCCGGGGGAGGAGCTGACGGGTAGGGGTGCAGTTCGCGCAGGTTGTGGGTCGTGAAGCCGCTGCCGACGATGAGCGTGCCCTGCTCGCGCAGCGGAGCCAGTTTGCGACCCAAGGCGAACAGGCGTGCGGGGTCGAGCGTCGGCATGGACATCTGGAGGACGGGGATGTCGGCGTCCGGATACATCTCGACCAGCGGGACGTAGGCGCCGTGGTCCAATCCGCGCGACTCGGCGCGGTGGACGTCGGGAAGAAGGCGGCTCACCTCGTCCGCCAGTTCGGGCGCGCCCGGCGCCGCGTACCGCACTGAGTAGTAGTGCTCCGGAAATCCCCAAAAGTCATAGACCAGCGGCACCGTACGGATCGCGCCGAGCGTGAGCGGCGCGTCCTCCCAATGCGCGGAGATCACCAGGATCGACTCGGGCCGGGGGAGGTCGGCGGCCCAGTCTGCGAGCTGCCCGGTCCAGAGCGCGTCGTCGGCGAGGGGCGGCGCGCCGTGGCTGAGGAAGAGGGCGGGCATCCGGCCCATGTCGGCCTCCCAAGAGTTGAGCGTTCAACCATCACGGTAGGCGATAGAATTTGAATGTTCAACTTCTTGGGAGGGTCCGTGGACGGCGTGCGGTGGCTGGACGAGGACGAGCAGCGGACCTGGCGTGCCTTCCTCTGGACGTCACGCCTGCTCAACGAGGCCCTGGACCGGCAACTCCAGCAGGACTCGGGGATGCCGCACGCCTATTACGTGATCCTGGTGACCTTGTCCGAGGCGCCCGGCCGGACGCTGACGATGTCCGAACTGGCGCGCACGGCGTGCTCGTCCCCGAGCCGGCTGTCGCACGCGGTGAAGCGCCTGGAGGAGCGCGGCTGGGTGCGCCGCGTCCGCCACCCGGACGACCGGCGCACGACGCTGGCCAAACTTACGAACGAGGGCTTCGCCGTCCTCGCCGCCGCCGCGCCCGGCCACGTCGAGGCGGTCCGCCGCCACCTGTTCGACCCGCTGACTCGCGACCAGGCGCACCAGCTACGCGATCTGCTGTTCTCCCTGCTGGCCGGTCTCGACGCGGAGGGGCTCGGTCCCGTTCAAGGCCCGTCCTGACCTCGGCGCTTGCCCGGCGTCCCGTCCCGTCCCGTCCGTCCCGGCAGGGCCCGTCCCGGCGGGGCCCGGCAAGGCGGGGCTGCGCGGTGGGGCTGCGCGGTGGGGCTGTGTGGTGGGGCTGTGTGGGTTGCTTAATGATCTACAACGTAAAGGTGGCGGGCTGGGGCTTGATCAGGCTGAGCATGTAGTCGAGAGCTGGGTCACATCATGAAGTGTTGTTCATCTGACAGTGACTCGCGTCACATTTCGTTGATGGCTTCATAGCCCGCCAGGTGGGGCCTCGGGTGCAATGGCGGCGCACCCCACTCTGCGGAGGGCCCATGCACGCGTCGCGCACCCCCGGAATCATCGGAGTCGTGGCCCTGGCCTTAACGGCGGCGCTGCTCGCCTGGTCGGCGTGGCCGTCGGTGGAGGGGCGCCGGTACACGGCCGTCTTCGACCGGGCGGGGGCCGGGCTGGACGCCGGCCGGTCGGAGGTCAAGGTGCGCGGCATCGCGGTCGGGAAGGTCGAGCAGGTCGCCCTGCGTCCGGACGGCTCGGTGCTGGTCCGGCTGCGCTCCACCGTCTCGATTCCCGCGTCCACGCGCGCGACGGTCGAGCCCGTCTCGTTCTTCGGCCCGAAGGACGTCGCCCTCGACCTCGGCAGCGGCCCGGCGCTGCCGGAGGGCGGGAGGATCACCGCGGCCGCGCCGGTCACGGACGCCACCGACCTCGCCGGTCCCGCCTACGCGCTCACCCGGGCGATCGACCCGGACGAGGTCACGTCGATTCTGCACACGTTCGGCGTCGGCCTGCGCGGCGAGGAGAGCGCTCTGCGCCGCACGCTGGTCAACGGCGCGACCGTCGTGGATGCCACGCACCGCAGGAGTGCCGATCTCAGGGCCATCGTGAACGACCTGGCCGGAATCGGCGGCGTGCTCGCCGACCGCGGCGACGCGCTCGTCGGCGCGGTGGACGACCTCAACGGCTTGGCCCCCGTCGTCTACGACCGTCCCGACCGGGTTGCGAAACTGCTGGACGAGGCGTCGCGCTTCGCCTCGACGACGGGCGCGGTCCTGGACCGCCAGGGCGCCCACCTCGGCAAGATCATCGACGGTGCGGCGCCGGCCGTCGGCGTCCTGGCCGCCCAGTCGCCTCGGATCGGCCAGCTCATCGACGTCCTCGAGGGCTTCTTCCATGGCCTGGCCAGCCTGATGAACACACCTGGCCCCCAGGGCACTCTGCTCGGCCAGGGCTTGAACACCCTGTCCCTGGACTTCTGCAAGATCTTTGTAGACGTCTGCTGACCACCCCGCCTGAGACCACCAGCGCTTGTCCGGCACTGTCTGTGCCAGCGGCCCCACCACCTGCCGAAACACCCGTAGTACGTGGCCGTCCGCGCTGTGCGCTCACGTGGCTCACGCCGCAACGCTCGTGGACGTGCGCGGTTGGCGTTGTGTGTCGCGCCGGATCGAGGGGCCGTGCGCCGACCGTCCGTGCGCGGCGTGCCTGTGCTGGCCGCACGCCGTGTCGTAGCCGGTTGTTCCGGCTCTGAGGTGTTTCGGCCAGGGGCGAGGGCTGGGCGATCGGCTGGTGTGTGGTGGGGCGCGGCGTGTTGGGCCGGTGCTTCGCAGACGACGGGTCGGGCGGGGTCAGTTCCCGGCGGGTTCCCGTGCGGTTCGGCGTTGGGCGGTCGGGCCGGTGGCGGCGTGGTGCGGTTCGGACGGGGTGCGCGGGGGCGTGGTGGGGGAGGCGGCGGACGTGGGCGGGGCCGTCGCCGCGCCGGGGCCGCCGGGGTCCGCGGGGTCGGCGAGACGGCCGCGCAGCCGGTCCACGTCGTCGCCGAGCCGGGCCAGGGTGGCTTGGAGTTCGCGCCAGAGGCCCGTGCGCTGCTCCAACTGGACGACCTTGTTGCGCACGTCGGCCAGGCGGCGGTCCAGGGATTCCAGGCGGGACTGCTGGCCGAAGTCGTCCTTGCCCGCGCGGATCAGGCCGGTGGCGAGGGCGGCGAGGTCGCGTTCGGTGTCGTCCATGCGCTCGTCGATGCGGGGCAGGAGGCGGCGGTTGAGGTCGGTCACCAGGGCGTCGAGGTCGGCGCGCAGGGCGCGCAGGCTGTCGTCCTGGCGGCCCAAAGCCTCTTCCAGGCGCGCCAGGCGGGCGTCCAGGGCGGGGAGCGTTCGCAGCGCGTCGGCGCCGGGGCCGTGTTCTCGGGCCAGCCGGGTGAGGAGGTCGAGGCCGCCGCGCACCTGGCGCTCGGCTTCGACGACGACCCTGCGGACCAGTCCCGAGATCACTGGCATGATGCTCCTTCACGGACGTGAGTGGGCCTCCTCCAACTTTAGGCGAACGGTACGCAAACGGGTCATGAACGACGCGCGTCGCGGGGCAGTTGTGGCGGCTTGCACACGCACAGCCCGTGCTGGGTGATGAGGCGCGCTCGTTCGGACGTGTAGTCGTCGCGGTTCAGCGCGGGACGGACCCGGCCGCAGCTCAGGCACAACATGATCGTCCTCCCGTCGGGGGTGCGGCCGCTTCGTACGCCTTCCCCTCCCGAGACGTGCGAAGCGGCTGCACTCGCACGGTAGGCACGCCGAGGTTGCACGCACGTTGCGGTCGATCGCTCACCGAATGTGGCAAAGGCCAGGTAGATCGGTTGGGGTGAACCGGTTGCGCGGACGGGTGCGGCGCTCGATGCTCGGACGGGACGACGATGTCCGGCGCGCCCGGGGGGAACGATGCGGCGAACGAGGAATCCGGGTGTGCCCCCGCCGCACGCGTGCGCGCGTCCGGAGGAGCTTCTCGCGCATCTGGACAGCGCGCACGCGCGCGTCCAGGACGGCGGCCGGGCGGCGGTGCGGCCCGCGATCGCCGAGTCGTGGCGCCGGTCGCGATGCGGCGGGGTCGACGCGGCGGCGTCGGCGGCCCCGGCGGCGCTGGACGACGCGCAGGTCGCGGGCGTGCGGGCGGGCCATCCGCTGGCCGCGCACGTCCCGATGCTGCGCGAGCTGCTGGGCGGCGCGCCGGGCGACGGCGCGCAGCTCATGGTCGTCACCGACGGCGAGGGAACGGTCCTGTGGGCCGAGGGGCCGCGCCGGCTGCGGCGGGCGGCGGACGCGATTGGGCTGGCCGAGGGCTTCCGCTGGTCGGAGTCGGCGATCGGGACGAACGGGATCGGCACCGCGCTGGCGGCCGGCGGCCCGCAGTACGTGTTCGCGGCCGAGCACGCCGTCCACGTCCTGCACCGCTGGTCGTGCGCGGGCGCGCCGGTCACCGATCCCGACAGCGGCGAGTTCGTCGGCTGCCTGGACGTCAGCGACACGGTGGAGCGGCTGCATCCGGCGTCGGTGCGCTTGGTGGACGCGGTCGCGCGGCTGGCCGAGACGGCCCTGGCCGCCGAGATGCGGGTGCGCGACGAACGGCTCCGCGACGCCTACGGACGGCATCTGCGGGCGTTGCGCGGCGAGCCCGGCCTGCTGGTGACGGCGACGGGCCGCGTGCTGGCGGACCGCCACGGCCGGTGGCGCGGACGGCGTCTGGCGGCCCCGGCGCCGGGCGCGTGGATCGTCCTGCCGGACGGGCGGCGCGCACAGGCCGAGCCGGTGGGGGAGGCGTTCCTGCTGCGTCCAGACGCGCCGGGCGCGCCGCCGCGGGACCGTCCGCTGCTGACGCTGGCGCTGCTCGGCACGGAGCGTCCGGCGGCGTGGCTGGACGGCCGGCGCGTCGCGCTGTCGGCCCGGCACGCCGAGATCCTGGCGCTGCTGGCGCTGCATCCGCGCGGGATGAGCGGGGAGCGGCTGGCGCTGTGCCTGTACGGGGAGGACGGCAGCCCGGTGACGGTCCGCGCCGAGATGCACCGGCTCCGGGCGCGGCTCGGCGGCGTCGTCGAGGGACGCCCGTACCGGCTGGAGTGCGCGGTGGACGCCGACGTGCTCGCGGTGCGCCGGTGCCTGGACGCGGGCGACGCGGCGGGCGCGGCGCGGCACTACGCCGGTGCGCTGCTGCCCGCGTCGGACGCGCCCGCGATCCGGGAGGAGCGCGACGAACTGGCCGTCCGGGTGCGGGGCCTGCTGCTGCGGCGCGGCACGGCCGAGGCGCTGTGGACGTACGCACGGACGGCCGAGGGCGCGCAGGACGCCGAGGTCGTGGAGCGGCTGGCGGCGGCGCTGCCGCCGGGGGACCCGCGCGGTCCGGCGGTCGCGGCGCGCGGCGAGCGGCTGCGCGAGGAGTTCTAGCAGACGCCGGACAGGTGGTCGCAGTCGTTGTAGCAGACGGGCCGCAGCTGTCCGCCGGCGTTGCGCCAGCGGCTGATGGAGGCGTTCTCGACGGGCGTGCGCTCGACGTCCAGCACTTCGGCCTCGGTGAGGTCCTCGGCGATGTACCGGGAGGTGACGATCACCGCGTCGTGCGCGACGACGAGCACGCGCCGCCCGGGGGCGTCCAGCGACAGGTCGCGGTAGAAGCTGCGTAGCCGCAGCACCAGGTCGGCCCAGCACTCGCCGCCCGGCGGACGGTAGTAGAACTTGCCGAGCTTGCGCAGCCGCGCCGCCTCCTCGGGGTGGCGGTGTTCGACGCCGTGCGCGGTGAGCCCCTCGAAGACGCCCTGGTCGCGGTCGCGGAGCCGTTCGTCCACGCGGGTGTCGAGGGCGAGCCCGGCCCGGTCGAGGGCGATCGCGAGCGTGTCGCGGGCGCGCAGGAACGGGGAGACGCGGGCGAGGTCGGGCCGCTCGTCCGAGGGGAGGGCGGCGAGCCGGTCGCCGAGCCGGGCGGCCTGGGCGCGGCCCGCGGGCGACAGCGGGATGTCCGCGTCGCGCTCGCCGATGCCGCTCTCGTCGGCCCCGGCGGCGTGCGCGGCGCGGTAGGCGACGTTCCCGGTGCTCTCGCCGTGCCGGGCGAGGATCAGCCACTCCAGCGCGTTCACGTCCCACATGCTGCCATGCCGGGCGGGTCGGCCGTCCTCTACAGCCGGTAGTAGTCTGGCCGTCCTATGTCGAACGCCCTTTCCACCGTGGTCATCGTGGTGGCGCTGCTGGCCGCCGCGTTCAGCGCGGTCACCGCGCTGCGGAACCGGCCGATGGGGTGGGGCGACCTCGCCGCGCTCGGCGTGCTGGAGATCGCACTCATCGTGCAGGCGGTCGTGGGGTTCGTGAAGCTGTCGGGCGACGGCGGCCCGTCCGGGACCGCCACGTTCGTCGGGTATCTGCTCGCGGCGCTGGTCATCCCGCCCGCGGGCGCGGGCTGGGGCGTGCTGGAGCGCAGCCGGTGGGGCCCGGGGGTGATCGTGGTCGCGGGCCTCGCGATCGCGGTGATGGTGGTGCGGATGCGGCAGATCTGGGACGGGACGGGTGTCTGACACGGTGCGGGAGACCGGCGGCGGTCCGGGACGGCTGCTGGTCGCGGTCTACGGGATCTTCGCGCTGGCGGCGGGCGCGCGGGCGGCGGTGCAGATCGCGACGAAGTTCGGCGAGGCGCCGCTGGCGTACGTGCTGTCGGCGTTCGCGGCCGTCGTGTACGTGCTGGCGACGGCGGCGCTGGCGATCGGCGGGCGCGCGTCCCGGCGCGTCGCCGTCGCGGCCTGCTCGGTGGAACTGGCCGGCGTGCTGGCCGTCGGGACGCTGAGCCTGGCCGACCCCGCCGCCTTCCCCGACGCGACCGTGTGGTCGGGCTACGGTCGCGGGTACGGGTTCGTGCCGCTGGTGCTGCCGGTCGCCGGCCTGGTGTGGCTGTGGCGCACCGCCCGGACGGACGGGGGCCGGGAAGTCCGGCCGGACGGGAACGGCTGACGGCGGCGGGGCCGGACCATCCGGAGGCGCCCGCTCGGGACGGCCGGGAACCTCCGGAGATCGCGGGGGCTCAGGTCGAGGTCATCGTGCGTCCTCCGATCGGGAGCACGTGGACGGCCGCCCGGACGATCGTCTCGACGTCCTCGGGCGACAGCTCGGCGGTCGGGTGGGACCGGATCCAGCGCAGCATCTTCAGCGGCGGCGCGAACGTGATGCCGTCGGCGACGAGCGGCGGGCGCTTGACCCGTCCGCCGTGGACGGCCAGCACCGGCGTGACCGTGACCTCGGTGCCGGTGCGCTCCGACAGCAGCCGCGCGGTCTGCTCGGCCGCGCCGTGCAGGCCGCCGACGAGCTTGGACGGCGTCCGCCCGTCGATGAACAGCTTCCCGCCGTAGGCGGTGATCTCGGTGCCGGGGTGCCAGGCGTCGTTCTGGACGAGCCAGACCCCGCCCGGCCCGACGACGATCTGGTCGGCGGTGCCGTGCCCGGGGACGACCCGGCCGTGCAGCACCCGGTGGCCGCGCCGCTCCAGCGTGTACTTGAAGATCGTGTTCATGCGCCGGTCGCCGCGCAGCCCGCGCCGCCAGACACTGGACGTCTGGTAGCCGTACCAGGCGAACCCGAAGTCGACGGCCGCAACCAGGACGCCCGCGGCGACGCCGATAAAGGGGTTCAGGAGGACCCAGCACAAAACGAGCGCCAGAACGCTGTAAATTACACGGCTGCGGATGCGGCGTTTCCGCCCCCGGTGCCAGAGCTCCGCGTACACGGCCTGCGGGGTGCCTCCGGCGAAGGCGGCCCTGTCCCTGAGATAGATGGAGCTTCCGAACATCGTCCGACCTCTCGTGTACCTGCTCCGACGGCGACGATTATGGCAATGCCCGCGGCTTTGCGTCCCTCTCTCGGATGGTGGGCCACGACGCGCGGAAAAGCAACAGCCATGGCCGGTATATCCCTCCTGCGGGACTTCTCATGCCTGGTCCGGCATGGTACGCAGGTGCGCTTCGCGAAGGTCGCCGGTGAATTTGAAAGGCACGGTGCAATTATCACCGCGCCTTTCGCGAGTGGTCTTTATCACACCGGGCGGCGGACGGGCGCGGACGCGGACCGGCGCCAGACTGGGACGATGCGCCCCGACACCCTGCCGGTGCGGGCGGCCGTCCCCGCGCTGCGCGCCGCCCTGGCCGGGCCGGGCGCGGCCGTGCTCGCCGCGCCGCCCGGCACCGGCAAGACGACCCACGTCCCGCTCGCGCTCGCCGGGCTGGCCGGGGACGCGCCCGCCGTGGACGGGACGGTCGTCGTCGCCGAGCCCCGCCGCCTCGCGGCCCGCGCCGCCGCGCGCCGGATGGCGTGGACGCTCGGGGAGCGCGTCGGCGGGCGGATCGGCGTGACCGTCCGGGGCGAGCACAGACCGGGCACGCACGTGCAGGTCGTGACGACGGGCGTGCTGCTGCGGCGGCTCCAGGACGAACCGGACCTGCCCGGCGTCGGCGCGGTGATCCTGGACGAGTGCCACGAACGCCATCTGGACGCCGACACCGCGCTGGCGTTCCTGCTGGACGTCCGCGCGACGCTGCGTCCCGGGCTGCGGCTCGTCGCGGCCTCGGCGACCGCCGACACCGGCCCGTGGGCGCGGCTGCTCGGCGCGGGCGGCGAACCGGCGCCCGTCGTGGAGACGCGGGCCGCCGCGCACCCGGTGGAGACGGTGTGGGCCCCGCCGGACCGCCCCGTCGCGCCCCCGCACGGCACCCGCACCGACCCCGCGCTGCTCGCGCACGTCGCCGCGACCGTGCGCCGCGCGCTCGCCGAACGCGACGGCGACGTGCTGTGCTTCCTGCCCGGCGCGGGGGAGATCGCGCGGGTCGCGGCACTGCTGGACGGGCCGTTCGACGTCCTGCGCGTCCACGGCCGGGCGCCCGCCGCCGTGCAGGACGCGGTGCTCGCGCCGGGGGAGCGGCGCCGGGTCGTCCTCGCCACGTCGGTCGCCGAGTCGAGCCTGACCGTGCCGGGCGTCCGGATCGTCGTGGACGCCGGGCTGGCCCGCGAGCCGCGCACCGACCACGCGCGGGGGCTCGGTGCGCTGACGACCGTCCGGGCGTCGCGCGCGGCGGCCGACCAGCGCGCCGGACGCGCCGGACGCGAGGCCCCCGGAGCCGTCTACCGCTGCTGGAGCGAGGCCGAGCACGCGCGGCTGCCCGCCCGGCCGCGCCCGGAGATCGCGCTCGCCGACCTCACCGGGTTCGCGCTGGAGGCCGCGTGCTGGGGCGACCCGGACGCGTCCGGGCTCGCGCTGCCCGACCCGCCGCCGCCCGCCGCGCTCACCGCCGCCCGCGCCGTCCTCGCCGCGCTCGGCGCGACCGGCCCGGACGGCCGCGTCACCCCGCGCGGCCGGGAGCTGGCGCGGCTCGGCGTCCCGCCCCGCCTGGCGCGCGCCGCGCTGGACGGCGCCGCGCTCGTCGGCGCCCGCACCGCCGCCGAGATCGTCGCGCTCCTGTCCGAGCCCCCGCAGGACGCGGGCGACGACCTGACCGCCGTGTGGCGGCGGCTGCGGCGCGGCGGCGACGGCCCGGCGGCCCGCTGGGCGGACGAAGCACGCCGCCTGGAGCGCTCCCTGCCGAAACCGTCGGGGCGGCTGGAGCGCTCGCGGCCGAGACCGTCGGCCCAGCCGCCGGCGGGTCCCATGGACAATGCGGGAAAGCTGGAGCGCTCGCGGTCGGGGTCGGCGGCCCAGCCGCCGCCCGGCGACGTGGCGGCGGGGTCCACGGACGTGGCGGGGCGGCCGGTGTCCGGGGACGTGGCGGCGGGGCTCGTCGTCGCGCTGGCGTTTCCCGAACGTGTCGCCCGGCTGCGGGGGCGCGACCACCTCATGGCGTCCGGGACCGGGGCGGCGTTCGGGCCCGGTTCCGCGCTCGCCGCCGCCAGGCCCGAGTGGCTGGCCGTCGCGGTCGCCGACCGGCCCGCCGGGTCGGCGGCGGCGCGGATCCGGCTGGCCGTCGCCATCGACGCCGCCACGGCCGAACGGGCCGCCGCGCCGCTGCGCGCCACCGAGGACGAAGTCGTCTGGCGGGACGGCGACGTCGTGGCGCGCCGGGTGGAACGGCTCGGGGCGATCGAACTCGCCGCGCGTCCGCTGCCCGACCCGCCCGCCGAGCGCGTCGCCGCCGCGCTGGCCGACGGGCTCGACGCCGAGGGACTCGCGCTCCTGGACTGGACGCCCGCCGCCACCGCGCTGCGCGAGCGCTTCGCCTTCCTGCGCGCCGCGCTCGGCGACCCCTGGCCCGCCGTGGACGACGCCGCGCTGCTCGCCCGCGCCCCCGGCTGGCTCGCCGCCGCCGGCGCCCGCCGCCGCGCGGACCTGCGGCGCGTCGACGTCGCGGCGGCGCTGCGCGGCCTCGTGCCGTGGGAGTGCGCGGCGCGGCTGGAGGAGTTCGCGCCCGAACGCGTGCAGGTCCCGTCGGGGTCCCGGGTCCGTGTGGACTACTCCGGCGACCGGCCCGTCCTCGCCGTCCGGCTCCAGGAGCTGTTCGGCTGGGACGCCGCGCCCGCGCTCGCCGGGGGCCGCGTCCCGCTCGTCGTGCACCTGCTGTCCCCGGCGGGCCGGCCCGCCGCCGTCACCGCCGACCTCGCGGCGTTCTGGCGGGAGGGGTACCGGGCCGTCCGCGCCGACCTGCGCGGACGCTACCCGCGCCACCCCTGGCCGGAGGACCCGGCGGCCGAGCCCCCGACGCGCCGCGCCAAGCCGCGCCGCTGATCAGGACCGGGCGGCGACGAGCGCGGCGATCCCGTCCAGGACGCGCGCGAGCCCGAACGCGAACGCGTGCTCGGGGTCGGACGCGGCCTGGTGCTCCTGCCCGGCGGCCGCCCCGACCCGCGTCGCCAGCGGGTACCGGTCCGGCTCGACCAGCTCGGCGAGGACCGGCGCCGTCGCCTCCCACCACTCCAGGTCGGTGCGCCCGGTGCGGCGCTCGGCCGCCCGCGCCTCCACCGACGCGCGGGCCGCGCTCGCCGCGAACCCCTCGACCAGCGCGACGACCGCGTCCATCTCGACGTCGGTGAGGCCGAGGCCGTCCACCGCCGCGAGCGCGATCTCGTACCGGTCCAGCGTGTGCGGCCCGAGACGCGGACGCGACGTCGCCGCCGCCAGCAGCCACGGATGCCGGTGGTAGAACCGCCAGTGCTCGCGCGCGATGTGCTCCAGCGCGTCCCGCCAGCCCACGGCGCCGGGCGGGACGAGCCCCGCCCACGCCCGGTCCCACATGAGGTCCAGCAGCTCGGCCTTGCCCGGGACGTAGGTGTAGAGCGTCATGGGGGAGACGCCGAGATCTTCGCCGACGCGCCGCATCGACAGGGCGTCCAGGCCGTCGGCGTCGGCGACCGCGACGGCCGCCGCGACGATCCGCTCGACGGTCAGCCGGGGCTTCGGGCCGCGCCGGGGCGGGGCGGGACGGCCCCACAGCAGGGCGAGCGCGCGGCGCGGATCCCCGGACTCGGTCACGCTCGGCTCAGCGCTCCGGGAGGGCGGCGGCGCGCTGCCGGGCGACGGCGAGCGCCCCGTAGGCGTCCTCGGGGAACGTCCCGTCCGGGTCCAGCGCGGCCCGCAGCCGCCGCCCCACCTCGGCGGCCGGGTACGGCTGCACGACGCACAATTCCGCCTGCATCGCCTGGCGCGCCGCGTTCATCAGCGCGGGCACGTCGCCGACGACCACGACCTCCGCCGGCGTGTCGCCGTGGCCGAGCCGGACGGCCAGCGCGTGCAGGTCCGCGCCGCCGGGGTAGCGGAACTCGCAGACCAGGCGGTCGCCGTCCAGCGGCCCCTCCTGGATCAGCCACACGGTGGCCGGCGTGACCTGCCCGAGGACGGCGGCCCAGGCCGGGACGTCCACGCCGGGCAGCGACGCGGCGGCCTTCGCGGCGGCCGACCGTCCCTCCACCGGGCCGATCGCGGCCAGCGCGAGCAGGAACACGCGCGCCCCGGACGTCCCGGCGGCGCGCAGGCTCGTGATCAGGTCGCCGAGCGCGGCCCGCCGGCCGGCCCGGTGCGGCGCCGCGGCCTCCAGCGCGCCGAGCCGTTCCGACACCGCGACCTCGGCCTGCAGCGCGCCGGGCAGCGCGGGCAGGCGCTCGGCGTCCCGCGCGTAGGCGGCGTAGACGTCGCGGAGCCCCGGCAGGAGCAGGGACGGTGTCGATCGGGCAGCGCTCACGCCCGAAGTTTACGGTCTCGTCCCCGGACCCGGCGCACGGCCGCGACGGACCGTTCCATCCCGTGCGCGGAGCAGAAATTCGGCTTACTCGTCTGCGATGTTCTGCTTACCTATGGGGCGGAACGTCGACCTGCTGCGTCTGAGGTTCAGCAGTGCGCAGCATGATGACGGAGGGAACGCACCGGGCTTCCGGCGACGGCCTTCCATCACGGGCAACACTCGTTCCGACGGTGGGGCGAATGAGGGCAACACGGCTCGTCTTGACCCCGAGATGGAGGCGATCGGCAGTGAACGGCATGCGACCGCAGACCGGTCATCCGCTGTCCTACCGTCTGCTGCTGGCGGTGGACATCCAGGCGTACAGCAGCCGCAGCACGAGCGAGCAGCTCCGCGCCCAGAGCGACCTGTGCGCTGCGCTGGACGCCGCCGCAGCGCGCACCGGGCTCGACCGCTCCCGCTGGGACGAGCAGGTCGGCGGCGACGGCGAGCTGGCGACGCTGCCCGAGGGCACCGACCCCGCGCCCGTCGCCGGGGACTTCGTCATCGCGTTCGGCCGGGCGCTCGCCGAGCTGAACAAGGGCCGGGGCGACCGGCGGGCGCTGCGCGTCCGGCTCGCGCTGCACCACGGCACGCTCACCGCGGGGCCGTTCGGCCCGGCGGGCGACGCGCCGATCGTCGTGCAGCGCCTGCTGGACTCCACGCCGCTGCGCCGCCTGCTGCGCGACGACGCCGCGCGCGACGTGGCGTACGCGGTGTCGGACTCGCTGTTCGAGGACGTCGTCCGCACCGGGTTCTGCGCCCTCCCGCCCCGCGACTTCGACCCGATCCGGGTCCGGGCGAAGGGGGCGGTGTTCCGCGGGCACGTCCTGACGGGTCCGCTGCGCGGTCCGCGCGGCGCGGACGGCGTGCCCGGCCCGCCCGTCCCGTCGGCGCGGATCCCCGGCTTCCCCGTCCTCGCCTGACCCCGGGAAAGCGACACCGCCGGGAGGGACGAGAGCACCCCGCAGTTCTCTCGTCCCGCCCGGCGGCGAGGGGCGTGGAGCCAGAGCACCCCGCAGTTCTCTGGCTCCACGCGTTCTTGGGGCCCCGGTTTCAGCAGAGGTCGGGGCCGTACACCTCCCACAGCTCGCCCGCGAAGAAGCGGCCGAACTCCACGAGCGCCTTCACGCCGCCCGGGCCCACCGTCCGGAAGGTGGTGAGCTGGCGGGCGAAGTCGCCCGGCCTGATGGTCAGGACGCCGGCGGCGGCGCAGGGCGCGTCGTCGCCGTCCTCGACGTGCCCGGACAGGATCCGGGTGTAGAGCGTCGAGGTGTCCGTCCAGATCCGCGTCGGCGGACCGGGCCGGACGTCCTTGCGGCCCACGAGCGTCAGCGGGCGCCCGTCGTCGCCGGTGAAGTGCAGCCGGTACCGCATCTCGCGGCGGTCCGGCGCGTCCCCGGGGACGAACAGGTTGAACACCCCCGACTCGACCGGCCGCCGGCCGCCCTCGCCGATCCGCACCCAGCCTTCGGCACGCGCCGTGTGGCCGGGCTCGGCGACGAACCGGTCCACGTCCGCGGCCGTGATCGTGAGCCGGAACGCCGCCGGGACCCGGTCGGCGGCCCCGTCGCCGGCGGCCGGATCCCGCGCACCGAACGCGACATGCCCCGTCATGTCCTCGGTGAACGAGAGCGACGTACGGCCGGTCCCGCCGGACTCGGGCCGCCCGGTCCCCTGGGACGGCCCCGTGACCGGGCCGTACGTCGCGTCCCCTGGTGCCCCGCCGTTCGGGCCGGTCGCATCGACCGGCCCGGCCCCCGCGGCCACCGGCGTGGCACTGCTCGCGGAAGAAGTCGTGGAAAGGCCCTCCAGGAGCCGTGTGCTCATCCGGTCGGCGAACGCCGCGATGGTGAGCGACGGGTTCGCGCCGACCGGGCCGGGCATCGCCGACCCGTCGGCCACGAACAGCCCCGGATGGCCGAACACCTCGCCGAAGGAGTCGCACACGCCGTCGCCGGCGTGCGCGCCCATCGGGGCCCCGCCGAGCGGATGCGCGGTGATCACCCGCTTGCGGAACCACATCGGGTTGTCGGCGTACTCGGCGCCGAGGACGTCGGCCATCCGGCGCATCGTCCGGCGCACCCGCTCGAAGTGCGCCTCGCTCGACGCGGTGGTCCAGTCCGCGACGAGACGTCCGTGGTCGAGCCGCAGCCGCCCGTCGGCGGTGTCGCGGCCCATGCCGAGCAGCGGCAGCGAGCTGATCGACAGCGCGCCGTTGCCGATCAGCTCGGCCAGCTCGGCGGACAGGTTCGTGTCGGGCGCCTTGGCGAAGAAGTCGGTGAAGCGGTCCCACAGGTACCGCATGGCCCGCTCGATCTCGCCGGGCACGTCGAACGGCTGCACCATCCAGTCCACGAACGACGGGTAGCCGCCGTCCTGGATGTAGGCGCCGCGCGCGCCGGGCGGGCCGCTCGGGGCCTCGTCCAGCTCGTCGGGCAGCCGGATCGCGCTGGTGATCACCGGGCCGTGGCTGGCGTCCAGCGGCCGGACCCGCTCGCGGTCCTTGGCGCGCAGCAGGAACGTCAGCAGGTCGCCGTTGCCGCAGAACCGCGTGCCGAGCGCATCGCTGAGGCCGCGCAGCGCCGCCCGCGACCGCAGCAGCAGGAACGTCGTCCCGTAGGCCCCGGCGGCCAGCACCAGCCGGTCGCAGGCGATCTTCCCGGGCACCGGGCGCGCCGCCGGGTCGTCGGGGTCGTGGCGGACGTAGTCCACCGCGTACCCGCCGCCGTCCAGCGGCCGGATGCCCTTGACCTCGTGCAGCGTCCGCAGGTCGGCGCCGTGGTGCCCGGCCGCCGACAGGTAGGTGTGGTCCAGGCTGTTCTTGGCGCCCTCGTTGCAGCCGATGTCGCACTCGCCGCACAGCGTGCAGCTCCGCCGCGTCGCGCCGTGGACGTTCCCGTACGGCGCCGCGGCGAGCGGCAGCCCGCGCGCCGGGGCCGCGCCCGGACGGTCGGCGAACCGCACCGCGAGCGGCGGCAGCGAGAAGTCCAGGCCGAGCGACGCCGCCGCGTCCTGCATCGCGTGCGTCTTCGGCGTGTCGGTGTAGCCCGGACGGTCGAACGGGTACGGCGCCGGGTCGAGCATCTTCTCGACCACGTCGTAGTGCGGATCCAGGTCGGCGCGGCTCACCGGCCACGATTCGTAGCCGCCGCCGTCGGCGAGGGGCTGGTCGTGGACGAACCACCGCTCGTCCTTGCGCAGCAGGACGTTCGCGTAGATCAGCGACCCGCCGCCGAGGCCGCTCGACACGACCGAGTCGCAGCCCTTGAACCGCCACACGTCGTACATGCCGTACAGCTTGGCGTCGGGGTCCCAGAACGCGCGGCCCATGTCGGAGGGGGACCGCGGGAAGCTGCCCGGCGGGTACGGACGGCCCCGCTCCAGCAGCACCACCGACCGTCCGGCCGCGGCGAGCCGGTACGCGGCGACCGAGCCACCGAACCCCGAGCCGATGACGACGGCGTCCACGCGCTCCATCAGACCGCCTGCCGTTCCCGGCCGTGCGCGCGAAGATGCTCCAGCATCACCGGGAACACGTCGCGGTCGGCGTGCCGTCCGACGATCGGGTCCACGTGCGAGTACCTCGGGAGGATCTTGAGCGTGTGCCGTCCCGGCGTCCGCCGGTCGAGGAGGCGGTGCGCGACGATGTTGGAGTCGGTGAAGACGCGGTTGTGGTCGCCGGTGAGGAACAGGCACGGCGGCAGCCGGTCGCCCGCGGCGGACAGGTAGTCGTCGGGCAGCGCCCGGTACGCCGCATCGCCGGGACGGTTCTTCACCGCGTGGCCCGCCTCGACCATCTTGTGGATGTGCCGGTAGTAGCTGAGGCCCGTCACCGGGAACAGGTCCGCCCAGCGCTCGTGCGTCTCGGGGGCGAGGCTGTCGTGGTCGTAGAACATCGCGGGCCGTCCGCTGCCCCACATGAAACTGACCATGTGGCAGTCGCGGTTGCGGCACTCGTGGTGGAACAGCGACACCAGCCGCGAGAGCGCCCAGTTGCGGTCCAGGAACCGGGCGGTGTTGGCGTAGGCGCTCAGGACGGACGTCCCGAGCCCGTACTCCACCACCGGCGGGCCGAACCGGAGCTTGAGCCGCGACCAGGACGGCACCCGCGTCACCAGCGACACGCTGTTGGACACGACGCTCGTCACGCCCTGCGCCAGCCCGGCGGCCATGCTCATGAAGAACGACACCGAGCCGAGGCACTGCCCGATGACGTGGACGCGGCGGTCCCCGACGTGGCGGCGCAGTTCCGCGAGCGCGGCCGGGTGGTCATACAGGGCGATGTCGTCGAGGCTGAACGCGTGGGACTCGCCGTTGTAGGGCAGCCGGTTGCTCATCCGGAAGTCGAGCGCCCAGACGTCGGTGTGCCCGTGGTCCAGCAGGAAGTTTACGAGGTTGCCGTGCTCGGGCATGTAGAACATGTCGCTGGAGGCCGGCAGGCCGTGCAGGAGGAGCACGACGTCGTCGCAGTCGGACCGGTGGAACCGGGTGAGGGTGAGACCGAGGCCGTCGTCCGTGGAGAACGGGTGCACCGCGATCTCGGCGTCCCGCACCCCTTCGTGGGTGTAGCGCGCGATCCGACGTCTCATCTCTCACCTCCGCGATGGCGGGACCAACGATGCCGTCCGGGGCGGCCGGCGCACCATCGTGGGAAACCCTGACTTGTGGGTGCGGGCCGCTACGTAGTCGCCCTACGAGCGCGGTGCGGGTCTCTGCGGAGACGGCCCCGAGAGTGAGACGCGCGCCGAAGCCGATCTGTTGCGCGTCATTCGGGTCGCGGAAGATCCGCGAGCGCCCGAACGAGCGTCACGCGGGACGTCACCCCGAGTTTGGTGAAGATGTTGGACAGGTGGGTCTCCACCGTCCGGATGCTGATGAACAGCTTGTCGGCGATCTGCTGGTTGGTGTGGCCGTCGGCGACGAGCGCCGCGACCTCCGACTCGCGCGGCGACAGCGGGCCCTTCCCGCCGCGCTCACGCCGTCCGGCCGGGCCGCTGCGGCGGCGCAGCTCCTGGTCGGCGAGCGCCTGGAGCGCCGGGACCGCGCACGCGCCGAACTCGTCCGCCGCCGCACGCAGGTCCGTTTGCGCGGCGTCGGCGTCGCCCGCGCGGCCCGCCGCGATCCCGGCCGCGAGCCGCGCCCGGCCCGCCGCCAGCCGCGCGCCGCAGCCGGTGAGCAGGTCCACGGCCCGCCGCGCCTGCGCCGCCGCGCCCGCCGGGTCGCGCGCCAGCAGCCCGTGCGACCGCGCCAGCGCCCGCAGGCCCTGGTGGTAGCCGAGGTCGGGGTGGGCGAGGTGGTCGGCGCGGTCGGCCCAGGTCCGGGCCTCGTCGGCGCGCTCGCGCTGCGCCGCGACGCCGGCCAGCATCTCGCAGCAGCCGAGCATCGTGCTCGGGTCCAGCAGGGCGGGCGGCTCGAAGCCGCCGCACGCCTCGACGGTCGCGCGCGTCCCCTCGTCGGTGCGGCCGAGGTCCAGCAGCGCCCGCGCCCGCGCGTACCGGGCGTGCGCGCCCTGCCACTCGCCGCTGCGCGCCGAGATCGCCCCGGCCTCCTCGGCCAGCTCCAGCGCCTCGCGCGGCGACCCGGTCAGGCCCGCGATGAGCGACTGCTGGCTGAGCGCCATCGTGAGCTGCTGGCCCGCGCCGAGCAGCCGCGCGTTCTCGGCGGCCTCCTCGGCGGCGGCGCCGGCCTCCCGCAGCAGGCCGAGGACGGTGTAGGTCTGCGCCAGCCCGGACAGCAGGCTGCTGAGGATGTAGGTCTGTCCCGTGGAACGCGCCACGTTCACCGCTCGCTCGAAGTGGCGGCGGGCGGTCTCGAACCGTCCCATCATCTGCTCCGCCCAGCACAGCCAGGCGATCGCGTCGAGCCACTCGGCGAGCAGCGCGTCGGACGCCTCGGCGACGAGCCGGTCCACGGCCTCCACCGCCGCCAGCGCCTCGGCGGTCTGCCCCGCGATGTGGGACGCCATCGGCCGCAGGACGCTGATCGCCAGCGTCGTCCCGTGGTTCCAGCCGTCGGCGGAGTTCTCCTCCATCGCCGACAGGACGGCCAGGCCCGCCTTGAAGTCGCCCCGGAACAGGCTCTCGGCGACGAGCCGCAGCCGCAGCGGGACCGCGACGGGCGAGCGCGGGTCGGGGAGGCGGCGCAGCTCGTCCAGCAGCAGCGCCCGCGCCTCGTCGGGACGGCCGAGCAGCCGTTCCATCAGCGCGCAGAACCGCGCCGCGCGGGCCCGCTGGTCGTGGGCGTCGGCGGGCAGCAGCCGCAGCAGCGTCCGGGCGGTCTCGCGGCCCGCCGTGAGGTGCCCGGCGACCGACTCGACCGTCGCCAGCTCCAGCAGCAGGTCCAGGCGGGACGGGACGTCCGGCCCGGCGGGTTCGGCGGCCGGGTCCTCGGGCATCAGCCGCAGCGCCGCCCGCAGCCAGCGCGCCGCCGTCGCGGGGGCCTGCGCGGTGAACGCCCGGGACGCCGCGACGAGCGTCCGGACCGCGTCCGCGTCGCCCATCCGCCCGGCCCGCTCGACGTGCCGGGCGCGCTGCGCGGCGGGCGCGCCGAGCGCGGCCAGGTGCGCCGCGATGCGGCGGTGCGCGGCCAGCCGCCAGCCCGCCGCCGCCGACGCGTACACCGCGTGCCGCACCAGCGGGTGCCGGAAGCGGAACCCGCCCGTCCCGGCGCGGACCAGGTCGCGGGCGGTCAGCTCGTCCAGCGCGGCGAGCGCCGCGTCCTCGGGCACGTCGGCCGCCGCCGCGGCGAGCTGCGCGGAGAACTCGTCGGACGCGACCGCCGCGCCCTGGGCGACCAGCAGCGCGCGGTCGGGCAGGCCGCTCAGCTCCAGCCGCAGCGCGGCGCCCACGGCGGGCGGCAGGTCGCCCTCGCGGCCCCCGATCGCCAGCGGCTCGCGGCTGCGCGCCAGCGCCTCCAGGTAGAACGGGTTGCCGCCGCTCAGCCGGTACAGCTCGGCGCAGCGCTGCGCGGGCACCCACGCGCCGAGCAGCCGCGTGACCTCGGCCTGGCTGAGCGGGCCGACGGTGATGGACCGTCCGGTCGCGCCGCCGACGGCCGCCTGCACGAGCCCCGCCAGGCGCGGCGACGCCTGCGCGGGCCGGTACGCCAGCGCGACGAGCACCCGGCCGCGCGGGGGGTGCCGGACGAGATGGTCGAGCAGTTCGATCGTGGCGTCGTCGGCCCAGTGGACGTCGTCGAGGATCAGCACGAGCCCGCGTCCGCCGGCGAGCTGCTCCAGCAGGTGCCGCACGGACCGGTACAGGTGGTAGCGGCCGACGGGCGTCGCGGGCGCGGCCTCGCCGAGGCCCGCGCCGGGGGCGGCGGCGAGCGCGGGGAACACGGTCGCGAGCAGGGCCGTGGCGGAGGCGGGCAGGGCGGGGGCGTGGTCTTCGAGGTGGTCGTCCAGGGCGTCCACGACGGCGCCGAACGGCATCTCCTGCTCGAACTCGGCGGACCGTCCGGCGAGGACGGTCATCTGCCGGGACGTTCCCGCCTCCGACAGTTCGATCAGCAGCCGCGACTTGCCCGCGCCGGGCTCCCCGGCGAGCGCGACGAACCGGGGCGCGCCGCCTCCGATCGCGTCCAGGGCCGCGTCGAGTTCCCGCACGGCGGCCTCGCGCCCGACAAGCGGGAGGTGACCGGGTAGCTCTCCCGGTGAGGGGTCCGTCCGACCCATCACGTCCACACTCCCACGCTGACAGGCGATCGACGCGCCGGGAACCGGCCGTGCGGCCGGTCCGCCCGAATCGCCGATCACCTTACCGATCCCGCGCCCGGCGGGACAGGGCCATGATGCTAACGCCCCGGTTCGGTCTTCGACTCGTCAGGGGACGGTCAGTGGACGGTCAAGCGGCCGGGAGGTTGTAGGAGAGCAGGCCGGTCGCGTCGCCGTCCACGCGGATCTCGGTCAGCGCGCAGTTGCGCAGCGCGGGGAAGACCGTCCGGTACCGTCCGGGCGCGATGCCGAGCAGTTCGCACAGGGCGAGCCGCAGCAGCGTGTTGTGCGCCACGACGAGCACGCGGCCGTCGTCGTGCTCGGCGGCGATCCGGCGCAGCGCCCGCGCGCCGCGCGCCGCCGCGTCCAGGGGGTTCTCGGCGCCGTCGAACGCGCCGGCGACCGGGTCGGCGCGGAACGCCGCGACGGCCGCGGGCGGGAGTTCGGCGAGCGTGCGGCCCTCGGCGACGCCGAAGTCGACCTCGGCCAGCTCGCCGTCCACGCGCGGGACGCAGCCGGCCGCGCGGGCGGCGGGCTCGGCGGTGACGCGCGTGCGGCTCATTGGGGAGCACCAGACGGCGTCGAGCTTGGCGCCGGCCGCCCACCCCCCGAGCCGTTCGGCCTGCTCGCGGCCGACGCCGGTCAGCGCGACGTCGCTCACTCCGGCGTAGCGGTTCTCGGCGTGCCAGATCGTCTGGCCGTGCCGGACCAGAAACAGTGCGGTGCTCATCGGCTCTCCCCGTCCCCGTCGGGCGGAGCGTTCCACGTCCGCCCGTCACCGAGCATCTTTCCAGGGGACGGCCCGGCGCGACCGCCGGTTCCGTCAATCCAGGCGGAGCCGGACACGGTAGGCGCCGGGGGCGATCCGGCCCCCGGACGGCTTGCCCGGCACGAGGCCGGTCAACCGCACCCGGTGCGCGCCGACCGTCGCGGCCGACGGCTCGGCGGCGGTGTGCAGCTCGAACGTCCGCGCGGCGCGTCCGCGCTCGGTCGCGGTGAGGACGACGGTGGCGTCGCCCTCCCAGACGCACTGGACGCCCTCCGGGCACCGGCTGTCGGCGCTGACCCGGTCGAACCGCAGCGTCGTCGCGCCGTCGGCGACGCGGACCGACCCGCCGGGCGCGAGCTGGAACTCCGCGCCGGACCGGACCGTCCCGTCGCCGCGCGCCGGGGACGTTCCGCAGGACAGCGGCACGAGGACCAGGGCCGCGACCGCCGCCCGTCGCAAGGTCACCATGGCGTCAGCCTAACCGTCCGGTCACGCAGCGTGCGGGACGCGGCGCCGGTGACGCGCGGCGGAGGCATAGGACGCGCGAGGCCGGGCACGCCCCGTGGGGCGGGAGGCGCGGCGATGGTTCCGCCGTCGCCCGAGCCGCGTCGAACCCGTCGCGCCTCCCCCCAGACGTTCAGACGATCGGGCGGCCGCGGCGGATGCGGCGGCGCGCGTCCCACAGGTAGAGGTTCCAGGGGAGGCGGCGGGCCGCGCGGGGCAGGGCGCGGTCGGTGACGGCGGCGGCGCGGGTGAGGGCGTTGAAGCGCCGCTGGTCGGACGCGGTCCAGTCGAGGTCCAGTTCGGCGCGGAACGCCGGCGGGAGGAAGCCGGTGGTCACGAAGCGGTGGAACGGGCCCGCCGCGCGGCGGACGGGCCGGGGGAGGCCGCGCAGGGCGATCAGGTCGCGCAGGTAGGCGCGGGTGACGGCGTCGGTCTCGATCTCGCGCACGGCGCCGTCCCAGTAGACGGCGAAGGCGGCGCGGTCGGCGGGCCACCGGTCGGCGGGCACCTGGAGGGTGGTGGCCAGCCGGGACGCGTGGGCGTAGACGGCGTCCAGATCGGTGTCGCGGCGCAGCGCGGCCAGGACGTCGACCGTCCCCTGGTACAGGCACGCCGCGACCCAGAGTTGAAGGTCGCGGTCGAAGGCGTTGTAGCGGACGGGGTCGCCGGGACGCGAGTGGACGTGCCGGTGCGAGCGGTCGACCTCGCGGCGCATCGCCTCCCGTTCGTCGGCGTCGCCCCACCACGCGATCGCCATGTAGCTGAGCGTCGTGCGCAGCCGCTTGACGGGGTGCAGGTCGGCGCGTCCGCTCGGGACGCGGCTCGCGGCGACGCCGTGCCCGACGGGCAGCCGGGCGAGCTGCATGACGACGTTCGCGGTCGCGGCGTTCAGCGCGAACCAGGTCAGCGCGTCGTCGACGGCACGGGACTCCCGCATGACGTCCCCATTCTGAACACGGTCGTTGTCAGAATTAAACGATCAGGAAACACCTGTGTCAAGATGGCTGCCGTGCGCACCTACGGCGGAGTCGGGGCCGCCGACCGCGAGGCCGAGCGGCGCGCCCGGCTCCTCGCGGCCGGGCTGGACCTGCTCGGCACCGGCGGCCTCCAGGCCGCGACCGTGCGCAAGGTGTGCGAGGCCGCCCGGCTGACGCCCCGCTACTTCTATGAGAGCTTCCCCGACATCGACGCGCTCACCGGGGCCGTGTTCGACGCCGTCGTGGACGAGATGGTCGCGCGCGGCCACGCCGCCCTCGCCGCCGCGCCGGCCGACCCGCGCGGCCGGGTGCGCGCCGCGCTCGGCAGCGTCATCGCCCTGCTCGGCGACGACCCGCGCAAGGGCCGCGTCGTGCTCGCCCTCGCGCTCGCGAGCCCGCCGCTCGCCGCGCGCCGGCTGGCGGCCGGACGGCGTATCGCGGGGCTCGTCGGCGAACGGCTCGGCGCGGGCGTGACGGCGCGGCAGCGCGAGTTCGCCGCCCGCTTCCTCGTCGGCGCGTTCGCCGAGACGCTCACCGCCTGGCTGGACGACCCCGCCCCCGACGACGCGCTCCTGGACGACTGCACGGAGCTGTTCCTGGCCGTCGCGGCGGCGGCGCGCGGCCTGACCCCGTGATCCCGGCGCAGGTCAGCGGGCGTAGTGTGATGATCATGAAGGCGGCACGGTGGTCCGGACCGCACGGCGTCCGGGTGGCGGCGGTGCGGCTGACGGGCGCGCACCGGATCTGGGCGTCGCACGCGGGCGTCCCGCCGGACGTCCGGGACGCGTTCCTCGTCACGGCGCGCGGCGCGCTCGTCGGCCGCGGCTACCACGCGACCGTGGCCGATCTGGCGACGGCCGTCGACCTCGCCGACCTGGTGCCCGAACCGGACGAAGGAGACGCGGGTGGCTGACGGGACGGGGCACGAGGTCGTCGTGGTCGGTTCCGCGAACGCCGACCTGGTGGTCCGGGTGGAGCGGCGGCCGGGGCCGGGGGAGACCGTGCTCGGCTCGGACTTCGACACCCACCCCGGCGGAAAGGGCGCGAACCAGGCGGTCGCGGCGGCGCTGCTCGGCGGACGCGTCGCGCTGCTCGGCCGCGTCGGCGACGACGGGTACGGCGAGCTGCTGCGCGACGCCCTCGCGCTCGTGGGCGTCGACACCCGCGCGCTGCTGACGACCCCGGCGCCGACCGGCGTCGCGTTCATCGCCGTCGGGCCGGACGGGGAGAACAGCATCATCGTCGCGCCCGGCGCCAACGCCCGGCTCACCCCCGCCGACGTCGACCCGGCGTTCCTGGCCGGGGCGCGGGTCGTGTCGCTGCAGACGGAGATCCCGGTCGAGACGGTGCTGGCCGCCGCCCGCGCGGCGACCGACGCGGGCGTCCGGACGGTCCTGAACCTGTCCCCGGTCCCGGCAGCGAGCACCGCGCTGCTCGGGCTGTGCGACGTGCTGGTCGTCAACGAGCACGAGGCCGGGCTGCTGCTGCCCGGCGCCGCCCGCACGCCCGCCGCGCTGCTCGCGCTCGGGCCCCGCGCGGTGGTCGTCACGCTCGGCGCGGACGGGGCGTGCGTCGCGGACGAGACCGGCGAGACGTTCGTCCCGGCGCCTCCCGTCGAGGCCGTGGACACCACCGGCGCGGGCGACGCGTTCACCGCCGCCCTCTGCCTGCGGCTCGCGCGGGGGGACGGCGTCGTGGACGCGGCGCGGTTCGCGGTGCGGGTGGGCGCGGCGGCGGTCCGGTCGCCGGGCGCGCAGGCGTCCTACCCGTCGGCGGAGGACGCGCTCCCCGGCTGAGCCGCCGCGCGCAGCCGGTCCAGTTCCCCGGCGACGTCGGCGACGTCCGCGCCGAGGTCGTAGGCGCTGAGCAGGTGCAGGTCGTCCTCGGTGCGGATCTCCAGCAGGCGGCTGCGGACGAGGGCGCGGCGCCGCTCGTCCACCTCGATGCCGGTGATCTCGGGCCAGGCGACGCGGCGGCGTCCGGCGAAGCCCGCGACGACCGTCACGCCGGCCGCGTCCGCGCGCAGCCGCTCGGGCGCGAGGACGTCGCGCAGCGCGAGCGCGGCGAGCCCGGCCGCCGCGACCCCGGCCAGCAGCGATCCCGCCGTGTCGTGGGCGAACACGGCGACCAGGGCGACGGCCGCCGCCCCGGCGAACTTCAGCACGGTGTGCGCGGGCGGCACGCGCCAGACAGCGGCGTCTCCTTCGATCACGCCCGCCACGGTAGCCGGGTCCGTGTGACGACCCGCACGTTACCGGTGAGTTGCGTTTCCCAACTCGGCGCGGCACAGTGGACGTAGTCAGTTGGATTTTCCAACCTAGGAGGAGCCATGCGGGACGCGGTGATCGTCGAGGCCGTGCGGACCCCCGTCGCCAAGGGCAAGCCGACCGGGGCGCTGCACGAGGAGCACCCGGTGGACCTGCTCGCGCGCACGCTCAACGTCCTGGTCGAGCGGACGGGCATCGACCCGGCGCTCGTGGACGACGTCATCGGCGGCTGCGTCACCCAGGCCGGGGACCAGTCGCTCAACATCACCCGCAACGCCGTCCTCGCGGCGGGCTGGCCGGAGAGCGTGCCCGCCACGACCGTGGACCGGCAGTGCGGCTCGTCCCAGCAGGCCGCGCACTTCGCCGCGCAGGGCGTCATCTCCGGGGCGTACGACATCGTGGTCGCGTGCGGCGTCGAGTCGATGTCGCGGGTGCCGATGGGCTCGTCCGTCCTGCCCGGCAGCGACCCGTTCGGCCCCGCGCTCAACGCCCGCTACCCCGGCGGCCTCATCGGGCAGGGCATCAGCGCCGAGCTGATCGCCGCGCGCTGGAAGCTGGAGCGCGAGGAACTGGACGCGTTCGCCGTCGAGTCCCACCGCAAGGCCGCCGCCGCGTGGGACGCCGGGGAGTTCGACCGCGAGGTCGCCTGGCCGGGGCAGCGCGACGAGACGATCCGTCCGGGCACCACCGCCGAGGTCCTGGCCGGGCTCAAGCCCGCCTACTACGACCCGGCGATGGAGGAGCGCTTCCCGCAGATCGGCTGGAACATCACGGCGGGCAACGCGTCCCCGATCAACGACGGCGCCGCCGCCCTGCTCATCATGGAGGCGGACACGGCGCGGCGCCTCGGGCTGCGGCCCCGCGCGCGGTTCCACTCCTTCGCCGTCGCCGGGGACGACCCGCTCTACATGCTCACCGCGATCATCCCCGCGACCCGCAAGGTGCTCGACCGCGCCGGGCTCGGCGTCGACGACGTCGACCTCTTCGAGGTGAACGAGGCGTTCTCGCCCGTCGTGCTGGCCTGGCAGCGCGAGACCGGCGTCCCGGACGCCAGGCTCAACGCGCGCGGCGGCGCCATCGCCATCGGCCACCCGCTCGGCGGCAGCGGCGCGCGGATCATGACGACGCTCGTCCACCTGCTGGAGGACCGGGGCGCCCGCTACGGCCTCCAGACGATGTGCGAGGCGGGCGGCCTCGCCAACGCGACGCTCCTCGAACGGCTCTGATCACGGGGCGGACGGCGGGACCCCCGCCGTCCGCCCGCCTAGGATGGACGGCATGGCGGAACGGCTTCCCCGGGAGTGCTCGGTCGCCGACGCACTGGACCTCGTCGGCGAGCGCTGGTCGCTGCTCGCCGTCCGGGAGATCAGTCACGGGTTCCACCGGTTCGACCAGATCGTCCGCAACACCGGGGCGTCCCGCGACATCCTCACCGCGCGGCTGCGCAAGCTGGAGGACGCGGGCATCCTGCGCCGCCGCCGTTACAGCGAGCACCCGCCGCGCTACGAGTACCACCTCACCGAGCCGGGGCACGAGCTGAACGACGTCCTGATCGCGCTGATGAAGTGGGGCGACAAGTACCTCAACCCGGACGATCCGCCCGTCCGGTTCGTCCATTCCTGTGGGGAGACGCTGACGGCCGAGGTCGTCTGCGCGCACTGCGGGCGCCCCGCCCGCGAGGGCCTGCACACCCCCACCGGACGCGGCGCCCTCGCGCACTAGCGGTCGCGCGGCGCGTACCGGGCCAGCACCGCCGCCTCCGCCACCCCGACCAGCGCGTACGCGGCCAGCGACGCCAGCGTCACCGCGACGACGCTCGCCCACAGCTCGTCGTAGCGGAACGAGCTGCCCGCCGTCAGCATCGCGTAGCCGAGGCCCTTCCCGGTCGCCAGCCACTCGGCCAGCAGCGCCCCGATCAGCGAGCCCGGCACCGAGATCCGCGCGGACGCGAAGAACGCGGGCAGCGCGCTCGGGACGAGCACCTTGCGCATCGTCGTCCACGACGAGCCCCCGTAGGCGCGCACCAGGTCGGCGGCCTCCGCGGACGCCGACCGCAGCCCGAACACCACGTTCACGAGCGCCGGGAAGAACACGACGATCCCGCTGATCACCGTGGTCGCGAGCAGGTCCCGCCCGAAGATCAGGGTGATCACCGGGGTCATCGCGACCAGCGGCACCGACCGGACGACCATCGCGATCGGCATGAACGACCGCTCGGCCGTCCGCCACAGCACGAACGCCACCGCGACCACCGCCGCGGCGGCCAGGCCCGCGACCAGGCCCGCGCCCGCGTCGCGCAGCGTCACCCACAGGCCCGACCAGACCGTGGAGCGGTGCGCGCCCGCGTCCGGGCCGCCGGCCAGGTAGGTCCACACGTCCGCCGGGCTCTTGGCGACGAGCGGGTTGACGTTCAGGATCTTCAGGAACAGCGTCCAGCCCGCCGCGACCAGGCCGAGCGACAGCACCAGCGACAGCAGGGTCGTCCCGAGCCGCCGAGCCGCCGCGCTCACCGGCCCTCCCCGCGCGGCGCCCACGGCGTGACGAGCCGTCCGGCCAGCGCGATGCCCGCGTACGCCACGCCCGCGAGCGCGCCGGACACGATCGCGACGCCCCACGTCCGCTCCACGTCGAGCTGCTGCTGCGCCACGATCATCGCCAGGCCCAGCCCGGCCGGGACGCGGCCCATGAACTCGCCGATGATCGCGCCGAGCACCGCCGCCGGGGCGGAGATCTTCAGCGCGGTGAACGCGGCCGGGAGCGCGGCGGCGAACCGGACGCGGCGCAGCATCGCCCACCGTCCGCCCCCGTAGGCGCGGACGAGGTCGAGCCCGGCCGGGTCGGCGGCGCGCAGCCCGGCCAGCATCCCGATCAGCGTCGTGAACACCACCGACAGCGCCGACAGCGCCACCATCGGGGTGTCGCCGTCGAACACGACCGTGAGGATCGGCCCGACCGCGATGATCGGCAGGCAGTAGCTGGCGACGGCGAGCTGCGTCACGACCCGCTCCAGCGGCGGGACGAGCACGACCAGCAGCGCCAGCGCCGTCGCGATCGCGTTGCCCCACAGGAAGCCGCGCAGCGCCTCGCCGCCCGTCCCGCGCAGGTGCGGCCCGTAGAACGACCAGCCGTCGTCGGCCAGCGTCCGCAGCACGCCCTGCGGGGTCGGGACGGCGTGGCCGCCCGCGAACACCGTCAGGGCGAGGACTTCCCAGCAGGCCAGGACCGCGGCGATTCCGGCGGCCGGTCCCGCCCAGCCCGGCACCGCGATGCGACGGGCGGACAGCGCGGTCACCGGCCCCCCTCCTCGCCGAACAGCATCTCCGACAGCCGGTCCTGGATCGCGTGGAACTCCGGCGTCCGGAGCATCGCGGGCGTGCGCGGACGCGGCAGCCCGACCTCCACCAGCGCGAGGACGCGGCCGGGCCGGGCGCTCATCACCGCGACGACGTCGGACAGGAACACCGCCTCGGCGATGCCGTGCGTGACCATCAGCGTCGTCGTCGCGCGCTCGGACCAGATCCGCTGGAGTTCCAGGTTGAGGCGCTGGCGGGTGAGGTCGTCCAGCGCGCCGAACGGCTCGTCCAGCAGCAGCACGCGCGGCTCGACGACCAGCGACCGCGCGATGGCGACGCGCTGGCGCATCCCGCCCGAGAGCTGCGCGGGCCGCGCCTTCTCGAACCCCTCCAGCCCGACGAGCCGGATCAGGTCCTGGATCTGGCCGGGGGACGGCTTGATCCCCGCGACCTCCAGCGGCAGCCGGATGTTCGCGGCGACCGTCCGCCACGGCAGCAGCGCCGCGTCCTGGAACGCGATGCCGAGGTGGTGGGCGCGGCGCGCGACCTCGGGCGACTCGCCGTGCAGCAGCGCCTCGCCGCCGGACGGGGACTCCAGCCCGGCGAGGATCCGCAGCACGGTCGACTTGCCGCAGCCCGACGGCCCGAGCACCGACAGGAACGAGCCGCGCGGGGTGCGCAGGTCCACGCCGTCGACCGCCGTGACCGTCCGGCGGCCGAGCCGGAACTCCTTGCGCAGGCCGGAGAGCCGGATGCCGTCGGCGGCCTCCGCCGGGGCCGTGCGCGGGGCGGGCGCGGAGGTGACGTCAGACAAGGGACGGGTCCTCCTTGTAGATCTCCTCGATGATCGAGAGGTCGAACAGCTTGTCGGCGGTGATGTCCACCCCGGCGTACTTCAGCGTCGTGATGTTGGCGGCGACGAGGCGCGGCGACATCGTGAAGAGGCCGTTCTTCTTCGTCTCGTCGGTGAGGATCAGGCCGTTCTGGGTCGCGGATTCGAGCGTCTGCTCCTTCACCTCCAGCCCGAGCCCCTTGCCGTACGTCGTGACGGCGAGCTTCGCCCCCGCCGCCGGGTCCTTGAGGCTGTCCTTCCAGCCCTTGACCTCGGCGCGGAGCAGCGCCTTGAGCTTGGCGCGGTCCTTCTTGATCGCCTCGGTCGTCGCGATGTAGGACTCGCCGACCAGGGGATAGGCGTGGTCGGCGAACATCATGGTCGCGGTCTTGAAGCCCTTGAGCTTGAGGACGTTCGGCTCGTTGGTCACGTAGCTCATCCAGCCGTCCACGGTCCCGGTGGTGAGCGGCAGCGGGTCGAACTGGACGGGGACCTTCGTGACCTGCTTCGGGTCGATCTTCGCGGCCTTGAGGAAGGCGGTCCAGACGGCCTCGTTGGTGGCCTGGACGCCGATCTTCTTGCCGATCAGGTCCTGCGGCGTCCGGATCGGGTTCTTCGCCATCGACGTGATCGCGAACGGGTTCTTCTGGTACTGGGTGGCGATGATCTTCAGGGGGGCGCCCTGGGCGATGGCCGCGCCGACCCGGTCGGGCGAGCTGAGCCCCACGAACGCCTTGCCGGTGACGACGTCGGTCTCGGCCGGGGTCGCGTTCGGGCCGCCGGTGATGAGGTCGACCTTCGAGAAGCCTTCGGCCTTGTAGTGGCCGTTGGCGTCGGCGAGGTACTCCCCGGCGAACTCCACGTTCTTGATCCACGCCAGGCGGATCCCGGCCGTCC
This sequence comes from Actinomadura rubteroloni, assembly GCF_002911665.1. Classification (NCBI taxonomy): domain Bacteria; kingdom Bacillati; phylum Actinomycetota; class Actinomycetes; order Streptosporangiales; family Thermomonosporaceae; genus Actinomadura; species Actinomadura rubteroloni. Next base: position 397,826 of record NZ_MTBP01000003.1, read on the forward strand.
CGTGGCCCGAGCCGCCCCCGGACGGCTCGTCGTCGCCGCACGCGGCGAGGAGCGGGCCGGCCAGCGCCAGCCCCCCGGCCTGGAGGCCGCGGACGAGGACGGTACGGCGGTCGAGGTGGCTCATGGGTCTCCGATCTTCGTTCCGCTGCCGGTCGTGGACGCGTTCCGCCCGTGACGAAGCGACCGGCCTGCGGCCGAAGGTAGGAAGGGGACGTTGCTGCCTGATGCCAGCTCTTTTGCGGGCTTGTTACCAAGGCCACGCCGTTGGTTCGTCCGGACAAAACCGGGTTCGCGCTGGTCGGAGCTTCGTGCGTTCCTCCAACGCAGTGAACCGGCGGTCTGTGGGTCACGTCACCTGATGTTCGGGCAGTGTTGTCCCAAGCGTTGCTTTTCGCAGGGTCGCGACAGGGTAAAGACCGTGCGTGGAACCGTCACAGTGTGTGATTCGGTAGCGTCCTCTCCATGCGACTCGGTGTGCTGGACGTGGGCTCGAACACGGTGCATCTCCTGGTGGTGGACGCCCACCGGGGCGCCCGTCCCCTTCCGGCCTTCTCCCACAAGGCGGAACTCAGCCTCACCGCCCATCTCGACGAGGGCGACCGGCTCACCGCCGAGGGCGAGGACCTGCTGTGCGCCTTCGTCGGCGAGGCGCTCCAGATCGCCGAGGACAAGGGCGTCGAGAACGTCGTCGCCTTCGCCACCTCGGCCGTCCGCGAGGCGGTGAACGGCGAGGAGGTGCTCGAACGCGTCCGCGCCGCCGCCGGGGTCGACATCCGCGTCCTGTCCGGGCCGGACGAGGCGCGGCGGACGTTCCTCGCCGTGCGCCGCTGGTTCGGCTGGTCGTCGGGACGGCTGCTCGTCGTGGACATCGGCGGCGGCTCGCTGGAGATCGCCACCGGGCTGGACGAGGAGCCCGACGTCGCGATCTCGCTGCCGCTCGGCGCGGGCCGCCTCACCCGCGACCGGCTGTCGGACGACCCGCCGCCGCCCGAGGAGATCCGCGCGCTGCGCAAGCACGTCCGCGCCGAGATCGCCCGGCGCGTCGGGGAGATCGTCCGGTTCGGGCGGCCCGACCACGCGGTCGCGACGTCCAAGACGTTCAAGCAGCTCGCGCGGATCGCGGGCGCGGCGCCGTCGTCGGAGGGGCCGTTCGTCCGCCGCGTCCTGCGCCACCAGGACCTCACCGACTGGGCCGCCAAGCTCGCCGAGCTGGCGCCCGAGGAGCGGGCCGCGCTGCCGGGCGTCTCCGAGCGGCGCGCGGCGCAGCTCCCCGCCGGGGCGATCGTCGCCGACGCCGCGATGGACCTGCTGGAACTCCCGGAACTGGAGATCTGCCCGTGGGCGCTGCGCGAGGGCGTCATCCTGCAGCGGCTCGACACCCTGGACACGCCCCGCCCGTGACGCTCACCAGTTCGGGTGCGCGATCAGCGCTCCCGTCGGGGTGAGGACGCGGTCGCCCGTGCCGTCCGCGCGGATCGCGCGGACGACCGGGTCGGTGAACGGCCCCCGGACGTAGGCGAGCCACCGGCCGTCGGGGGACCAGGACGGGTCGGACTCGTTCTCCGTCCCCGTCGTCACCCGGTGCCCGCCCGTCCCGTCGGCGTTCATCACCCAGATCTCGCCGGGATTCTTGCCGCGCGTGTAGGCGATGCGGCGCCCGTCCGGCGACCACGCCGGGTCGCCCGCCGGGACGTCGCCGCTGGTGAGCCGCTTCCACTGCTGCGCGGGACGGTCGGGGTCGAGCGTGTAGATCTGCGCGGTGCCGTCGCGCTTGCTCCAGAACACGAGGCCGGCGCGCGACCACATCGGGTCGTCCTTGTCGGCGGGGTCGGTGGTGATCGTGGTGGCCGCGCCGCCGCCGTCCACGGGACGCACCGTGAACTGCCGGACGCGGTCGACGATCACCGGGTAGGCGAGGCGGGTGCCGTCCGGGGACCACGCGACCCGGCTGCGTCCCGACAGGTCCGAGGCGAGCCAGCGGACGCCGGTCCCGTCGGCGTTCCCGACGTAGACGCCCGCGCCGGTGTCCGTCGAGCGGGTGAACGCGAAGCGCCGCCGGTCCGGCGACCACTGCGGCAGGATGTCGCAGGACGGGCCGGTGACGAGCGGGACGGGCGCCGCCGCGCCGGGCGTGTAGCGGCCGATGTCGCCGAAGCAGGCCGTGGGCCAGCCGCGTTCGGTGTCGATGCGCACGAGCATCGCGTCGCGCGGGAACCCGTCCGCCGCCCCGCCGGACCCCTTGCGCCCCGGGTCCGGCCACACCAGATAGAGCACCCCGGCGGTGACGGCCGCGGCCGTCACCGCGGCCCCGGCCGCGAGCAGCGCCCGCGACCGCCGCCGCCGTCCCGGCGCCGGTCCGCCCGGGGGGACGTTCTGCTGCGCGGGTTCGGTCGCGGGTTCGGTCCACGGCTGCGGGATCCCGCCTCCTGAGCGCGCCGGGTCGCCGTAGGGCCGCGTGGATTCGCCCGGCGCGCGGGCGCGGTCGTCCTGCGGGCGCGCGGCCTCGCGGTGCGGTTGCGGGGTTCCGTACGCGGGTTCGCCCGGTGCGGGGTTCCCGGCGGGGCGCGGGGGCTCGGTCAGCGGGTGCGGCGGCGTGCCGGGGGAGTCCGCGAGGCGGGTGCGCTGGGCGGCGGGGTGGCCGGGGTCGGTGGCGACGACCGTGGCCGCCGGGGACGTGGGCGGGCCGGCGTCCGCGCCGACCAGGCTGAGCAGCAGATCGCGGGCCGACGGACGGCGTGCCGGGTCCTTGTCGAGCGCGGCGCGGACGAGCGCCGCGAGCGGTTCGGTCAGCGCGCCGAGGTCCGGTTCGGCGTGCAGCGCCCGCGCGGCCATGACGTGGACCGGTCCCGTCCCGAACGGGTTGCGGCCGTTCGCCGCCGACGCCACCAGGCAGCCCCAGGCGAACACGTCGGTGGCCGGGGTGATGTCGCCGCCGGAGACCTGCTCGGGGGCGAGGAAGCCGGGCGTCCCGATGAGCTGGCCGGTGCGGGTGAGGGCGGCGGCCTCGTCCAGCGCCCGCGCGATCCCGAAGTCGATGACGCGCGGCCCCGACCGCGACAGCAGCACGTTCCCGGGCTTCAGGTCGCGGTGGACGAGCCCGACCGAGTGGATCGCGACCAGCGCCGTCGCGACCCCGACCGCGACGCCGTGCAGCGTCCCGCCGGTGAGCGGCCCGGACGCGTCGAGCTGCTGCTGGAGCGACGGCCCCTCGATGAACTCGGTCGCGAGGTAGGCGCGTCCGCCGTCCTCGCCGTGGTCCAGGACGCGGGCGGTGCAGAACGACGCGACGCGCAGCGCGTTGCGGGCCTCCTCGTGGAAGCGGGCGCGGAACGCCGGGTGCCCGGCCAGGTCGGGCCGGACGACCTTCACCGCGACCTGCGTTCCGTCGGCGGCGCGGCCGAGGTAGACCGCGCCCATCCCGCCTTCGCCGAGACGCGCCTCGACGACGAACGGCCCGACCCGCTCGGGGTCCGCCGCCGGGGGACCGGCGGGCCACTCCTGCGAGCCGTCCATCGCACCACCTTCCGCCCGGTCAGGGGCATCTGTACAGGAAGGTCCAAGTCTGCCGGTCAGGACGGGTCCGGCGCATCTCGCTCACTGGAAGTCGCGCGACCTGTTCCGGCCCGGCACCGGCAGCCGCCGCAGCCGGTGCGCGACGAGATTGGTGGCGCCGTCGACGCGTTCCAGCCGTCCGCTGACCAGCAGCGCCTGGGAGTCGACGGCGAGCGCGCGGAACCGCTCGAACACCGGCGGCGGGCACACGACGTTGACGAGCCCGGTCTCGTCCTCCAGGTTGAGGAACACGACGCCGCCCGCCGTCGGGGGCCGCTGCCGGTGCGTGACCAGGCCGCCGACCAGCACGTTCCGCTCCCCGGGGACGCCCGCGAGGGCGCCGACGGACAGCGCGCCGAGGTCGTCCAGCGCGTCCCGGACGTGCGCGACGGGGTGCGTCGCGGACACGCCCGTCGCCCACAGGTCGGCCAGCGTCTCCTCGACGGGCGTCAGCGCGGGCAGCGGCGGGGCGTCCGCGCCGGGCGTGACGCCGTCGATGCGGTCCGGGCGCGTCCCGGCGAGCGCGCCCGCCGCCCACAGCGCCGCGCGCCGGTCCAGCCCGAAGCAGCCGAACGCCCCGGCCGTCGCCAGCGCCTCCAGCGCGGCGGCGGACATCGGGACGCGGCGCGCCAGGTCCTCCATGCCCGCGTACGGACGGCCCGCCGCGATCGCCTCGGCCAGGTCGTCGCCGACGCCCCGGACGCCGCGCAGCCCGGCGCGGATCGCGGGCTGCGGCTCGTCGGGCCCGTGCGGGTGGCGCGTCCGGGGCGGGACGGGCTCCTCCAGCGTCGGGTGGGCGGCGCTGGCGTTGACGTCCACGCCCCGGACCTCGATGCCGTGCCGCCGCGCGTCGCCGAGCAGCGTCTGCGGGCTGTAGAAGCCCATCGGCTGGTTGCGCACCAGCGCGGCCGTGAACGCCGCCGGGTAGTGCCGCTTGACGTAGGCGCTGGCGTAGACGAGATGGGCGAAGCTCTGCGCGTGCGACTCGGGGAAGCCGTAACCGGTGAAGCCGAGGATCTTCTGGTAGACGTCCTCGGCGACGTCCGCCGGGATCCCGCGCTCGGCCATGCCCGCCAGCAGCCGGGCGCGCATCCGCTCGACGCGCTCGGGCGCGCGTTTGGCGCCCATCGCCTGCCGCAGCTCGTCGGACTCGGCGGGGGTGAACCCGGCGCAGTCGATGGCCAGTTCCATCATCTGCTCCTGGAACAGCGGCACGCCGAGCGTCCGCGACAGGGCGCGCTTCATCAGCGGATGCGGGCACGTCGGCGGCTCAAGGCCCTTGCGCCGCCGCAGGTAGGGGTGGACGGACCCGCCTTGGATCGGTCCAGGACGGATCAGCGACACCTGCACCACCAGGTCGTAGAACTCGCGGGGCCGCAGCCGGGGCAGCGTCGCCATCTGCGCCCGCGACTCGACCTGGAACACCCCGATCGTGTCGGCGTCGGCGAGCATCTCGTACACGCGCGGGTCGTCGGGCGGGACGTTCTGCAGGTCGAGCCGGACGCCGTGGTGCGCCGCGACGAGGTCGAACGCGTCGTGCAGCGCGGCGAGCATCCCGAGGCCGAGCAGGTCGAACTTGACGAGACCGGCGGCGGCGCAGTCGTCCTTGTCCCACTGCAGGACGCTGCGGCCCTCCATCCGCGCCCACTCGATCGGGCACACCTCGCCGACCGGACGGTCGGCGATGACCATCCCGCCGGAGTGGATGCCGAGGTGGCGGGGCAGCCGCAGCATCCGCCGGGCGAGGCCGAGGACGTTCGCGGGCACGTCGGAGTGCGCGCCGGACGGGTCGCGCGAGTCGATGCCGCGCGACCAGGCGTCCTGCTGGCCGGGGGAGTGGCCGAGGACGCGCGCCGCGTCCCGCACCGCCATCTTCGGCCGGTAGCTGATGACGTTCGCGACCTGCGCGGTGCACTCGCGGCCGTACTTGTCGTAGACGTACTGGATGACCTTCTCGCGGCGGCGGTGCTCGATGTCCAGGTCGATGTCGGGCGGCCCGTCGCGGCCGGGCGACAGGAACCGCTCGAACAGCAGCCCGTGGTAGACGGCGTCCACACCGGTGATGCCGAGCGCGTAGCAGACGGCCGAGTTCGCCGCCGACCCGCGCCCCTGGCACAGGATCTCGTTGTCCTCGCAGAACCGGACGATGTCGTGGACGATCAGGAAGTAGCCGGGGAAGCCGAGATGCTCGATGACGTCGAGTTCCCGGGCGATCTGCGCGTGCGCGCCGGGGACGCGCTCTTCCCCGGGCGGGCCGTAGCGCCGCCGCGCGCCCTCGGCGACCAGGTGCCGCAGCCAGGACGCCTCGGTGTGCCCGTCCGGGACGGGCCAGTCCGGCAGGTGCGGCGCGACCACCTTGAAGTCGAACGCGCAGGACCGCGCGAGGTCGACCGTCCGCTCCCGCACGCCGGGGAACCGCGCCAGCCGCGCCGCCATCTCCGCGCCGCTCCGCACGTGCGCGGTGCCGCTGGCGGGCAGCCAGCCGACCATGTCGTCCAGCGCGCGGCGGGCGCGGACGGCGGCCAGGGTCTCGGCGAGCCGCGCGTCCGGGCCGGGCGCCGCGAAGTGGACGTTGTTGGACGCGACGACGCCGATCCCCGCCCGTCCCGCCAGCGCGAACAGGGCGTCGTTGCGCGGGTCGTCGCCGGGAAGCCCGAGGTCGGTCAGCTCGGCGAACACGTTGTCGCGGCCGAAGCGCTCGATCATCGCGTCCAGCTCGCGGGCCGCGCCGCCGGACGCCAGCGCCGCCGGGACGGGCCCCTTGCGGCAGCCGGTCAGCACCGCCCAGTGCCCGTCGTGCGCGTCGGCGAGCGCGTCGAGGTCGTAGACCGGACGGCCCTTCTCCCCGCCCGCGAGCTGCGCCTTCGTGATCGCCGCGCACAGCCGCCGGTAGCCGGCCGGGCCGCGGGCGAGGACGAGCAGGTGCCGTCCGTCCGGATCGGGCGCCCCGGTGCGCGGGCCGGGGGCGCCGAGCGTCAGCTCCGCGCCGAACAGCGTGCGCAGCGGCGTCCCGCGCGCGGCCTCGGCGAACCGGACGGCCCCGTACATCCCGTCGTGGTCGGTGATCGCCATCGCCTCGACGCCGAGCCGCACCGCCTCGGCGACGAGCGCGGCGGGGTCGCTGGCGCCGTCCAGGAAGCTGAACGAGGAGTGGCAGTGCAGCTCCGCCCACGGCACCGCGCCGGCGGGCGGGCGGGGGAGCGGCGGTTCGGGCGGCGGCGGCTCGTCGCGGACGGGCGGGTCCGCGCCCCACCGCAGCCGCCGTTCCAGCTCGCTCCAGGGGACGGACGGGTTGAACCACCCCATGCCCACTCCCCTCGACCGGCGTTCCGCGTGGTCAGGGTACTGCGGGGCGATGGTTTCGGCGGTACTCGCTCGGCGGGACGCCGAGTTCACGGGCGAAGTGCGCCCGCAGATTGGCGGCGGAGCCGAGCCCGCAGCGTCCGGCGACCTGGTCCACCGGGAGGTCGGTGCGCTCCAGCAGCTCCCGCGCGCGGATCAGCCGCTGCGCGAGCAGCCAGCGCAGCGGCGTCGTGCCCGTCTCGGCGTGGAAGCGGCGGATCAGCGTGCGCCCGGCGAGGCCCGCGCGGGCGGCGAGGTCGGCGATGGTCAGCGGCTCGTCCAGCCGTTCCACCGCCCACTGCAGCAGCGGGCCGAGGCCGTCGTCGCGCCCGGTCGCGGGCAGCGGCGACTCCACGTACTGGGCCTGGCCGCCGGCGCGGTGCGGCGGGACGACCAGGTGCCGCGCGACGGCGTTGGCGGTCTCCGTCCCGAGGTCCTGGCGGATCAGGTGCAGGCACAGGTCGATGCCCGCCGTGTTGCCCGCGCCGGTGACGACGTCGCCGTGGTCGATGTAGAGGACGGCCGGGTCCACGTCCACCGCCGGGTACCGCGCGGCGAGGATCGGGGCGTGCCGCCAGTGCGCGGCCGAGCGGCGGCCGTCCAGCAGCCCGGCGGCGGCCAGCAGGAACGCGCCCGAGCACAGCGACACGATCCGGGCGCCGCGCGCGTGGGCGGCGCGGACGGCGGCGACGGCGGCGGGCGCCGGGTCGGCGCGGACGTCCGAGCACGCCGGGACGATCACCGTGCCTGCCGTCTCCAGCGCGTCCAGCCCGTGCGAGGCCGCCATGTGGAACAGGCCGGGCAGGTCCGCGTGCCCGGACGACCCGCGCAGCGGCACCGTCCCCGGCCCGCCGTCCGCGCACAGCAGCAGCTCGTACCAGGGGTCCTCGTGGCCGGGCGGCGGCGTGCCGAACACCTGGCAGGGGATCGCGACCTCGAAGACCGGGGCGCTCGCCAGGATCAGGACGGCGATCGAACGCATGGCAGAAATCTAGCGGACTGCGGCAATCGTGCCACTCGTGCGGCGTCCGGCGGCGCCCGAGACTGGCGATCATGACGACGAACGCCGAGATCCGGGCGCCCGCCCGCACCGACCCTCGCCGCTGGCGCATCCTCGCCGTCGCCTCGACGGCGCAGTTCCTCGCGATCCTCGACCTGTTCGCGGTCAGCGCCGCGTTCCCCGCGCTGCGCGACGCGTTCGGGCACGCCTCGCTCGCCGACGTCTCCTGGGTGCTGAACGCCTACACGATCGTGCTCGCCGCGCTGCTCGTCCCGGCCGGGCGGATCGCCGACGACACCAGCCGCCGCGCCGCGTTCCTGCTCGGGATGGCGCTGTTCGGGCTCGCGTCGGCCGCCTGCGCCGCCGCGCCCACGCTCGGCGTGCTCATCGCGGCGCGCGTGCTGCAGGCGGCGGCGGGCGCGGTGCTCGTCCCGACGTCGCTCGGGCTCGCGCTGCCCGCCTTCCCGGCCCGCGAGCACCCGACCGTCATGGGGATCTGGACGGCCGTCGCCGCGTTCGGCGCGGGCTGCGGCCCCGTCGTCGGCGGGCTGCTGCTCGCGGCGGGCTGGCGCTGGATCTTCCTCATCAACCTGCCCGTCACCGCCGGGGCGATCCTCGCCGGCCGGCGGCTGCTGCCCGCCGCCCCGCGCCGCGCCCGGCAGCGGCTCGACCCGCTCGGCGCGGCGCTCGTCCTCGGCGCGACCGCCGCGCTGACGGCCGTGTTCGTCGAGGGACCCGAGCTGGGCTACACCTCGCCGGCCGTCGTCGCGTGCGCCGCCGGGGCCGTCCTGCTCGGCGCGGCGGGCGCGGCCCACATGCGCCGCCACCCGAACCCGGTCATCGGGTTCGACCTGTTCCGGCACCGGACGTTCGCCGTGTCCGTCTCCGGCGTGTTCCTCTACTACCTGGTGTTCGCTGCGCTGCTGCTGTCGGCCACCCTGCACCTCACCGGGACGTGGCACTACCCGGTCGTGCGGGCCGCGCTCGGCATCGCGCCCATCCCGGTCGCCTGCCTGCTGCTGTCGCCGCTGTCGGGCCGGATCGTCGGACGCGTCGGCGCGCGGGCGTCGGCCGTCCTCGGCGGGCTCGCGCTCGCCGCCGGATCCGGCTGGTGGGCGCTCGCGGCCGGTCCGCACCCGCACTATCTGACGGTGTTCGTTCCCGGCGCCGTCCTCGCGGGCGCCAGCACGGCCCTGCTCCAGCCCCCGCTGTTCGGTTCGGCCGCGACGCTGCCCGCCGACCGGCTGTCGCTCGGGTCGGCCGTCCTGATGATGGCGCGGCAGATCAGCTCGGCGCTCGGCATCGCCGTCCTGACCGCCGTGCTCGGCGCCGCGCCGGGCCTCGCCGGGTTCCGGTACGCCTGGACGCTCATGACGGCCGTCGCGCTGCTCGCCGCCCTGGTCTGCCTGCGCCGGCCTCAGTCGTAGACGGCTTCGATCCGCCACCGTCCGCCCTCGACCGCCGCCAGGTACGCGCGGCCCTTCGCCGTCACGATCTGGAAGCGGGCGCGGCGGCGGGCGTGCGCCGGATCCCACCAGCGCTCGGCGACCGGCCACGGACCCGTCCACGCCGCGACCTCCTCGGCCGCGCCGCCGCCCACCGCGATCCGCGCGGGCGGGGCGGACACCGCGCACCGCGCCGACACCGTCACCCGCGCCCCCGCCGCGTCCGTCACCTCGGCGGGCAGCGGCTCGGGCGGGACGGCGGCGGGCGCGGGACCCGGGACGGCGCCCGGCCACGGACCGTCCGGACGCCCGTCCGGCGGCAGGTCGCCGACCGGCACCCGCACGACCCGCTCGCCCGGGTCGCGGCCCGCCACCAGCAGCGGCCGGACGATCCCGTCGTGCCCGAGCAGCGCCTGCACCCGGTCGGCGGCGCGGGCGACGCGCTCGGACACCGCGCTCTGCCCCCACAGCGCCTGCTGCCGTCCGGTGTCGGGGACGAGCTGGTCGGGCGCCAGCTCCACCCAGGTCACCCCGCCCCACACGGCGTCGCCCGTCCCCGGCTCCGGCCGCCACGCCGCGAGCTGCCAGCGGACGCGCTCGGCCACCGCCGCCGACGACAGCGTGCCGTCGTGCCGCCACAGCCGCTCCAGCACCCGTCCGTCGGCGAACCCGATCTCCACGGCGAGCCGCACACAGGTCGTCCCGCCCGCCGCGAGCGCCGCGTGCAGCTCGCCCGCCAGCCGCTTCGCGGCGAACACCACCTGCTCGGCGCGCTCGGCGGGCGGATCGAACGCCGCCCGGACGGTCCGCTCGGCGGCCGCGGCTCCGGGCGCGAGCGGACGCGGCTCCTCGCCCCGCGCCAGCCGGTGCGCCGCCGCGCCGTCCGCGCCGAACCGGTCGGCGACGCTCGCGGCGGGCAGCGCGGCGAAGTCCCCGAGCGTCCGGACGCCGAGCCGATCCAGCAGCCCCGCCAGCTCCGGACGTTCCAGCACCCACAGCGGAAGCGGCGCGAGGAACTCCGCCGTCCCGCCCGCCGGCACGACGACCCCGCCGCCGCGCCGGGCCGCCAGCTCCGCCGCGAACAGGCCGTCCGCGATCCCGGCGCCGCAGTCGTACCCGGCCTCCACGACCGCGTCCTGCACATGGACGCGCAGCGCCTCCTCGCCCCCGTAGAACCGCGCGGGCCCGCGCGCCGGAACCGCGCACAGCCCCGGCCGCACCACCTCCACCTTCGGAACCAGCTCTGTGACGGCCTCGGCCACGACCTCGAACAGCCGTCCCTCTACGCCCGTGTCCCGCTCCCGCACGACGAGATCCGGGCAGCGCCGCTGAGCGTCCCGCACCCGCTGCCCGCGCCGCACGCCCGCCGCCCGAGCCGCCGCGGTACAAGCCGCGAGCCGCCCCCCTTCGACCACCGCACCCGGCGTGGCCGCGTCGATCCCGGCCGCCGTGGCGGGCCAGTCCGGACACCACACCGCGAGCACCCGCCCGCCCGTCACGACCACCCCCCGGCCGCCGTCACGCCGCACCCGCCGTCGCGCGTGCCCCCGGCCATGCCTGCCGGTGCGGTCATGCCTGCCGGTGCGCTCATGCCACGATCTCCAGGCGCGTCCGGCCGCGGTCGGCCGGGACGACCTCGCCGGACGGCCCCGGCAGCCACAGCCACACCCCGCCGCGCCCCTCGGCCGACACGTGGGCGCGGCGGGCGCGCAGCACGCCGTGCCCGGCACCGACGCCCTCCCAGCGCGACTCGTCCACGCGCAACCGCAGCCGGACGCCCGGCCACGCGTCCGCGAACGCCGCCAGCGCCAGCACGCAGCCGTGCCGCCGGGCGAGCGCCGACAGCCGCCGCACCGCCGCCGCGCCCGGCCGCTCCGGCGGGCGCAGCAGCACCAGGTCGACGGCCTCCACCAGCGCGGCGACGACGTCGGGCCAGCGGTCGCCGGGATCGTCCACGAGGAGCAGCCGCTGCGGCGCGGCCCCCATGCCCGCCGCCGCGGCCACCCCGAAGTCGGGCATTCCGACGACCGCGCACCAGCCGCCCGCGCCGTCGGCGCCGCCGTGCCGGGACGCGCCAGCGACTAGCGCCGCCCCGAGCGCCCCCGCCGCACCGACCACCGACCCCGGCCGCAGCCCCCCGCCGGGGACCACGGGCCGCAGCGCGGACAGCACCGGAACCGCCTCCCGCCCGGCGCCGTCCGGCGCGAACGCCCGAACCGCCTCCGCCACGGCGCCACCTCCCGCCCCCGGACCGTAATCGAACAGAAGTTCGATTACGGTCACATTAGCGCAGGTCACCGCCCCACCGACAGCCCGCCCCGCCCGTCACTCCCGGGGCATCCGCCGCCGGAAGAGCCCGCCGCCCCGCGGCGGGCCGGGAAGGCGCCGTGCCACATATCCCGTCAGCGGCCCGCTCTTCGTCGCGGCGACGACCCGCTCGAACGCCGTCGGGTCCAGGCCTCCGAAGCCGGTCTGCACGACGTCGGCGAACACGCGCTCGGACACCATGAACGCCAGGTCGCCGGGTCCGGTCCGCAGCCGCGCGCGCAGCGCGTCGGAGTCCAGCAGCCGGGCCGCGAGGATCGGGGCGCTCCCCACCGGGCCGAACGCGCCCGGTGCGCGCGTGCCGTGGTGGACGACCATCCGCACCCGGAGCGGCGGACGGCCCCGGCGCGTCCGGTTCACCCGGGTGAGCGCACGCGCCAGCTCCGCCGGATAGCGTCCGACGAGCAGGACTCCGTCGGTCCGGCCGGGCGGGAACGCCAGTTCGCCGTCGCCGCCGACCTGCCGGTGCCACCGGTCGCGTTCCAGTCCGGCCCGGCGCGCCGCCTCGTCGAGGGCCGTGCCGAGCGCGCCCTGCGCGGCCCGCTGGCCTTCGGCGTTGAGCAGCGAGAAGCGTTCGATGTCGACTCCGACAACGAAGCCGTACGCCAGTTCCGGCACCTCGGCGAGGGCCGTCATGGCGCGATCGATTCTGTCCGGATGATGCGCGGTGGCCCGTCAGTCATGGTCTCTCGCCGTTCTCTCGCTCTGGCGGCCCGCTCCCCGCTTTGAGGATCAGCGATGGACGACTAGTTTGCAAGCTTGCATGTAAAGTTAATCGTCTGCTTGCTGGCAAGCGGGAACATCGCAGAACAGGACCTGGCCGACCGCCGGACGGCGACCGGCCAGGTGCCGCCTCGACGACGAGGGGAACATGGGTCATGACGGGAGCGCGTCCGCCGACGGTCCGCGCGGTGCAGCTCGGCCGCGAACTGCGCTACCTGCGCGAGGAGAAGCGGCTGACGATGGAGGAGGTCGGCGCGGTGACCGGCTGGTCCGCCGCCAAGCTGTCCCGCATCGAGAACGCCCGCACCCGCGCCACGATCAAGGACGTGACCGCGCTCCTCGACCTCTACGCCGCCGCCGCGGACCGGCGGGAACGGCTCGTCCGGCTCGCCCGGACCGCGCGTGAGCGCGGCTGGTGGGAGGCGTTCGACGGCAGCATCTCCGAGAGCCTCACCACCTACATCGGCCTGGAGGACGACGCCGCGCGGGTGGACGCGTTCACCAGCGGCGCCTTCAACGGCCTGCTCCAGACGGAGGACTACGCGCGGGCCGTCATCGCGACCGCCCCGCGTCCGCTGCCGCCGGGCGTCGTCGGACGCCGGGTCGAGGTGCGGATGCGGCGCCAGGCCCGGCTGACGGGTCCCGAACCGCTCCGGCTGGACACCGTGCTGGAGGAGGCCGCCCTCCGCCGGCGCATCGCAGGCCCGGACGTCATGCGGGCGCAGTTCCGCTACATGGCCGAGATGGGGGAGCGGGACAACGTGAGCGTCCGGATCCTTCCGTTCGACCGGGGCCCCTATCCGCTGAGCGCGCTCTCCTTCAGCCTCATGCGCTTCCCCGGGGGGCTGCGCTCGGACGTCGTCTACCTGGAGGCGCTGTCGGGGGGAGCCGTCATCGAGGAGGACGAGGAGGTCTTCCTCTACACGCTGATGTGGGACAGGCTCCGGCAACTCGCGCTCCCGGAGGACGAGAGCCGCGACCTCCTGCTCGACCTGGCCGCCCGTTTCTGACCACCCGACGCCCTCCGAGGAGAACCGATGAACTGGCGTAAGAGCACGCACAGCAGCCAGAGCGACTGCGTGGAGGCGGCCCCGGCGGCAGCCGCCGTGGTGGTGCGCGACTCGGCCGACCCGGGCGGCCCCCGGCTGCGGGTGGGCGCGCGCGGGTGGCGCACCTTGCTGGAACGTGCCAGGTCGGGTGCGCTCGACCTGCCCGCCTGAGCCGGCTAGGGGATCTCGGTGGTGATCTGGTCGGCGAGGTGGGCGGTGACGTTCCGGATGACGTCGGCGTCCCGGCGGACGCGTGCCAGGACGAGCGCGCCCTGGACGGCCGACAGCGTCAGGTCGGCCAGCGGGACGGTGCGGGGGGCCGGGACGCCCCAGGCCGCGAGGGCGGCGGCGAGGCCGTCGCGCCATCCGTCGTAGACCGCCGCGCACGCTGTGCGGAGCGTCTCGTTCTCGGCGGCCGTCTCCAGGGCGACCGTGGCGACCGGGCAGCCGTGGGCGAACTGCGAGCGCTCCAGTTCGGTCGCGAAGTGCTCGCCGATCGCGGTGATCCCGGCGCGGGCGTCGGGGGCGCGGACGGTCGTGGCGAGCACGCCGCCCGTCTCCGTCCCCGACAGCGCGACGGCCTCCGCCGCCAACTGCTCCTTGCCCGCCGGGAAGTGGAAGTAGAGCGATCCTTTCGGTGCACCGCTCTCCGCGATCACCTGGTTCACGCCGGTGCCGTGGTAGCCCTGCCGCCGGAACAGCTCGGCGGCGGTGCGCAGGAGGGCCGCCCGAGTCTCGCCGTGTCGTGCCATGGCGGCAACTATAGAGACCGGTCTACCGCTCCGGCGGATGGTGCGAATGGCCCGTCTCGCGCGGACGGTTCGGGGTCGCGCCGACGTCCGCCGCCGCCGCGTTGCGCTCGGCCGAGTCGGCCGCCGCGCGTCCCGCCTTCCGCAGCATCCCGCCCGCCCGCGTCACCGCCCGCGCCGGACGCTCGGGCAGGTACTTCGCCGGGCCCTGCCGCCGCCGCCACATCTCGCGGGCCTCCGCGCGGTGCTCGACCCGGACGTCGTCGATCAGCCGGTCCAGGTGCATGAGGATCTCCCCGTACAGCGGCCAGCGCAGGTCGGCGGCCAGCCGGCCGAGCAGCCGGTCCACGAACAGGTCCCGCTGCTCCTGCGCGGTCGCGATGGCCTCGGCGAGCTGCTCCTCGATGTCGGCCGGCACCGCGTCGCGCTCCAGGTCCGACCGGGCCAGCCGCGCGTAGGTGACGACGGCCTCGCGGATCGCCTCCATCGTCTCGGCGAGCGGCTCGCGCAGCGACGGCTCGTCCAGGATGCGGTTGCGCTCGTCCAGATGGGCGACGTCGGTGACGGCGCGGGCGAGGCCGCGCAGCGACACCGCGAACCGCTCCAGCGTCTCGACGCCGTTGCGCAGCGCCGCCCCCGCGTCCACGACGCGCAGCGCCCGCGGGTTGAGCTGGACGCTCCGCTCGGCGGCCTCCAGCGCGTGGTCGGTGTGGGCGATGTCGTCGAACAGCCGCTCGGCCTTGGCGCGCCAGTGCTGGGCGTCCTCGGGCCGCACGCCGCGCCACAGGGCCGCGGCGAGGTCGTCGATGAGGCCGCCCATGCGCGTCCCGAGGCTCTCCAGGGCGTCCTGCGCGGGCGCGACCCGCACCGCCGGGACGAGCGTCGCCGCCGCGAGCCCGGTCGCCGCCCCGATCAGCGTCTCCAGGATGCGGTCGGCCGCCCCGGCCGTGTTGGACGCGCCCAGCACGAAGATCAGCATCGCGCTGATCGGGACCTCCAGGAGGTCGTCGCTGAGCCGCAGCGCGAACCCGATGAGCAGCGCCGCGAAGATCGTCAGGCCGAGGCTCCACCAGGAGAACCCGACCGTGTGCCCGAACAGCACGGCGAGCAGCACCCCGGACGTCACGGCGGCGACGCGGCCGATGCTCGACTTGATCGTCTCGTAGATCGAGTGCTGCACGACGAGCAGCGCGGTCAGCGGCGCGAGCAGCGGCGCGGGGTTCGGGACGAGCCGGTCGGCGATCACGTACGCCGCCATCGACGTCAGCGTGAGCCGGGCGATGCGGCTCGCGAGGAACCGGGCCTCGCCGCCGAAGTGGACCGGCAGCCGGCCGAGGAGCGAGGAGAACATCACGGGTCTGCGGCTCCGGCGGGTCGTCGGACGGTTCGTCTCCCCACTCTCGCCGACCCCCGCCCCGCAGTCGTCCGGCGTCCGGCAAACGGCGGACAAAAACCCAGGTCAGCCCGCAGGTCCCCGGCGCCGGGCGCGGAACGCCGCGACGTTCGTGCGGTTCGCGCACGCCTCGGAGCAGAAGCGGCGGCGCCCGGCCCGGGACGCGTCGGCGTAGACGCGGTCGCAGCCGTCGGCGGCGCACACGCCGGTGCGGCTCAGCCCGTGCTCGCACAACAGCTCCGAGAGCTGCATCAGCGTGGTGGCGCGAAACCGCTCGGCCAGCGACGCCGACGGCGGCGCGTAGTGCAGGTGCAGCCCGAACCCGCCGTGCGCCGCGAGGTGCGGGTGCATCGGCGTGGCGAGCATCAGCTCGTTGAGCAGCGCGACGGCCGCCTCGGGGTCTTCGGCGGTGAAGAACGCGCGCAGCGTGCGGCCCCACGCCCGGTACGCCCCGGCTTCGGCGGGGTCGAAGTCCTGCCAGAAGAAGTCGTGGTCGCGCAGCAGCGCCCGCAGCGCGTCCGGGCCGTCCGTCCCGTCGGCGACGGCGTTGACCAGCGCGACCGCCGCCCCGACGGCCTTGCTCCGGTATCCCGTGATCCGGACGGCCCGGGACCCGTTCCCCGGATCGGCTCGCACGCGCACCTCCCAGCTCCGGCGTACGCCGAGCGTACGGGAGTCAGGCGGATCCGAGGTCGGCGGACAGCCAGCGCTCGGGGCGCATCGTGATGACGACGTGCTCGTCCAGTTGCGTCCGCTCGTACTCCACGAACGCGGCGGCCTGTTCGGGCGGCAGGTACCGGGACGCCATCTCCAGCGCCCGTTCCGGGGTGTCCGGCGCGGTCCCGGTGACGGGCCCCTCGACCGACACATAGCGGACGGTCGGCTCGGTCCGCTGCGCGAGCAGGCTGAACCGGCCCGCCGCCGCGATCGCGCGCGCCTTCCGCGAGCCAGGCGGCGTCCGGACCCACAGTTCGCCGCCCGGCGCGTACTGGTACCAGATCGGGACGGCCAGCGGCGCCCGGTCGGGCCGTTCGACCACCGACAGCGCTCCGACGTGCGGTTCGGCCAGGAATCCTTCGCGTTCCTCCACTGAGAGTGCCATGCTCCGGACGTTACCCGCCGGGTCTGACAACCGGGACGCGGACGGTCTCGATCCAGGCCGGAGGGTCGGCGGCGTCGCCGAGGACGGCGGCGATGAGGCGGGCGGCGGGCGGTTCGGCGGGCCAGGGGGTGAGGCCGTCGGTCAGGACGATCACGACCTGGGGTCTCTCGGGGACGGCCAGCGCCGCCGCGACGCCGACGCGCATGTCCGTCCCGCCGCCGCCCGCGAGCGTCACGTCCGCCGCCGACGTCGCCCGCGACACCGCCCGGACGTCGGCGTCGCACGCCAGCACGCTCACCCGGTTGCCGCGCACGCCGACCTCGCGCAGCACGCCGGTGACCTCGGCGAGCGCGGCGGCCAGCTCGTCCTCGCCCATCGAGCCGGACGTGTCCACGACGATCGCGACGCGCGGCAGCGGACGCCGCAGGCTCGGCAGCACCACGCCGCGCAGCGCCGCCGTCCGCCGCGACGGGCGGCGGTAGGTGTAGTCCACCGCGCCCGCCGCCCACGCCACGGCCTCGCGGACCGCGCCCGCGAGCACCCGGCGCCAGTCCACGACGGGTTCCAGGATCGTCGCGGCCCACCGGCTCCAGCCGCCGGGGACGGTCCCGCGCGCCCGCTGGTGCGCGCGGATCGCCTCGGCGGCGGCGCGGCGCAGCGCGGCGGCCTCGACGTCGCCGACGCCCGGCGTGCCCGCGCCGGGCCGCTCCCACGGACGGGCCACGCCGTGCGCTCCCGAACCGCAGTCGTGCGCGTGCGGCCGGGGCGGTACGCCCGCGATGTACTCCTCGAACAGGCGGCCCCGCGGCAGGCCGTAGTCGCCGGGGACGACGCGTCCGGCGGGCAGCGCCAGCCCGTCGGCGAGCAGGTCGTCGTTGATCTCGCAGTCCTGCGCGAGGTTGATCCGCGCCGGGTCGCCCTGCGCGGACGCCGGCAGCCGCGCCGCGCGGCCGTGGTGGTCGCGCAGCAGGTGCGCGACCTCGTGGATCCACACGCCCGCCAGCTCCGGGACGGGCGTCGCGGCAACGAACGCGGGCGATACGTAGCAGCGCCAGTGCCGGTCCACGCCCATCGTCGGGACGTCGGACGCCGGGACGATCGTCAGCGAGTACAGCGCCGACGCCAGGTACGGACGATCGGTCGCCGCGCGGTAGCGGGCGGCGAGCAGCTTCGTCCGGTCCATCAACCGAACGCGCCGGACAGTTGCAGCAGGTCGATGAACCCGTCGATCCCGTCCGGCACGGGCCAGGACGTGTCCCGCAGGGCGGCGAGGTCGGCCGCCGCGCGCGCCGCGACATCCGGGACGCCCGCGTCCACCGCCTTGGCCAGCACGACCCAGCCCGCCTCCCACCGCTCGCGCGTCGGCTCGCCCTGCACGGCCGCGACGACGGCGGTGAGGAACGCGAGCTGGCGGTCGCCGCGCTCGGGCAGCGCGAACGCCTCCGGACGGGCCAGGACGCGTTCCGGATCGGGCAGGTCCAGTTCCTCCAGATACGCCAGGATCTCCAGGCCCGCGCCGTCGCCGACCGCGCCGACCACCGCCGCCGCCACCGCCTCGGGCCGCGCGCCCGTCGCGTACCCGGCGGCCAGCAGCCGCAGCGCCATCTCCCAGCTCCGCGGCGACGGCCACGCCCCGCCGCGCGCCTCGGCGTCGGCCGGGAGATGGTGCGCCAGACCCGGACGAGCCGTGAGGAACCCGGACACCACGCCGCGCGCCCGCGCCACCGCGCCGGAGATCGCGGCCGGGTCCACCACCGGGACGGGCGGCGCGGGCCACGTCCCGGCCAGGCCCCGCGCGACCGTGCGCGGCTCGTGCGTCCAGCGCAGATGGACGAACCGGTTGGCGAGCGGCGGGCTCAGATGCCAGCCGTCGGCGGCGCTCGCGGGCGGGTTCGCGGCGGCGACGATCCGGACCGCCGGCGGCAGCGCCAGGCTCCCCACCCGCCGCTCCAGCACGACCCGCAGCAGCGCGGCCTGCACGGCGGGCGGCGCGGACGACAACTCGTCGAAGAACACCAGCCCGCGCCCGGCCCCCGCGACCCGGACGGCCCAGTCCGGCGGCGCCATCGGCACGCCGTCCGCCGCCGGGTCCGCGCCGATGACCGGCAGCCCCGCGAAGTCGGACGGCTCGTGCACGCTCGCGATGACCGTCTCCAGCGGCACGCCGAACGTCCCGGCCAGCGACTCCAGCCCCGCCGACTTCCCGATGCCCGGCTCACCCCACAGCAGCACCGGCAGGTTCGCGATCACCGCCAGCGACAGCGCCTCCAACTGCACGGACCGCCCCGGCTCCGTCCGCGCCGCCCGCACCCGCCGATTCAACTCATCCGCAGCATCCAACGCGTCAGCCATCTTCACTCCAGTAACCGGCGATCGCGTCGGGGTGTTCGGCGGCGACGCGGGCGCGGAGGTCGAGCAGGTCGGTGCGGCGCCAGCGGTCGATGAGGTCGGCGAGGGAGCATTCCTCGTCGTCCACCGGGTCGATGCGGGCGCCCGCCGCCAGCAGCGCCGCGACCAGGTCGGTCGTGCCGAGTTCGGCGACGGCGACGGCCAGCGGCGTCTTGCCGCCGTGGTCGGGCGCCTCCAGGTCCACGCCCGCGTCGAGCAGCCGGGGGAGCAGGCGCGCGTGGTCCAGGCAGGGGAGCAGGTGCAGCAGGGTGCGGCGGCGCGCGTCCCGGATGTGCGGGTCGACGCCGTGGCCGAGCAGGTCCAGGACGCCGTCGGTGTCGCCGTGCTGCGCGCGCAGGAACAGGTCGGTGCGCTGCGCCTTCAGGCCCTTCGGGAGGCGGCCCCGGCCCGTCCGCCACCGCTCGTGGATCTCGAAGCAGCCCGTCACCGCGCCGCCGAACGCGCGCATCGCCCGTTCCCGCCGCTGCTCGTCGACGGTGTGGGGCATCGCGAACCCGCCGTCCGCCGGGCGCATCTCGTGCCATTCGCTCCGGCACCGCACCCGCACGGGAGCCGGACGTGGCGGATCCGGCGGCCCGGCCGGACCGTCCGCCGGGCCGCGCGCGGGGAAGTACGCCGACCGCACCAGCGGATGCAGTTCGTCGGGCGTGAGCAGGCCCGCCCGCAGCAGCACCAGGTCGGCCGGGAGCGTCCACAGTGGGCCGGGCAAAGGCGGCGGGGTCTTGCCGCCGCGGTAGTCGTCACTCCGGACGATCAAGGGTGTCCCGTCGCCGCTCGCCTCCGCGAAGACGGGCCGCCAGTCGTCCACCAGCAGCACGCGGCCCCGCCGTCGGATGGCCGCCGCCAGCAGCGGGACATGCGGGAACCGCCGGACGACCTGATCCAGCGGCACCTCGCGCGCCTTGATCCCCGCGGCGTCCAGGGCGGCGGGAAGCCCGCCCGGTGCGGCGGCCCACTCGGCGAACCGGACGGCGTCCCCGAGCGGAGGCGCCGACGACGGCAGCTCCGCCGGGGTCAGGAGCGTCCCGTCCGGATGGAAGAACGGCATCCGCGTGCCGTCGCCGTAGAAGGAGAGCGCGTCGCCCGCCCGGCGGACGTCCCAGAGGAACCGCAGCTCCGACCAGTCCTCGCGCAGGCCGTCCTCGGGCGGCGCGGTGTCCGCGGGCTCCAGGACGAGCCGGAGGGTCTGCGGCCCGTCCGGGATGCGCGGCCCGAGGACCCGCAGGACGGGCGCGCCGGCGGTGAGACGCACCGTCCGGCCCGTGGACAGCGTGCTGCGGCCGTTCAGGATGCGCGGGAAGTGCCAGCGCAGCAGGTCCGGCGCCAGATGCGAGAGGTCGTCCTCCAAAGCCTCGGCGAACGCGCGGCCGTGCTCGCGGGCGACGCCGTCCAGCGTGAACTCCACGGCGACGCCGGCCGCCGCGCACGCGCCCCGCCAGTCGCCCGCCAGCCGCCGCTCCGTCGCGCGCTCGATGACCCGGCGCGGCACCGCGTACCGCCGGACGCGCTCCCACGACCGCAGCTCCACCGGCGCGACGTCGTACACCGCCCGGTTCACCGGTAGACGCTCCCGATCGCGCGCAGGTCCGCGTGGGTGCGCCCGGCCGGACGCAGCCGCGTCGCGATCTCCCGCTTCACCCGGCGCGGCACGCCCGGCCCGAACCCGACGTACTCCAGCCGCGTCGCGTCCACCCGGGCCAGGACGGTCTTCGCGCCGCGCCCGGTGACGCCCGTGTGCCGCAGCTCCAGCCGCCGCAGCGGACTCCCCGGCAGCGCCTCGGCCAAAGCAGCCGCGCCCGGGTCGCCGGTCGTGTTCGGCGGCGCGCCGAGCGCCCGCTCCGACGCCGGACGGCCGAGGTCCAGCGCCTCCAGCCCGTCCAGGGCCCCGGCGAGCGCCACCGCACCGGCCGGGCCGATCCCGTTGCCGCCGAGCCCGAGCCGCGCCGGACGGTCCGCCGCGACGGCCCCGGCCAGCGCCGCCGCGCCCGCGTCGCCGAGATGGTTGGCGGGAACGTACAGCTCGCGGACGCCCGCGTCCCGGACGAGCGCCGCCAGCAGCGGGACGGCGTCCGCCGCGAGGCCGTTCCCGCCGAGGAACAGCCGCTCCAGCGGGGTGTCCCGGACGGTCAGCGCGTCCACCAGCGCCCGCAGGCCGTCCACGCCGAGCCCGGTGTTGACCAGGTCCAGCGTGCGCAGCGCGGTGTTGCGGCGCAGCATCGCCGCGAGCGACCGGGCGCCCGCGTCCCCGACCGGGTTGCGCTTCAGCCACAGCGCCCGGACGGTCCCGTCCCCGCCGAGCCGGTCGGCGAGCGCCGCCGCGCCGTCCGGGCCGATCCGGTTGCAGCCGAGGTAGAGCGTCCGCAGCCCGTGCCCGCCGGCCAGCGCCGCGCCGACCGCGAGCGCGCCCGCGTCGCCGATCGCGTTCGTCCCGAGCAGCAGGTGCGCGGCGTGCGGCGACCGCGCCGCGACCGGCAGCAGCCGCGCCGCGCCCGCCGCGCCGAGGCCCTGCTTGCACAGGTCCAGCCGGCCGTCGCCGCGCAGCGTCCCGACCGGGAACGCCTCGTCGGCCGCGACCGGCGCCCCCGAGGCCAGGCGGTCCAGCAGCGGCGCGAGCGCGGCCGGATCGGCGGGCGGCACGTCCGGGTGCTCGATCGCCGGGCAGCGTACAGGCGTCATGTTCGTCCCCTTCTCACCACGCGACGGGCCGGTAGTCCTTGAGGAACAGGCCCGACAGCCGCTCCCCGCGCACGCCGCGCACGATCGGGTCGTAGACGCGCGCGGCGCCGTCCACGACGTCCAGCGGCGGCCGGAACCCCGCCGCCCGCTGCGCGGCCTTCCCCGGATGGGGCCGCTCGTCGGTCACCCAGCCGGTGTCGACGCTCGTCATGTGGATCCCGTCGGCCGCGTAGTCGGCGGCGGCCGTGCGGACCAGCATGTTCAGCGACGCCTTGGCCATGTTCGTGTGCGCGTGCCGGACGGTCTTGTTGCCCCGCGCGAAGCTGCCCTCCATCGCCGACACCTGCACGACGTACCGGTCGGGGAAGGGCGACGCGGCCAGCAGCCCGCGCAGCCGCGACGTCAGCAGGAACGGCGCGAACGCGTTGACGAGCTGGGTCTCCATCCACTCGGCCGGGTCGATCTCGTGGAGGCGGAGCGTCCAGCTGTTGACGGGACGCAGGTCGAGGGGCTGGCCGGTCTCGTCCGTGCGGCCCGCCGGGAAGAACGCGTCGGCGGCCGGGACGGGCAGCGCGCCGGGCGCGGCGACGTCGACGTCGGCGGCCGTCCCCAGCAGCGGCCGCGCCTCGCGCTCGCGGACCTCGCGGTGGTAGGCGGCCGGGCGCCGGATGGTCTGCGCGGCGTTGTTGACGAGGACGTCCAGATGGTCGAACCGCGCGTGGACGGCGTCCAGCAGCCCCGCGACCGACGGCAGGTCGAGCAGGTCCACGCCCCGGACGTGCAGCCGGTCCAGCCAGTCCGCCGCGTCCGGGACGGCCGCGAACCGGCGCGCGGCGTCGCGCGGGAACCGCGTCGTGACCAGGACCTCCGCGCCGTCGCGCAGCAGTTTCAGCGCGAGCTGGAAGCCGATCTTGATCCGGCCGCCGGTGACGAGCGCGACCCGTCCGGTCAGGTCGGCGCGGGCGTGCCGCCGGGCGCGGTTCTCGGCGGCGCAGTCCGGGCAGAGCTGGTGGTAGTCGGCGTCGACCGTCCGGTACGGCTCCTTGCACACGTAGCAGGTGCGGGCGGCGACGAGCGTGCCGACGGGCTCCGCCGCGATCTCCGGGACGGGCGCCGGATCCTGCTCGCGGAACCGCGCGGCGGCGGCGAGGACGTCCAGGTCACGGGCGCGGCGCTCGGTGCGCCGCGCCGACCGGCGCGCCTTCTTCTCCGCGCGGTACGTCACGCCGACGGCGTGCCGGACGGCCGCGAACTCCGGGTCGTCCGGTCCGGCGGCGCGCGCCAGCTCCAGGACGCGCAGGCACGCGGCGAGGTCATCGGCCGAGGGCGGCCCGCCGGGGGAGCCGGAACCCACGGTGCTCCTTCGCGAGAACGATCGGGTGGTGGAGCCGGTCGGATTCGAACCGACGTCCTCCAGCTCGCAGCTTGGGCGCGACGACCTCTGCGCTACGGCCCCACCGCGCAGGAGCGTACCGACATCCCGGACATTCCGCGCGGCGTTCGTGATCTTTCCCGGACGGCCGCCGGACGCCGCCCGTTTCAAGATCCCATTTTAAGGGCCGCATACCTCGGCCGGTGTTTCTCCCATGCGGGACTCGGCGACGCTGAACAGTGCTGATCATCGGACGAAGGGACATCGTGGCGGCCCCGAGCTGGAGCTTCGACGAGCACGACCGCACGCTGGACGTGCTCGTCTCCCGCGAGAACTTCCCGGTCGCGGCCCGGGTGCTGCCCGCACGGCACCGCGCCGACCTGCGCGCGGTCTACGGCTTCGCCCGCCTGGTGGACGACATCGGCGACGAGGCGCCCCCCGAGCGCCGGCCCGCCCTCCTCGATCTGGTCGACGACGAACTCGACGCCGTCTACGCCGGGCGCACGCCGCGCCTGCCGCAGCTCCGGCGTCTCGCCCCCACCGTGAAGGCCAGTGGAATTCCGTCCGAGCCGTTCCGCGATCTCGTCCAGGCCAACCGCCAGGACCAGGTCGTGGACCGCTACGGGACGTTCGACGAACTCCTCAAGTACTGCACGCTGTCGGCCGAGCCGGTGGGACGGATCGTCCTGCACGTCTTCGGCAGGGCGACGCCGGAACTGGTGGACGCCTCCGACCGCGTGTGCTCCGCGCTCCAGGTGATCGAACACTGCCAGGACGTCGGAGAGGACTACGCGCGCGGACGGATCTATCTCCCCGGCGAGGACCTGCGCCGGTTCGGCTGCGCCGAGGAGGACCTGGCGCTCCCGCACACCCCGGCGCGGCTGCGCGGCGTCGTCGCGCTGCAGGCGTCCCGGGCGCGGGAGCTGCTGGACGGCGCCGCGCCGGTGCTGCTGGCGGGCCTGACGGGGTGGGCGCGGCTCGCCGTCGCGGGCTACGTCGCGGGCGGCCGGGCGACGCTGGCCGCGCTCGACCGGGGCCGGCACGACGTGCTCGGCCGGCGGCTGCGGCCGGGCCGGGCGCGGACGCTCGCGGGCTGGGCGTCCGCTCTGGGAAGGGGCTGATCAGATGACGGTGGCCGACGCTTACCAGCACTGCGAGCGGGTGGTGCGGGAGGAGGCGCGCAACTTCGCCTACGGCATCCGGCTGATGCCCGCCCCCAAGCGCCGCGCGATGAGCGCGATCTACGCGTTCGCGCGCCGGGTCGACGACATCGGCGACGGCCCCGAGCCCGCCGAGGCGCGGCTGGACATGCTCGCCGACGCGCGGCGGCGGCTGGACACGCTGCAGGACGTCGTCGCGGGCCGCGCCGGGATCGGGGCGCTCGGCGCGGACCCGGTGCTGACGGCGCTGGCCGACGCGTCCATGCGCCACCCGATCCCGCTGGACGCGTTCGGCGAGCTGATCGACGGCTGCGAGAGCGACGTGCGCGGCGCCCACTACGAGGCGTTCGAGGACCTGCTCGCCTACTGCCGTCAGGTCGCGGGCACGATCGGACGGCTGTCACTCGGCGTGTTCGGCACCGAGCGGCACGAGGAGGCGGGCCGGCTCGCCGACGCGCTCGGCGTCGCGCTCCAGCTCACCAACATCCTGCGCGACGTCCGGGAGGACCGCCTGGCGGGCCGCATCTACCTGCCCGCCGAGACGCTGGACCGGTTCGGCTGCACGCTCGACCAGGACGCGTCCGGACAGTTCACCGACCCGCCGGAGAAGCTGCACGCGCTCATCCGGTTCGAGGTGGACCGGGCGCACGCCTGGTACCTGGACGGGCTGCGCCTGCTGCCCCTGCTGGACCGGCGCAGCGCGGCCTGCACCGCCGCGATGTCGGGCATCTACCGGCGGCTGCTGGAGCGGATCTCCGAGCGTCCGACGATCGCGCTGTCGTCGCGGATGTCGCTGCCGACCTGGCAGAAGGCGATCGTGGCGGCCCGCGCCCTGACCGGGGTGGAACGGTGACCGCGCCCACGCCGCGCGCCGCGCGCTGGACTGAGGGGCGGCGGGAGCTTGCGACCAGAGCGACGAGGGAAGCGCGCGGCTTTGAGCGCGCCGTAGGCGAACGGGAAACACAGTGAGTGTCGTCATTGTCGGTGGGGGGCTCGCCGGGATCGCGACGGCGGTCGCGCTCGGCGAGGCGGGTGTGCCGGTCACGCTGGTCGAGGCGCGGCCGCGGCTCGGCGGCGCGACGCACTCGTTCCGGCGCGGCGGGCTCACCGTCGACAACGGCCAGCACGTGTTCCTGCGCTGCTGCACCGCCTACCGGGGCCTGCTGGATCGGCTCGGCGTCGCGCACCTGACCGACACGCAGGACCGGTTCGACGTGACCGTCCTGCGCCCGGACGGCCTGCCGCCCGCGCGGCTGCGCCGGTCCCGGCTGCCGAGCCCGCTGCACATGCTGCCGTCCCTGGCCCGCTACGCGCCGCTGACGCCGGGGGAGCGGCTGCGGGCCGTGCGCGCGTCGGCCGCGCTCCAGCGCCTCGACCCGGCCGACCCGGCGCTGGACGACGTCGCCGCCGGTCCGTGGCTGGCCGCGCGCGGGCAGAGCGCGAACGCCCGCGAGGCGCTGTGGGGCCTGTTCATCACCGCCTCGCTCAACGCCGAGGTGGACGAGGCCGCGCTCGGCCTGTCGGCGATGGTGTGCAACCGCGCGCTGTTCGGACGGCCGGACGCCGCCGACATCGGCGTCCCGTCCGTCCCGCTGGCCGAGCTGCACGCGGGGCCCGCGCGGCGGCGCGTCGAGGAGCTGGGCGGCGAGGTGCGGCTGAAGGCGAAGGTCGAGGCCGTCAGCGCCGAGAAGGTCGTGGTGGACGGCGTGCCGATCGCCGCCGACGCCGTGGTCGTGGCCGTCCCGCATCCGGCGGCGGCGCGGCTGCTGCCCGCCGAGGCCCGGCCGGACGCCGGCTGGCACGAGCTGTCGGCGAGCCCGATCGTGAACGTCCACGCCGTGTTCGACCGGACGGTGCTGGACCGGCCGTTCGCGGCGGCGGTCGGCTCGCCGGTCCAGTGGATGTTCGACCGGACGGGGCCGAGCGGCCTCGCCGACGGCCAGTACCTCGCGATCTCGGTGTCGGCGGCGGACCGCTGGATCGACCGGCCCGTGGCCGAGCTGCGCGCGGTGTTCGAGCCCGAGCTGCGCCGCCTGCTGCCCGCCGCGCGCGGCGCCCGCGTCCGCGACCTGTTCGTGACGCGGGAGCGGCGGGCGACGTTCCGGCAGCGTCCCGGCTGCGGGGCGCCGCGTCCGGGGGCCGCCACCGGCGTCCCCGGTCTGTTCCTGGCCGGCGCGTGGACCGACACGGGCTGGCCCGACACGATGGAGGGCGCTGTGCGCAGCGGTTTGACCGCCGCCCGCCTGGTCCGTCGCCATCTGGAGGGGGTGAAGGACCGGTGACCACTCTTCCGGTCTCGATGACCGGTACGCGCGAACTCGTGGACGGGGCGCTGCGCGCCGCCGTCGGACGGCTCGACCCGCGCACCTACCGCGTCGCCGCGCACCATTTCGGCTGGGCGCAGGCCGACGGCCGGCCCGCGACCGGCGGGCAGGGCAAGGCGCTGCGGCCCGCGCTGGCGCTGCTGTCGGCGCGGGCGGCGGGCGCGGCGCCGGAGGCGGCGCTGCCGGGCGCGGCGGCGGTGGAGCTGACGCACGCGTTCTCGCTCCTGCACGACGACATCATGGACGGCGACCGCGTCCGCCGGCACCGTCCCGCCGCCTGGACGGTCTTCGGCGAGCCCGCCGCGATCCTCGCGGGCGACGCGCTGCTCGCGCTCGCGTCGGAGGTCCTGCTGGAGGCGCCCGGCCCGGGGGCGGCGACGGCGGCGCGCAACCTCGCCGCCACGACCCGGCGGCTCATCGCCGGGCAGTCGCTGGACCTGGAGTTCGAGACCCGGCAGAAGATCACGCTGGACGAGTGCCTGGCGATGGTCGAGGGCAAGACCGCCGCGCTGCTGGCCTGCTCCTGCTCGATCGGCGCGGTGCTCACCGGGGCGCCCGAGCCCGTCTGCGCCGCGCTGGACGCGTTCGGCGCCGAACTCGGCGTCGCGTTCCAGCTCGTGGACGACCTGCTCGGCATCTGGGGCGACACCGACACGACCGGCAAGCCGACGATGTCGGACCTGCGGGCGCGGAAGCTGTCGCTGCCGATCGCCGCCGCGCTCCAGGCCGGGACGCCGGAGTCCGCGCGGCTCCAGATGCTCTACCGGCGTCCGGTGCCGTCCGGGACGGCCGAGCTGGAGGAGATCGCGCGCCTGGTGGAGGCGTCGGGCGGACGGGCCTGGGCGGAGAAGGAGGCGCGGCTGCGCGTCGAGCGGGCCGCCGCCCACCTGGACGCCGCCGCGCCGCCCGACGACGTCCGGGCCGAGTTCCTGCGCATCGCCGACTTCGTCACCCGCCGGGACCACTGATGACCGCCACCGCACCCGTCGAGCCCGCGGGCGAGCCGCTGGAGACCGGCGCGCCGCGCACGGCCGCCGAAGCCCTCGCCGCCGCCCGCGACCATCTGCTCGGCCTTCAGGCCAAGCAGGGGTGGTGGAAGGGCGAGCTGCAGACCAACGTCACGATGGACGCCGAGGACCTGCTGCTCCGCGAGTTCCTCGGCATCCGCTCCGACTACGACACGCGCGAGGCCGCGCGCTGGATCCGTTCTCAGCAGGCGCCCGACGGCACCTGGGCGAACTTCCACGGCGGCCCGCCGGACCTGTCCACGACGGCGGAGGCGTACGTCGCGCTGCGGCTCGCCGGGGACGCCCCGGACGCCGAGCACATGGCCCGCGCGGCGGCGTTCGTCCGCGCCGAGGGCGGCCTGGCCGCCACGCGCGTGTTCACCCGGTTCTGGCTGGCGCTGTTCGGCGCCTGGGAGTGGGACGACCTGCCGGTCATGCCGCCGGAGATGATCTTCCTGCCGGCGTGGTTCCCGCTCAACGTCTACGACTGGGGCTGCTGGGCGCGGCAGACGATCGTCCCGCTGACCGTCGTCGCCGCGCTGCGTCCCGTCCGCCCGCTGTCGTTCGACCTGGACGAGCTGCGCGCCGAGACCGCGCCGCGCCGCCGGCCGCGCCTCGGCTGGGACGGCGCCTTCCACGCGCTCGACAAGGCCCTGCACCTGTACGAGAAGCGTCCGCGCAAGGGCCTGCGCCGTGCCGCGCTGCTGCGCGCCCGCGACTGGATCCTCGCGCGGCAGGAGCAGGACGGCTGCTGGGGCGGGATCCAGCCGCCCTGGGTGTACTCGCTGATCGCGCTGCACCTGCTCGGCTACGGGCTGGACCACCCGGTGATGCGGCGCGGCATCGCGGGCCTGGAACGTTTCACGATCCGCGACACGCAAGGCCGCCGCCTGGAGGCGTGCCAGTCGCCGGTCTGGGACACCGTCCTCGCGATGAACGCCCTCGCCGACGCGGGCCTGCCCGGCGACCACCCGGCGCTGCTGCGCGCCGCCGACTGGGTGCTCGGCGAGGAGGTCCGGGGTCCGGGCGACTGGAGCGTCCGGCGGCCCGACCTCGCGCCCGGCGGGTGGGCGTTCGAGTTCGACAACGACCTCTACCCCGACACCGACGACACGGCCGAGGTGATCCTCGCGCTGAACCGCGTCCGGCATCCGGGCGCGGGCCCGGCGATCGAGCGCGGCGTCCGGTGGATGGCCGGGATGGCGTCCAAGGACGGCGGGTTCGCCGCCTTCGACGCCGACAACACGAGCGCGCTCGTCGCCCGGCTCCCGTTCTGCGACTTCGGCGCGGTGACCGACCCGCCGTCCGCCGACGTCACGGCCCACGTGGTCGAGGCGCTGTGCGCGCGGGGCATGGCCCGGACGCCCGTCGTGCGGCGCGCCGTCGTGTGGCTGCTCAAGCACCAGGAGGACGACGGCTCGTGGTTCGGCCGCTGGGGCGCCAACCACGTCTACGGAACGGGCAGCGTCGTCCCGGCGCTGGTCGCGGCGGGCGTCCGGCCGGACGCGCCCGTGATCCGCCGGGCCGTCGGCTGGCTGGAGCGCCACCAGGGCGCCGACGGCGGCTGGGGCGAGGATCTGCGCTCCTACCGCGACGCCGCGTGGATCGGCCGGGGCACCTCGACCGCCTCGCAGACCGCGTGGGCGCTGCTGGCGCTGCTCGCGGCGGGCGAGCGCGGCCCGGCGGTGCGGCGCGGGATCGACTGGCTCGTCGCGCGCCAGCGCCCGGACGGCACCTGGGACGAGGACGAGTTCACCGGCACCGGCTTCCCCGGCGACTTCTACATCAACTACCACCTCTACCGGCTCGTGTTCCCGGTGAGCGCGCTCGGCCGCTACCTCGCGGCGCGGGACGCCCGGTGACGCGGCTGGTGGTGTGCGCCGCGCTCGGCGTCGAGGCCCGCGCGCTGCGCGACCCGGCGTACACGGTCGTCCGGACGGGCATGGGGGTCCGCCGCGCGTCCGCCGCCGCCCGGCTGCTGCCCGCGTTCGACGCGCTGGCGGTCGCGGGCTTCGGCGGCGCGCTGGACGACCGCTGCCGGCCCGGCGACCTCGTCGTCGCGACGGAGGTGCGCACCGCCACGGGCGTCCTGCCCTGCCCGCACGCCGACGACCTCGCCGACCGGCTCGCCCGGGGCGGCGCGACCGTCCGGCGCGGCCCGGTCGTCACGGTCGGGCACACCGTCACCGGCCGCGAGCGCCGCGCGCTCGCCGACCTCGGCGCGGTCGCCGTGGACATGGAGTCCGCGCCGCTGGCCGCGTCCGCCGGCGACCGGCCGTGGGCGGTGGTCCGCGCCGTCGTGGACGGCCCCGGCCATCCGCTCGTCTCGCCCGGCACCGTCGTGCGCGGCCTGGCCGCGCGGCGTCGGCTGCGGCGGTCCGCCGCCGCGCTCGCCGCGTGGGCCGCCGCGTCCGCGCCGTGCCGGACGACCGATTCCCATCTGCCTGAGGAGGCTGGTCCCTGATGGGCATGCCACTGCGCCAGAGCCTGCGCATCGGCGGGTACATCCTGCGCAACAAGCTCACCGGCCGGGACAAGTTCCCGCTGCTGGTCGAACTCGAACCGCTCTACGCCTGCAACCTCGCCTGCGCGGGCTGCGGCAAGATCCAGCATCCCGCGAGCGAGCTGAAGAAGCGGATGCCGGTCGAGCAGGCCGTCGCCGCGATCCGCGAGTGCGGCGCGCCGATGGTGTCGATCGCGGGCGGCGAGCCGCTCATGCACCCGCAGATCGGCGAGCTGGTCGCCGAGCTGGTG
Source organism: Actinomadura rubteroloni (assembly GCF_002911665.1). Lineage (NCBI taxonomy): Bacteria > Bacillati > Actinomycetota > Actinomycetes > Streptosporangiales > Thermomonosporaceae > Actinomadura > Actinomadura rubteroloni. Next base: position 428,208 of record NZ_MTBP01000003.1, read on the forward strand.
AAGCTCAAGCGGTACGTGTTCCTCTGCACCAACGCGGTGCTGATCCCCAAGCACATCGACAAGTTCACGCCGTCGCGGTTCTTCGCGTGGGCCGTCCACATCGACGGGCTGCGCGAGCGCCACGACGAGTCGGTCTGCAAGGACGGCGTCTTCGACGACGCCGTCGCGGCCGTCCGGCTGGTGCAGGAGCGCGGGTTCCGCGTCACGACGAACACGACGGTGTTCAACAACGACACCCCGCAGAACGTCATCGACGTCCTCAACTACCTCAACGACGACCTGGGCGTCGACCAGATGATGATCTCGCCCGCGTACGCGTACGAGAAGGCGCCCGACCAGGACCACTTCCTCGGCGTCCAGGAGACGCGGACGCTGTTCCGCAAGGCGTTCGCGGGCGGCAACCGCAAGCGCTGGCGGTTCAACCACTCGCCGCTGTTCCTGGACTTCCTCGAAGGCAAGGTCGACTTCGACTGCACCGCCTGGGCGATCCCGTCGTACTCGCTCAAGGGCTGGCAGCGGCCGTGCTACCTCATGGAGGACGGCTACGCCGACAGCTACCGCGAGCTGACCGAGACCACCGACTGGAGCGCCTACGGCCGCGGCAAGGATCCGCGCTGCGAGAACTGCATGGCGCACTGCGGGTACGAGCCGACGTCGGTGTTCGCGACGCTCGGCTCCCTGAAGCAGACGCTGCGCGCGATGCGCAGCGAGTGACCCGCGCGGGACCGGGTCCGCGCCGTCAGCCGGACCCGGCCCGCAGCGCGACCGTCCGCGTGCCGAACCGTCCGTCCAGCGCCCGGTAGGCGCCGGGGAACAGGCCCCGGACGGCGATCGGCAGCCGCAGCCACCCCGGCGCGAAGATCTCGGCGCGGCCCGCGACGATGCCCGCGACCAGGGCGCCCGCGACCCGGTCCGCCGGGAGCGGACGGGGCCGGCGCCGCGTGTACGGCTCGCCGCGCCGCTCGAAGAACGGGGTGTCGACCACGCCGGGGACGAGCACGCCGACGCCGACGCCGCTGCCGCGCAGCTCCTGCCGCAGGCTGACGGCGAACATGTCCAGGCCCGCCTTGGTCGCCGAGTAGACCGCCTCGCCCGCGACGCCGAGCCGCCCGGCGATGGACGTGACGTAGACGAGCCGTCCGCCGTGTTCGAGCATGCCCGGCAGCAGCAGCCGGGTGAGGGCGATGGGCGCGGCGAGGTTCACCGCGACGAGCCGCGCCGCGTCGCCCGCCGGCATCCCGGTGAACGGGCCGGACCAGCCGACGCCCGCGTTGCACAGCAGGACGTCCACGCGTCCGGCCGCCGCGAGCGCCGCCGCCGCGAGCCGTTCGGCGTCCGCCGGGTCGGCGAGGTCGCCGGTCAGCGGGGTGCCGCCCACCTCGCGGGCGACGGCGGCGAGCCGTCCGGCGTCGCGGCCGTGGACGAGCACGTGCGCGCCCGCCCGCGCCAGCGCCGCCGCGCTCGCCCGGCCGAGCCCCGACGACGCGCCCGTCACCAGCGCGACCGACCCGTCCAGCGGACCCGTCACGCGACCGGACCGCCGTCCAGCTCGGCGATGACGGCGCGGAAGGCGGTGAGCAGCGCGTCCGCGTCGTCGGCGAGCGCCGGGTCGGCCGAGACGCTGACGCACAGCTCCCCGGCGATGCTCAGCGCCCCGACGGCGAGCGGCGCGCCCGGCACCAGCGGGATGACGGGGTAGACCTCGTCCAGCGGCGCGCCCGCGAACCGGGGCCGCGTCACCGGCCCCGGCATGTTCGACACGACGCCCTGCAAGAAGCGCGGGCCGTAGACGGCGCGCGCGAACCGGCGGTGCAGCGGCGCGGGCATCAGCCGCGCCACGTCGCGCATGACGAACCACGCGGCCTGCGCGCGGGTGCCGGTGCGCTGCGCGCGGCAGCGGCGGGCGACGCGCGCCAGCCGCTCGTGCTCGGGCAGCGCGCCGATCGGCAGGTCGACCATGACGGCCGTCGTGTGGTTGCCCTCGGCGCCGCTGTCGGGGGAGCGCATCATGAGCGGCACGGCGAACCTGGCGACCGTGTCCGGCGCGGTGTCCGGCCCGACGCGGTGGACCGCTCCAGCGACCGCGCTCAGCACGACGTCGGTGACCCGCGTGCCGTGCCGCCGCGCGACGTCGCGCAGCAGGGCGAGGGGGAGCGTGGCCGTCCCGAACCGGCGTCCGGCCGTGCCCGCGACGGGCAGCCGGGTGCGCGGCGGGGCGTCGGCGGCGAGCTGGGCGAACCCGACGGCCGTCGCCGCCGCGCGCCGCAGAAGGCCCGGACGGCGCGGCGCGCCCGCGGGCGGCGCGGCGGGCGGCGCGTCCATGAGCAGCAGCGCCTGCGCCACGACCCCGATGCCGTCGGCGACGACGTGGTGCATGAGGAACACGACGGCGGTGCGTCCCGGCGCGACGCCGCGCACGAGCACCATCCGCCACAGCGGCCGGTCGCGCGGCAGCACCTCGCCCTCCAGCGCGGCGACGATCGCCCGCAGCCCGTCGACGCCGTCGGCCTCGCGTTCCACGACGTGCCAGTCCCAGTCGATCGCGGGGTGGTCCGTCCAGACGGGACGGCGCAGCCGCGACGGCGCCGCGAGCCGCTGCCGGAACCGGGGCACCCGGTCCAGCCGCTCCACGATGAGGCCGACGATGTCGGAGCGCCGCACCTCGGCCGCCGAGGTGTCCAGCACCATCACGCCGCCGACGTGCTGCGGAGCGCGCGGCGTCTCCACCGCGAGGAAGAACGCGTCGGTCGCGGCGACCCGCTCGGGACGCGCCGCGACGCGCTCCGTCCGGCGTCCGGCGTAGACCGCGACCGCCACCAGCGGGACGGCCGCCACCGCGTCCAGGACGTAGTGGTTCGCCGTCGCCAGGATCACGTACAGCGTCACGAGGACGTGGACGGCGTTGAGGAGCTGGATCGACCGCAGCGCCGAGATCCGCGCCAGCTCCACGCCGACCCACAGCGTCCAGGCCATGTGCAGCGACGGCATCGCGGCGAGCTGGTCGGCGTTCTCGACCAGCGGCGAGCCCCACGAGCCCCACGTCCGGCCGAGCCGGACCGTGTCGATGAAGCCGAGATCGGGCGTCAGGCGCGGCGGCATCAGCGGGTACAGGGTGAAGCACGCGAGGCCGAGCAGGTTGAGCAGGACGAACGAATTGCGCGCCGTCCGGTACTTGTCGGGGTGCTTCACGTACAGCCAGGCCAGCAGCCCGATCGCGCTGGCGATGTAGGTGACGGCGTACTCGTAGTTGGCGAGCACCCGCAGGACGGACTGGTCGGCCAGCCACCCGTTCAGCGTCCGCTCGACGTCGAGGTGCAGGGATCTCTCCCAGCCGAACAGCGTCTCGGCGTGCGCGCGGGCCGTCCGGCGCCGCGCCCCCTCGGGCAGCAGCACCACGAGCGCGTACAGCCCGAACACCGCGAGGCCGAGCAGCACCTCGCGCCACGCCCGCGCGCCGACGGCCGGCCTGCTCCCGGGCAGGACCGGATCGGGAGCGGTCACCACGTCCTGTGTCCCCACGTCACGCAACGTACCCACGATGCCGGTCCGCCAGACCCATCGATGATCTTGCCGTTCACCCGGTGTTGCACCGACCGTACGGGGGGTATCGGACCGGGACGGAAAGATCGCCGGACCTGCGGCGCTTGTCGGAGAAAGGACGCGGGATGCGGGAGTTGCTCCGGCTGGACGGCTTCCGCCGCCTGCTCGCCGGGCAGGCGGTCTCGTCCCTCGGCGACTGGATGGGCACGCTCGCGCTGATGTACTTCGTGCTGAAGCTCAGCGGGTCGACGACCGCGATCGGCGGCGTGCTCGTGCTGCGGCTGTTCCCGTCGGCGATCGGCGCGCCGCTCGCGGCCCGCGCGGTGACGCGGTGGAACCGGCGCCGCGTGATGATGGCCGCCGACGTGATCCGCGCGGGGATGGCGGTGCTGCTGCCGATCGTCCCGTGGCTCGGCTGGGTGTTCTTCTGGGCGTTCGCGATGGAGGTCGCGAGCCTCGCGTTCCTGCCCGCGCGCGACTCCTCGGTGCCCGTCCTCATCGGGGAGAACGACGACCCCGACCGTCCCGCCGCCGGCCGGCTCGCGCTCGCCAACGGCCTGGTCATGGGCTTCTACTACGTGATGGTGCCGCTCGGCGCGGCGGCGTTCGGGCTGATCCACCTGGTCTCGGGCTCGGCGGCGTGGACGGGCCACCTGGAGTACGTCGCGGTGTTCTGGGTGGACGCCGCGACGTACGTCGTGTCGTTCTTCGCGATCCGCTCGCTGCCCGACCTCGGCCCCGACGCGGCGGCCGTGCGCGCCGCCGAGCGGGAGGCGGCCAAGGAGGGGCGGAGCACGCGGCAGGGGCTGCTCGCCGCGATGCGGATCCCGATCGTCCGGGAGATCCTGCTGGCGGTCGGGATCGTCGCGCTCGGGCTCGGGTCGCTGTTCTCGCTCGGCGTGGTGTTCGTCCGGGAGGTCCTGCACGCGGGGCCGCTCGGGTTCGGCGCGCTCGTCGCGCTGTTCGGGATCGGGTTCGTGGTGGGGCTCGCGCTGCTGCGCCGCCGCACGGACGCCAACCTGCCCGCGCAGATGCGGATCGGCATCGCCGGGCAGGGCCTGGTGATCATCGCGATGGGGCTGTTCGCGTCGCTGATCTGGGGCTATCTCGCGGCGCTGCTGTTCGGCATGGCCGCCACGACCGCGCTGGTCAGCGCGATCACCCATCTCCAGGACGGGCTGACGGGCAGCGTCCGCGACGTCGCGCTCGCGGCGTTCCACGGCACGCTGCGGTTCGGGCTCGCGGTGGCGGCGCTGATCACCGGGGCGGTCGCGGACGCGCTGAAGGGCGGCGAGTACCACCTCGGGCCGCTCGGCGCGGTGGACCCGATCCAGCTCGTCCTCATCGGGTCGGGGGGCGTGGCGCTGCTCGGCAGCTTCTTCATCCGGTCGCATCCGGACGACGCCGTCCCGGCGTCCGGCCCCGACGACGGCCCGAAGGCGTCCTGACCCGCGGCCCGGACGCAAATTCCACTATCCTGGTAGGCAAAGTATTTACCAGGATGCGGGAAGGACGCGGATGGCCGTAGAAGGCGCACAGGCGGTGCGCAGGGCGCTGACGATCCTGCACTGCTTCCGCGACAACGGCCCGGCGCTCGGCGCGTCCGACCTCGGCCGGCGGCTGGACCTGCCGACCTCGACCGCGCACCGGCTCGCCCGGACGCTCGTCGCGTCGGGCTTCCTGGAGCAGGACCCGGCGACGTCCCGGTTCCGGCTCGGCCCGTCCGTCGTCGAACTCGGCCAGCTCTCCTTCCACCAGCGCGGCCTGCACCGCGCGGTGCCCGAACTGACGCAGCTCGCCCGCGTCACGTCCACGACCGTCGACCTCGCGCTGCGCGGCGGCAACGAGGTGCTGATCCTCGTCGGCGACTCGGTGCGCCGCGAGGCGGGCGTCGGCCTGCGCCGCCCGCTGCACTCGACCGCGCTCGGCAAGGTGCTCCTGGCCTGGTCGCCCGACCCGGACCTGGCCGGCCTCGGCCCGCTCCCGGCCCTCACCGACCGGACGATCGTGGACCCGTCCGAGCTGAAGTCCGAACTCGACCTCGTCCGCGAGCAGGGCTACGCGGTCAACGACGGCGAGTCGGCCGCGGGCGTGCGGACGCTGGCCGTCCCGATCCTCGACCACGCCGGCAACGCCCGCTACGCCCTGGCCCTGCGCGCGACCCCCGAACTCATCACGACCCGCTGCCTCGACTGGTACCTCACCCAGGCCCGCACCTGCGCGAAGGCCCTGGAGATCCTCCTGCTCCCCCCGGAGGAACGCCCCGCCTTCTAACGCCGCGTGACGGTGTAGAGGAGGGCGCCGGCGGCGAGGACGGCCGAGCCCGCGAGGACGGACGTGAGCGGGAGCGCGAAGGCCAGGGTGAGGCAGCCGGCCAGACCGAGGGCCGGGACGAGGCGGGGCGGGCGGCCTTCGGCGGGGGAGAGCGTCCAGGCCGACGCGTTCGCGACGGCGTAGTAGGCGAGGACGGCGAAGGACGAGAAGCCGATCGCGCCGCGCATGTCGGCGGTGGCCGCCGCGACCGCCGTGACCGCGCCGACGGCCAGTTCCGCGCGGTGGGGGACGGCGAAGCGGGGGTGGACGGCGGCGAGGAAGCCGGGCAGGTTGCGGTCGCGGGCCATCGCCAGGGTCGTGCGGGAGACCCCGAGGATCAGCGCGAGCAGCGAGCCGAGCGCGGCGACGGCGGCTCCGGCGCGGACGACCGGGGCGAGGCCGGGCAGCCCGGCGGCGCGGACGGCGTCGGCGAGCGGCGCGGTCGTCGCGGCGAGCCGTCCGCCGCCGAGCACCGACAGCGCCGCGACCGCCACCGCCGCGTACACCGCGAGCGTGATCGCCAGCGCGATCGGGACGGCGCGCGGGATCGTCCGGGCCGGGTCGCGGACCTCCTCGCCGAGCGTGGCGATCCGCGCGTATCCGGCGAACGCGAAGAACAGCAGGCCCGCCGCCCGCAGGATCCCGCCCCACGAGGTGTCGGCGCCGAAGGAGAGGCGTGCCGCGTCGGCCTCCCCGGACGTCAGCAGCGCCACCGCGACGGTCACGAGCACCACCAGCACCACGGCGACGATCGCCCGCGTGACCAGCGCCGACTTGTGCACGCCGACGTAGTTCACCGCCGTCAGGGCCAGCGCCGCGCCCGCCGCGACGGCGTGGGCGTGCTCGGGCCATGCATACGCGCCGACGGTCAGGGCCATCGCCGCGCACGACGCGGTCTTGCCGACGACGAAGCCCCAGCCCGCGAGGTACCCCCAGAACGGGCCGAGGCGCTCGCGGCCGTAGACGTACGTTCCGCCGGACGCGGGGTAGCGGGCCGCGAGCCGCGCCGACGACGTGGCGTTGCAGTAGGCGACGACCGCCGCGAGCGCGAGCCCGGCCAGCAGCCCCGGCCCGGCCGCCCGCGCCGCCGGGCCGAGCGCCGCGAACACGCCCGCGCCCAGCATCGCGCCGAGCCCGACCAGGACGGCGTCGGGAACGCCGAGCCGCCGCCGCAGTTCGCCGGGCGCAGAGGTCACGCCGCGACGATAACTCAGCCGAGCGCGGTCATCACGTGCTTCACCCGCGTGTAATCCTCCAGCGCATAGACCGACAGATCCTTGCCATAACCGGACTTCTTGAACCCGCCGTGCGGCATCTCCGCGACCAGCGGGATGTGGCAGTTCACCCACACGCAGCCGAAGTCGAGCCGGGCGGTGCAGCGCATGGCGCGCGCGTGGTCGCGCGTCCACACCGACGACGCGAGCCCGTACTCCACGCCGTTGGCGAGCGCGATCGCCTCGGACTCGTCCGCGAACGGCTGGACGGTGATGACCGGCCCGAACACCTCGTTCTGGACGATCTCGTCGTCCTGCCGCACGTCGGAGACGACCGTCGGCGCGTAGAAGAACCCGCGCTCGCCGACCCGCGCGCCGCCGGTCTCGACCCGGGCGTGCGCGGGCAGCCGGTCCACGAACCCGGCGACCTTGGCCAGGTGCGCGGCGGAGATCAGCGGCCCGTAGGCGACGTCCTCGCCGGGCGCGCCGGTACGGGTCCGCGCGGCGACCTCGGCGAGCGCGGCGGTGAACTCCTCGTGCGCGCTCCGCTCCACGAGCACGCGGGTCGCGGCCGTGCAGTCCTGCCCGGCGTTGAAGAACCCGGCCTCGGCGATGGCCTCGGCCGCCGCGCCGAGGTCGGCGTCGGCGAACACGACCACGGGCGCCTTGCCGCCGAGTTCGAGGTGGACGCGCCGGACGTCCGCCGCCGCCGTCCCCGCCACCTCGATCCCGGCCCGCACCGACCCCGTCACCGACGCGATGCCCGGGACGGGGTGGGCGACGAGCGCGCGTCCGGTGTCGCGGTCGCCGCACACCACGTTCGCGACGCCGGGCGGCAGGTGCTCGGCCATCAGCTCCGCCATGAGCACCGTCGTCGCGGGCGTGAGGTCGGCGGGCTTGAGGACGACCGTGTTCCCCGCCGCCAGCGCCGGCGCCCACTTCCACACCGCCATCAGCATCGGGTAGTTCCACGGCGTGACCTGCGCGGCGACGCCGATCGGCTCGCGCCGGACGAACGAGGTGAAACCCTCCATGTACTCGCCCGCCGACCGGCCCTCCAGCATCCGGGCGGCCCCGGCGAAGAACCGGATCTGGTCGAGCAGCATCGGCAGTTCCTCCGACGCCGTCAGCCCGAGCGGCTTGCCGGTGTTCGCGCTCTCCAGCCGGACGAGGTCGTCGCCGCGCGCCTCCAGCGCGTCCGCGATCCGCAGCAGCGCGAGCTGCCGTTCGCCGGGCGTCGTCCGCGCCCAGCCGTCGAACGCCCGGTCCGCCGCGCGGACGGCCGCGTCCACGTCGGCGGCCGACGACAGCGGCGCGGTCCCGTTCACGGCCCCGGTCACCGGGTCGACCAGGTCCGTGGTGCGGCCGTCGAGCGTGTCGGTGTAGGCGCCGTCCACGAAGTTGCGGACGGTCAGTTTCTGGTTGCTCATGCGCCGGTCCCTCCCGCCAGTTCCCCGGCGATCGCCGCAGCGAACTCTGCGATGTCCGCCGGTGTCGTGTCGAAGCTCGTCATCCAGCGGACCTCGCCCGTCCGCTCGTCCCAGACGTAGAAGCGGAACCGCTTGAGCAGCCGCGCCGTCACGTCCGGCGGCAGTACCGCGAACACCGCGTTGACCTCGGTCTTCTGCGTGAGCCGCAGGCCGGGCAGGGCGCCGACGGCGGCGGCGAGCCGCGCGGCCATCGCGTTCGCGTGCGCCGCGCTCCGCAGCCAGAGGTCGCCGCCGAGCAGCGCCTCGAACTGCGCGGCGGCGAACCGGGACTTGGACGCGAGCTGCATCGACGCCTTGCGCAGGTACGGCACGCCGCGCGCCGCCCGGGGGTTCAGCACGACGACCGCCTCGCCGAACATCAGCCCGTTCTTGGTGCCGCCGAACGTCAGGACGTCCACGCCCGCGTCGGTGGTGAACGCGCGGAACGGCAGGCCGAGCGCGGCGGCGGCGTTCGGGAGCCGCGCGCCGTCCACGTGGACGGTCATGCCGAGCCGGTGCGCGTGGTCGCACAGCGCGGCCAGTTCCCCTGCCGTGTAGAGCGTCCCGAGTTCGGTCGGCTGCGCGACGGACACCACGGCCGGACGCGCCCGGTGGACGTCGTCGAACCCGTACGCCTGCCGGTCGATCAGCTCGGGCGTCAGCTTGCCGTCCGGGGTCGCGACGGTCAGCAGCTTCAGCCCGCCGACCCGCTCGGGCGCGCCGCACTCGTCCACGTGGACGTGCGCGGACTCGGCGCAGATCACCGCGTCCCACCGCTCGGTCATGGCCTGGAGCGCGACGACGTTCGCGCCGGTGCCGTTGAACACCAGGTGCGTCTCGGCCTCCGGGCCGAAGTGCGTCCGGAAGATCTCGCGGACGGCCTCGGTGTAGACGTCCTCCCCGTAGGCGACCTGGTGCCCGCCGTTGGCGGCGGCGAGCGCGGCCAGCACCTCGGGATGGACGCCCGCGTAGTTGTCGCTGGCGAACCCGCGCGCGTCCGGGTCGTGGCGGGGGGTCAGGGCGTCAGCCACAGGCGGGCTCCGTTCAGGTCGGCGGCCGGCTCGGACCACAGGGACACGATCCGCTCGGCGACGGTGTCGACGTGGGTGAGGGAGGTGAACTTCGCGTCCGGGCGGGCGGCGCGCATCGCGTCGGTCAGCAGGCCCCGGACGACGAGGATCGACGCGGCGGCCGTCCCGTCCGTCCAGGACTGCGCGACGGCGAGCGTCCACGCCTCGGCGGCGGCCTTGGCGGCGGCGTAGTGCGCGTTGTTCGCGGTCGGCCGGGTGGCCTCGGTGGCGGAGACGATCGCGAGCCGTCCCGCGTCGCTCGCCGTCAGGTGCGGGTGGAACGCGCGGGTCGTGTGCTGGAGGGTCCGGACGATCCGGTCCGACAGCCACGTCCAGTCGGCGGGGTCCTCGGCGGTGAACGGCGTCCCGCCGCGCCAGCCGCCGACGAGATGGACGAGCCCGTCCACCCGTCCGTGCCGCTCGGCGACGGACGCGGCGAAACGCGCGGTCGCCGCGTCGTCCAGCAGGTCCACCGCGTGCCGCTCGGCGGGTCCGTCCACGGCGGCCAGGCGGTCGGCGTCGCGTCCGCAGGCGATCACGACGGCGCCCGCGTCCGCCAGCGCGCGGCACGCCGCCGGGCCCGCCGCGCCGGCCGCGCCCGCGACGACCACGACCCGTCCGGCCGTCATCCGGTGATCCCGGACGTCGCGGCGACCACGTCGCGCAGCCTGCGGTGCAGGGCCTCATAGAAGGTGTTGAGCGGGAACTCGTCGGGGAGCACGGCGTCGACCAGGCCGCGCGGCGGGCCGTCCATCGGCAGCGCCTCCGGTCCCTTCGCCCAGGTGGACGCGGGGTTCGGCGCCACGTACGACGCGACCAGCTCGTGCGCCGACAGCCAGTGCGCGACGCGCGAGCGGTCGATGCCGTCGTGGTAGAGGCGCTCGATGGCGGCGCAGAGGTCCAGGACGGCCCCGGACACCGCCCGCCAGTCGATCCGCAGCACGTTGTCGGTCCAGCGCAGGACGCCCGCGCGGTGCAGATGGGCGAACAGGAGCTGGCCGCCGAGCCCGTCGTAGTTCTTGACGCGCCCGCCGGTGATGGGGAAGCGGAACAGCCGGTCGAAGAGAATCGCGTAGCGCACGAGACGACCGTACGGAATTCCGGCGTCCTCCAGGGCGACGGCCTCGCGGTAGGCGTTCAGGTCGCAGCGCAGTTCCTCCAGCGCGTACATCCAGTACGGCATCCGCTGCTTGACCATGAACGGGTCGAAGGGGAGGTCGCCGCGCGTGTGGGTCCGGTCGTGGACCAGGTCCCACAGGACGAACGCGTCCTGCGCGAGGCGCTGGTCGTCCAGCAGCCGGGCGGCGTCGGGCGGGACGGCGAGCCGCAGCGTGTCGGCGGCGGCGCGGCCGACGGCCCGGAACCGCGCGGCCTCGCGGTCGCAGAAGATGCCGCCCCAGGTGAAGCGCGGCACCTCGCGCATCGCGACGGTCTCGGGGAACAGGACGGCCGAGTTCGTGTCGTAGCCCGCCGTGAAGTCCACGAACGAGATCGGGACGAACATCGGATTGTCGTACTTCGCCGCCTCCAGCTCGGCGAGCCAGCCCGGCCAGACCGCCCGGACGATCAGCGCCTCCAGCTTCCGGTCCGGGCTGCCGTTCTGCGTGTACATCGGGAAGACGACGAGATGCTCGCGGCCGTCCGCGCGGTCGCGCTCGGGGTGGAACTCCAGCAGCGCGTCCAGGAAGTCGGGGACGCCGAAGCCTTCGGCCGCCCAGCGGCGCAGGTCGCCGACCAGCGCGGTCAGGTAGCGCTCGTCGTGCGGGAAGCCGGGCGCCAGCTCCTCGACGGCCGCGACGATCCGGTCCACGAGTGCGGTCGCGTCAGCGTCGATCGATCCGTCCGGCGCCTGGAGTTCGCGGAGCGCCGTCACCGCTTCCTTCAGCCGCGGCCAGGCCGGACGGCCCAGCGCGCCCGCCGTCGTCACCGGCGGCACGGCCCGGCCGCCCGCCGCCCACGCGACCGTGTTGGCCCACAGCGCCCGGTGGTCGAGTTCGTCGATCGAGTCGTCGCCGAACAGGTCGGAGTCGGCGAAGACGGCGATCCGGCCGCGTCCGGCCTCGACCGCGACGGCCAGCGGGGCGCCGGGGACGCTCGCGGTCGCGGCCGTCCGGCACAGCACGCGCGCGTCCTCGGGGGCCGCGTCGATCGTCGCGGCGCGGTAGAAGCACACGTCGGCGACGCCCGCGAGCACATCCTCGCCGGCGGGCGGGCCGTCCAGGTCGGCGCGGACCCAGGTCGCGACGCCGCGCAGGTTGCGCGCCGGATCCTGGACGGTCGTGTTCGCGATGTGGACGCCGAACCGTCCGAGCAGCTCGTTGAGGTTGTTGCCGTACTTGTCCTGCTCGCACTCGCCGAGGACGACCAGGCCGCCGCCCGCGCGCACGAACCGCTCGACCGCGTCCAGCTCGTCCGGCGACAGTTTGGGCGAGCCGCCGGGAACGGTCCGCTCCCAGACCGGGTCGGACGGGTGGGCGAGGACGAGCACGTCGTGGCGCTCCAGCACGCCGCCGGCCAGCGGGCCCGCCAGGTGCGCGGCGACGGCGCAGCCCCGGCGGCGCAGCTCGGCGGCGGCCTCGACGTAGCCGGAGTCGCGGGGGTGCGCGGGGTTCATCCGCGCGACGACGTCCGGCCGGATGCTCCACGCCTGGCCGTGCGCCTCGTCCACGAGCACACGGGGGAACGGGGGATGGGCCATGCTCCTGCCTCCTTCGCGTCTCGCGGAGGGCCGATGCCGCTCACGCTACAGAAGAATCTTTCGCAGTCAAGGAGATCTAGAGGTAATCCTTTTGTCATTCAGGCGAGTGACGGCTGATGTTACCGTCACCTGTTCCTGTCCACACGGCCCCGGAGACGACGAACGGCCCACCGCCGCGAGGGCGATGGGCCGTGAGCGCGCAGGACTACTTGAGGAGCTGGCGGGACAGGACGATGCGCTGGATCTGGTTCGTGCCCTCGTAGATCTGGGTGATCTTGGCGTCGCGCATCATGCGCTCCAGCGGGAAGTCGCGCGTGTAGCCGTAGCCGCCGAGGAGCTGGACGGCGTCGGTGGTGATCTCCATGGCCGCGTCCGAGGCGAAGCACTTGGCGGCGGCGCCGAAGCCGGTGAGGTCGGCGTCGCCGCGCTCGGAGCGCGCCGCCGCCGCGTAGGTGAGCTGGCGGGCCGCCTCCAGCTTCATCCCCATGTCGGCCAGCATGAACTGGACGCCCTGGAAGTCGGCGATCGGCCGGCCGAACTGGTGGCGCTGGCGCACGTAGTCCACGGCGTGGTCGAGCGCGCCCTGCGCGATGCCGATCGCCTGCGCGGCGATCGTGACGCGCGTGTGGTCCAGCGTGCGCATCGCGGTCCCGAACCCGGTGCCCTCGGCGCCGATGATCCGGTCGGCCGGGATGCGGACGTTGTCCAGGTTGACGGTCCGGGTGGGGGAGCCCTTGATGCCGAGCTTGCGCTCCTTCGGCCCGAACGACACGCCCGGGTCGGACTTCTCGACCACGAACGCCGAGATGCCCCGGCTGCGCTTCTCCGGGTCCGTCACGGCCATGACCGTGTAGAACTCCGAGACGCCCGCGTTGGTGATCCAGCACTTCGCGCCGTTCAGCACCCAGTGGTCGCCGTCGCGGACGGCGCGGGTCTTCATCGACGCCGCGTCCGAGCCCGCTTCCGGCTCCGACAGGCAGTAGGAGAACATGCCCTCGTTGCGGGCGAGCGCGCCGAGGTAGCGCCGCTTCAGCTCCTCCGATCCGGACAGGATCACGGGCATCGAGCCGAGCTTGTTGACGGCCGGGATCAGCGAGGACGAGCCGCAGACCCGCGCGACCTCCTCGATGACGATCACGGTCGCGAGCGCGTCCGCGCCGACGCCGCCGTACTCCTCGGCGACGTGGACGGCGTGCAGGTCGTTGGCCGCCAGCGCGTCGAACGCCTCCTGCGGGAACCGGGCCTCCTCGTCCACGGCGGCGGCGTGCGGCGCGATCTCCTTCTCCGCGAGCGAGCGCACGGTCGAGCGCAGCAGCTCGTGCGATTCGGGCACCTGGAACAGGTCGAAGTCCTGGGACATGGGGTCTCCACCTCGCTATGGCACTGAGTTCCCTCAAATATGGCACTCGGTGCCATCCGGTGTCCAGGCCGTGTTAGGGTCCCGGGCATGTCCGCGGACCCGAGAACGGCACCGAGAACCCGTCCCGCCGCGACGCGGGACGCGCTGGTGGAGGCGGCCTTCGCGCTCTTCGTGGAGCAGGGCTTCGAGCGGACGACCGTGGACGAGATCGCCGCCCGCGCCGGCATCGGCCGCCGGTCGTTCTTCCGCTACTTCCCGTCCAAGGAGGACGTGGTCTTCCCCGACCACGAGCGCAGCCTGGACGACCTGCGCGCCGCCCTGGACGAGCCCGGCGCCGAGGACCCGGTGGCCCGCGCCTGCGCCGCGACGCTCGTCGTCGCCCGGATGTACGCCGCGCAGCCGGACCGCTCGCTGCTGCGCTACCGGCTCACCCGGCAGGTGCCCGCCCTGCGGTCCCGCGAGCTGACCGTCGTCGGCCGCTACGAGCGCGCCCTCGCCGAGTACCTGCGGCGGAGCTTCGGCGGACGGCCGGACGGGCGGCTGCGCGCGGACGTCGTCGCCGCGTCCGCCGTCGCCGCGCACAACAACGCGCTGCGCTCCTGGCTGCGCGCGGGCGCGTCCGGGGACGCGGTGGCCGAGGTGGACCGGGCGCTGGACCTCGTCCGGACGGCCTGGAGCACCGAACGGGGCGCCGGGCAGGCCCCCGAGCAGGACTACGTCGTGCTGGTCGCGCGGCGCGGCGCCCCGCTGCCGCGCGTCGTCCGCGACCTGGAGGCGGTGCTCGGCGAGCGGGAGTGACGCCGGGGCCACGTGACGGTCACGCGACGGCCTGAATCGGTCGGCGGGGGTGTCGGCAGTCGCTTTGTCGGAAATGCTGCTCTCAAACGGTCAGCGCATCCGACCCGGGAGACCCGCCATGACGACGATCGGCACCTGGAACCTGGAGAACCTGTTCCGGCCGGGCGGGGACTTCGGGCCGTCCGACGAGGCCGCCTACAAGGCGAAGGTCAAGGACCTGGCCGCGACGATCACCGCGTCCGGCGTGGACGCGCTGGCCGTCGAGGAGGTCGGCGACCCCGACGCGCTCGCCGACGTCGCGGCCCGCCTCGACGGGGACTGGCACCACGTGACGTCCGCCGGCTTCGAGCCCGGCCACCCGATCCGCGTCGGCTTCCTGTCCCGGCTGCCGCTGGAGGTCGTCGCCGACCGCTCCGCGTTCCCGGACGAGCTGACCCCGATCCAGGCGGGCGACGACGGGACGTCCGCGCACAAGACCGGGCGCGGCGTCCTCGCCGTCCGGATCACCGAGCGGGACGGCCGCGAGATCACCGCCGTCGCCGCGCACCTCAAGAGCAAGCTGCTGTCGTTCCCGCCCGGCCCGGACGGGCGTCCGCGCTTCCAGCCCCGCGACGAGGGCGAGCGCGCCCGCGTCGCCGCCTACGCGCTCTACCGGCGCACGGCCGAGGCGGTGACCGTCCGCGCGCTCGCCGACGAGCTGCTGGCCGGGCAGGGCCAGACGCGGCAGGTCATGGTGATGGGCGACCTCAACGACGGCATCGAGGCCGCCACCACGCAGATCCTCCTCGGCCCGCCCGGCTCCGAACTCGGCACGCCCGGCGCCGACCATCCCGACCAGGGCGACCGGCACCGGCTGTGGAACCTCGCGCCGCGCGTCCCCGAAGCCGAGCGGTACAGCCGCGTCTTCCACGGCCGGGGCGAGCTGATCGACCACATCCTCGTGTCGCACGCGCTGCTCGGCCGGGCGACCGACGTCCACACCTGCCGTCCGCCGAACGCCCCGAAGCTCCCGTCGGTGACCGACGACCCGGCCGCGCGGCGCAACGAGCCCGCGTCCGACCACGCGATGGTCTTCACGCGCCTCGCCGACTGACGGTCTGGAATACTGCCGGGATCGTGGACGAACCGGTAGATGTCGCCTGGTTGGTGGCGCGCGTGCTGCGTCCGGGCCGCTCGTCCGGCGCGCCCCTCGCCGACGACCCGCGCCGCCTGTTCCGCGCGACGGAACTCGTCGCGTGCCGCACGTGCCGGGGCTCGGGCGCCGTCGGCGGCTACACGGGCGACGACCCTCCCGAATGGGAGGAGGAAGCGTGGACGTGCACCGACTGCGGCACGCTCGGCCGGGTCGCGGCCGACACCCCGCTGCTGGACCGGCCTCCCGTCCCCGCCCCCTTCGACGCCGACCCGGACGGCGTGCGGCACGCCGAGGAGGCCGCCCGGACGGCCGTGCGGCGGCTCGCGCCCTGGGGCGTCCCGGCCGTGGACCGCGTCGTGTGGCGCGTCGGCGGCCCGCTGCACCGGCCCGTCAAGGCGACCGTGCCCCACCCGCGCGCCGAGGTCCTGCGCCGCCTGTTCTTCCGCGATTGGAGCGACGAGCTGGGCCGGATCCCGCACCACCACGTCCCGCTGGACGGCCTCACGAGCCTGTTCGCCGCCCGCGCGGCCTGGCACGCCCGCCTCGGCCGCGCCTGGCGCCTCGCGGCGGACCGGGCGCTGACCGTCCCGGCCTCGGCGGACCGCCCGGACGCGGTGGGCCGCAGCATGGCCGACCTCCCCGACCCGTTCACCCCCCTCATCGAGATCTGGGCCGCCGGGTACGCGTTCGCCGACGCCACCGACGACGCGATCCACCTCATCGCCCCCGAGCCCGCTTAGGACACGGCCAGGTGGACGCCGCGACGGCGCGGCGTCTCGGCCTCGTCGAGCAGGGCGAGCGCGAAGTCCGCGTAGGAGATGCGGGCCGCCGGGTCGCCGTGCGCGCGGATCCCGTAGCGGCCGGTGCGGGGACCGCCGTGGTCGAAGTCGCCGGACGGGCTGACGTACACCCAGTCCAGCCCGGAGCCCTGCAGGACGTCGAGTCCCGCGGCGTGGCCGAGGCAGAACGGGCGGAACTCGGCGGGGAAGCCGGGCAGGTCCAGCAGGCGCGTCCCGTCCGCGTCCGGCAGCAGCGACGCGAGGCCGACCGCGACCAGCCGCTCCACCCCGGCCCGCGGCAGGCCCCGGACGAGCGCGTGCGCGGCGTCGGCGAAGAACGTGTCCGGCTCCAGCACCGCCGCCGCGTTGATCGCCGCGTCGTGCCCGGCCGCGAGCGCCGCCACGGACGCCGCGTCGGTGACGTCCCCGGCGGCGACCCGCACGCCGTCGCCGGCCGGGCCGCCGTAGCGGGACGGGTCGCGGACCACCGCCGTCACGCGGTGCCCGCGCCGGCGCGCCTCGGCGACGGCCGTCCGCCCGGCGCGGCCCCCGGCCCCGAAGATCACGAAGTCGCCCATGATCGGAATACCTCCCGGTGTCTCGATGCTCACCGGAAGGTAGCCGCGCGGGCGGTTACCTCCTGGATACCGAGACCAGCCGCCGGACCCGGCCCGGCGCGGGAGACGTCATGACTGCGCTGCCCCCCGACCTGTTCGACGAGCTCTGTCCGTCGTCGCTGCTGCCCTTCCGGTTCGGCGACAAGTGGGCGGCGCTCGTCCTGCGCTGCCTGGAGGACGGCCCGCGCCGCTACTCCGAACTGCGCGTGTCGCTTCGGCGCGTCACGCCGAAGGTGCTCACGCAGTCGTTGCGCGGGCTGGAGCGGGACGGGTTCGTGCAGCGAACGGTCCGCCCCGGCCCGCCGCGGAGCGTCGAGTACGAACTGACGCCGCTCGGCCGCAGCCTGCTGGTGCCGCTGTACGCGGCGTGCGCGTGGGCGGCCGAGCACTGGGACGAACTCCTCGACGCGCGCGACCCCGGCTGACGGCGTCAGCCGGCGACGGCGCGGACGATCCGGCCGCCGAACAGGTCGGGCAGCGCCGCGTCCAGGCCGTAGCGCTCCAGGCAGGCGGGCCAGGCGAGGTCCTCGATCGTGTCGAAGCCCGCGCCGGCCAGGTCGCGCGCGAGCTTCTCGGGTGTGAAGAAGGAGCGCCACGGCTCGCCCATCTTCGCCATCGCGTCGGCGAGCGCGGCGAGGACGGCGCGGCGCTCGGCGGGCAGTTCGGCCGGCGGCAGGTTGTAGTCGAAGACGATCTCCGTCCGCGCGGCCAGGCCCGCGACGAACCGCAGCGTCGCGAGGATCGTGCTCCGCGTCAGGTAGGGGACGACGCCGAGCCAGGCGAAGACCGTGGGGACGTCCGGGGCGAAGCCCGCGTCGGCCAGGCCGTCCGCGAGCGTCCCGGCGGCGAAGTCGACCGGGCAGTGGACGACCGAGTCCGGCACGGGGATCCCGGCGTCGGCGAGCCGCTTGCGCTTCCACGCCTGCGTGTCGGGGTGGTCGACCTCGAACACGCGCAGGCCCGGGTGCGGGTTGCGGTAGGCGAACGTGTCGAGGCCCGCGCCGAGCAGCACGGCCTGCCGCGTCCCGGCGGCGACGGCGGCGGCGAGCGCGTCCTCGGCGATCCGGTGCCGCAGCGCCATGAACAGGCGGACCTCGCGCGGCATGGCCCGTCCCGGCGGCGCGCCGGCCGGGGCGACGCGGACGGCGAGCGGGTCGGGGAAGACCGGCGGGGCGTCCGCCGTCTGGTGGACGGCGCGCGCGTGCGCGGCGCTCATCGCGGTGCGGCTCGGCTGGCCCGGTTCCATGAGGGGTCTCCTGTCTGGTTCAGGCGGTCAGCCGGAGCCGCCGCGCGCAACTGATCAGCTCGGCGCGCCGGCTCACCCCGAGCTTGACCTTGATCGACGCGCGCTGCGCCTCGATCGTCCGGACGCTGAGGTGCAGTTCGGCGGCGATCTGCTGGTTGGTGAGGCCGTCGGCGATGAGCGCGAGGACGGCGCGCTCCCGGCCGCTGAGCGCTCCGTCGAGCCGCGTCTCGCTCGCGACCAGCGCGGCGCCGAGCGACGGGTCGAGGTACCGGCCGCCCGCCGCCAGCGCGTCCGCCGCCGTGACCAGTTCCCCGGCGGCGGC
Source organism: Actinomadura rubteroloni (assembly GCF_002911665.1). Taxonomy (NCBI): domain Bacteria; kingdom Bacillati; phylum Actinomycetota; class Actinomycetes; order Streptosporangiales; family Thermomonosporaceae; genus Actinomadura; species Actinomadura rubteroloni. The sequence goes on from NZ_MTBP01000003.1 coordinate 446,769, forward strand.
CTCCTTGCGGAGGAAGCCGTGCGCGCCCGCCGCGAGCGCGTCGCGCGCGGACGCGGCGTCGTTGTGCATGGTCAGGATGAGCACTCGCGTGCCCGGCGACACCGTCCGGACGCGCGGCAGCACGGCCAGGCTCGACACCCCGGCGAAGCTCAGGTCGAGCAGCAGCAGCGCGGGCCGGTGCCGGCCGACGAGCGCGACCGTCTGCTCCAGGTCGGCCGCCTCGCCGACGACGTCGTAGCGGTCATCGGCGAGCAGCGAGCGGATCCCGCACCGCACGACGGGATGGTCGTCGGCGATGACGATCGTCGGACGTCGCATCGGTGTTCCCTTCCGGAGCGGGGGGCAGGACGAGCGTGACGAGCGTCCCCGGACGGCCGGGCGCGACGGCGAGCGCGCCGCCCGCCTCCCGGGCCTGCGCGTCCATCGCCGTCAGGCCGAGGCCGCGCGGCACGGCGGACGGGTCGAAGCCGCGGCCGTCGTCGCGGACCCGGCAGACCAGCCGGCCGCGCCGCTCGGCCAGCGCGACCCGGACGGTCCGCGCGCCGCTGTGCTTGGCCGCGTTGTGCAGCGCCTCGTGGACGATCCGGTACGCGGCCAGGTCGCGCGGCGTCCACGCCGCCCGGGGGTGCGTCCGGTCGTCCAGCTCGGCGCGGATCCCGGTGGCGCGGGCGACGCGCGCCACGTCCGCCGCGACCGCGCGCGCCAGCCCCGGTTCGGCCGGGTCGGGGCGCTCGGCCGCGCGCAGGGCCGCCCGCAGGCCCGCGATCTCGCGGTCCAGCAGCGCCCGCAGGTCGGCGCCGAGGTCGCGGGGGAGCGGCCCCGGCGCGGCGAGCGCCCGGTCGATCCGGATGCGGGCGACGGCGAGGCTCTGGAGGACCTCGTCGTGCAGGTGGCGCTCCAGCCAGCCCGGTCCGGTCATCATGCCGCCGGGAACCGCGCGGAGAAGAGGCAGACCGCGCCCTTCACCCGCAGGTCCACCTCGCCGAACCGGGCGGCCAGCTCACGGGCGAGGTCGTCGAGACGGTCGTCGGCGTTGTTGAACACTTCGCTGCGGTTCAGCTTGAGCAGCAGCCTCCCGGACGCCTTGGTGTGGTGCGGCCCCGTCCCGAGGACGGTGCTGCCGAACACCCGCGCGCCGGGCGCCAGGTACGGGACGACGTGGTCGAACACCACGGCCTTCTGCGCGACCGTGCCCGGCAGGCAGTGCAGCAGGAAGTTCATCCCGACCGAGTCGAACCGCGCGGCGCCGAGGTCCAGCGGACGGTACACGTCGCGGACGTGCGTCGCGGGCCGGTGGCGGCGGATCCGCCGGGCGGCGGTCGCGAGCGGGGTCTCGTTGAGGTCGACCAGCGTGACGTCCGGGTTCTTCACCGGGAACCGGCACCGGTCCAGGAACCAGCCGGTGCCGGGACCGATGTCGAGGTGGCGGGCGCCGACCTGGGCGTCGTAGTGCTTCAGCATCGTCCACCGCGAGCACCGCCACATCCACCGGCTGACGAAACCGAGCACGATCCAGTCGTAGGCGGCGAGCATCGGGCGCTTGTAGGACTCGGCGGCGGCGCGGACGCGCTCGTCGGCCGGTGCCTGGACGCGGGCTTCGTTCGCTTCCATGTCGGCTCCTCGCCGTCAGTCGCGGGTCGCGGTGACGAACTCGCCGCCGGGCAGCCGGACGTCGGGACGGCCGTAGCCGCGGCCGACCTCCGCCCGGTCCTCGGCGCGGGTCGTCCAGCCCGCGCCGGCCAGCCAGTCCCGTCCGGTCGGCCCGAGACCGCCCTTGAAGTGCGCGCCGATCTTCCCGGCGCCGGGCAGCGACAGCGCCCGCGCCGTGGACGCCGCGACGGTCGCCGCCTGCCGGCCCTTGCCCGTGTGCTCGAACGTCAGCCTGCTGCCGGGCGCCGAGCGGTCGCCGACGACGGTGAGCAGGTGCCGCGCCTCGCCGACCGACAGGTACGGCAGGACGCCCTCGGCCACCCACGCCGTCGGGACGGACGGGTCGAACCCGGTCGCGTCCAGCCGCGCGGCCCAGTCGTCGCGCAGGTCGGCCTCGATGATCGTCCGGGGGCAGGCCGGCGTCGCGACGGCCCCGGCCAGCACCCGCTCCTTGAAGGCGAACACCGGTGCGGTGTCCACCTCGAACACGCGGACCCCGGCGCGCCACGGCAGCCGGAACGCGCGCGTGTCCAGCCCGGCGCCGAGCAGGACGACCTGCCCGCACGCGCCCGCCGTCGCGGCGGCGAGGTAGTCGTCGATGAAGCGGGTCCGGACGACGCCGCGCGAGTAGAACAGGTCGACCCACGCGACGAGCGAGTCCCACTGGTTGTCCTCGCCGGGCACGTCCAGCCACTCGCGGGCCGCCGCCACGAACGCGGCGGCGAACGGGTCGCGGAACAGCGGGGCCTCGCGGGCGGTCTCCCGCGCGCGGGCCATCGCCACCGCGACGGAGGTGACGCCGACGCCGGCGGGCGGTTTCGTGGCAACGGGTGCTGCGTCCATTTCGGTCCCTTCGCGCGGCGCACCGCCCGGCCGGTCGCCCGGCGGTGCGCGGAAAGGTTTCTCGGGATTTGCGGCGGCGCCGCGAAATTGCGGCGGGCGCCGCGCGGATCGTGACGGATTCGGCGGCCTTAAGGCGCCGGCGGGCCGGTCTCCCGGCCGCCGCAGTCAGCGAAGCACGCGCCGGTCGGCGCTGTCAATGAATGGTGTGGAAAATGTCGCGTCCGACGTTCCATAAATCGACTTTAGAAATGGCGCAACGTGACATGCGTCTCGCCGTCGTGCTGCCGGTTCACCTCATTCGCCGGACGCGGTCGGACTCGTTCCCGGGGATGAGCCGGCGGGCGTCCGCGCACGTAGGACTAGGTCGCTGGTATGACTCCCGGCGACGCTCACCGAGGCATACCAGCCAAATTTAGATCTGCCCGTTCCGGCGGGTGAACCGCATCCGATTTCATTCTCCCGGCCGAAGAGATCCGCGCGGACCATGCGTAGCCTCTCGTTGTTGTGACCGGTGAAATGCGAGGGGAAACAATGGCCGAACCGACATTCACCATGATGGACCTGATGGAGATCCTGGTCGCCAAGGTGGGGCTGCCGCGCGACGCGGTGACCGAGGACGAGGGCGCGACCCTCGCCGACGTGGACCTGGACTCGCTGGCGCTGCTGCAGCTCACGGCGGAGGTCGCCGACCGGTACGGCGTCGACATCGGGGACGGGCGGACGGACGCGACCTTCGGGGAGCTGCTGGGGCTCGTCAACGAGGGACTGAGCGAGCACGCGCGATGACCGGCCGGCGGCGCATCGCGGTGACCGGGATCGGGGTGGTCGCGCCCGGCGGCACCACGCGCAAGGCGTTCTGGCAGGCGCTCACCGAGGGCCGCACCGCGACCCGGCGGATCTCCCTGTTCGACCCCGGCCGTCTCCGGTCGCAGATCGCGGCCGAGGTGGACTTCGATCCGCTCGCGGCGGGCCTCACCCGGCAGGAGGTGTTCCGCAACGACCGGTTCATCCAGTTCGCGCTGGTGGCGGCGGACGAGGCGATGGCCGACGCCGGGCTGGACGTCGCGGGCGACGCCCTCGACCGCGACCGGCTGGCCGTCTGCCTCGGCAGCGCCGTCGGCGCGAGCACCCGCCTTGAGGAGGAGTACGTCGTCGCCAGCGACGGCGGCGAGCACTGGCTCGTGGACCCGGCCTTCGCCACCGACTTCCTCTACCACGCGCTCGTCCCGAGCAGCCTGGCCGCCGAGGTCGCGTTCCGGTTCGGCGCGCACGGCCCCGCGACGGTGGTGTCGACGGGCTGCACGTCCGGGATCGACGCGGTCGGGCACGCGGCCCGGCTCATCGAGGACGGCGCGGCCGACGTCGTCGTCACCGGCGCCGCCGACGCGCCCGTCACCCCCATCTCGATGGCCTGCTTCGACGCGATCCGCGCGACCAGCGCCCGCAACGACGACCCCGAGCACGCCTCGCGCCCGTTCGACGCGACCCGCGACGGGTTCGTGATGGGCGAGGGCTCGGCGGTGCTCGTCCTGGAGGACGGCGAGCACGCCCGGCGGCGCGGCGCGCACGTCTACGCCGAGATCGCCGGGTACGCGGGCCGCAGCAACGCCTACCACATGACCGGGCTCCGGCCCGACGGCGCGGAGATGGCCGTCGCGATCACCGCCGCGCTGGACGAGGCGCGGCTCGACCCGTCCGCCGTGGACTACGTCAACGCGCACGGCTCGGGCACCAAGCAGAACGACCGGCACGAGACCGCCGCGTTCAAGCGCAGCCTCGGCGACCACGTCTACCGGACGCCCGTCAGCTCGATCAAGTCGATGGTCGGGCACTCGCTCGGCGCGATCGGCGCGATCGAGGTCGCGGCGTGCGCGCTCGCCGTCGAGCACGACGTGGTGCCGCCGACCGCGAACTACGAGACCCCCGACCCCGAGTGCGACCTGGACTACGTCCCGAACGTCGCCCGCGACCAGCGGGTGGACGTCGCGCTGTCGGTCGGGAGCGGGTTCGGCGGGTTCCAGTCGGCGATCGTGCTGGCGCGGCCGGGGACGGCGCGATGACCGCCGCCGTCACCGGGCTCGGGATCGTCGCGCCCACCGGCGTCGGCGCGGACGAGCACTGGCGCGCGACGCTGGCGGGCGAGCTGGCCGTCCGGCCCATCGAGGCGTTCGACGCGTCCCGGTACGGCACGACGCTCGCCGGGCAGATCACCGGGTTCCGGGTCGCCGACCACGTCCCGGACCGGCTCGCCGTCCAGACCGACCGGTGGACGTGGCTGGCGCTCGCGGCGGCGCGGCTGGCGCTGGCGGACGCGGCCTACGACCCGTCCGCCCACGACCCGTACGCGACGTCGGTGATCCTCGGCAGCGGCTCGGGCGGCAACGAGTTCGGGCAGCGCGAGATCCAGGCGCTGTGGAGCCGGGGCAGCCGGGCCGTCGGCGCCTACCAGTCCATCGCGTGGTTCTACGCCGCGAGCACCGGCCAGGTGTCGATCCGGCACGGGACGAAGGGGCCGTCCGGCGTGCTCGTCTCGGACGCGGCGGGCGGCGTCGACAGCCTCGGCTGGGCCGACCGGACGATCCGGCGCGGCACCGGCGCCGTCCTCGCGGGCGGGACCGAGGCGCCGCTGTCGCCGTACGCCCTCGCCTGCCAGGTCACCGGCGGCCGGATGTCGGCGGCGGCCGACCCGCGCGCCGCCTACAAGCCCTTCGACACCGCCGCGAACGGGCACGTCCCGGGCGAGGGCGGCGCGGTGCTCGTCGTCGAGGACGCGGACGCGGCGGCGGAACGGTCCGCGCCCGCGATCTACGGCGTGGTCGCGGGCCACGCCGCCACCCACGACGCGCACCACTACCGCGAGGCCGCGCCGGACGGACGCCAGTACGCCCGCGCCATCGGCCAGGCGCTCGACCGCGCGGGCGTCCGCCCGGACGAGGTGGACCTGGTGTTCGCCGACGGCGCGGGCACGCCCGGCGACGACGCGGCCGAGGCCGCCGCGCTGCGGGCGGTGTTCGGCCCGCGCGGCGTCCCCGTCACCGCGCCGCAGGGGCTCGTCGGCCGGCTGTGCGCGGGCGGTTCGGCGCTGAACGCCGCGACCGCGCTGCTCGCGATGCGCGCCGGGGTCGCCCCGCCCGTGGGCAACCTGGACGACCCCGATCCCGCGTACGGGCTGGACCTCGTCCGGGAGCCGAGGGAGCTGCGGATCGGGACCGTCCTGGTCGCGGCGCGCGGCCACGGCGGGTTCAACAGCGCGCTGGTGCTGCGCCGTTCCGGCCGGACGGGCGGGCCATGAGGTTGCGGATCGCGTCCCGGCGGGAGGTCTAGCCGCGTTTCCGGAAGTCTTCCCCCCGATCGCGTTACCGAATCGGCCGACCCCGGACAGTCGAGACTCTTGTTCTCCGGGCTGACAACTTGTTGATCTTAAGCGTGGTGGGTCCGGGCGACTTGTTCATGCGAGGCTCGCACGGGCGGTCGCGGTAGGCGCCGGGAGCCGTCCCCGGGGCCTCACGCTGCCGCCTGACCGGCACGTTCGCAGGTTCCGAATCTCGCTCCCGGGGTGGTTCGATGCAAGTCTCTGGCAGCCCGAACGATGTGCTCTCCGTCGCCGTGTGCGGAGCCCCCGGCGTCTACCGCGCGGGCCTGATGACCGTGCTCCGCGCGATCCCGGGCCTGGACGTCGTCGCCGAGTTCGACAGCGCCGGCTACAGCCCGCGGGTCCTGCGCGAGCACCGGCCGCGCGTGCTGCTGATGGACCTGGACGGCTTCGACGTCGGCGACCTGCTCGCCCGGCAGGTCGTCGGCGGCACGTCGGAGCTGGCGGTCCAGGTGATCGCGCTGTCGTCCGACCGGGACTCCGGCACCGCGATCGAGGTGCTGCGCGGCGGCGCCCAGGGATTCCTGCACAAGGACACGCCCGTGCAGAGCCTCGTGGACGCGATCCGGGCCGTCGACCGGGGCGGCGTCGCGCTCGACCCGCACGTCGCCCGGGACCTCGTGACGACGCTGCGCTACGGCGTGCGGGCCGCGCCCGCGCCCGTCGAGCAGGAGGGCGGACGGGTGAAGCTCACGCCCCGGCAGCGGCAGATCCTCGGGCTGGTCGGCCTCGGGCTGACCAACATCGAGATCGCCGACCGGCTGCGGCTCAGCCGCCCCACCGTGAAGACGCATATTTCGTCGCTGCTGCGCGTCCTGGAACTGCGCGACCGGACGCAGCTCGCCGTTTTCGCGTGCACCCACGGATTCCGGGACCTGGACGCGCGCCGGGAGAAGTCGGCGTGACGCGCGGTTGCGGATTCCCCGCAGCCGTTGTGCGGCAGAGTGCGGATGTGCCGGCGGCGGCGCCGGACGAGCATGGTGCCCATGACGAAGAAACCGGCCCGCATTCGCGCCGACGAGATCACGCCCGGACGCGCTCGCGGCGGCGAGCTGCGCATCGTCCTCGGACCGGGAACGGTCGGGAGCCGCTCCGGCTACATGGGGACCACCGTTCTCCAGCCCGGCGACCGGGTCGTCGAGCACTTCCACCCTTATTCCGAGGAATTCCTGTTCTGCATCCGCGGCGAGCAGGTCCTCGACATCGAGGGCGAGGAATGGACGCTCTCGCCCGGCGAGGCGATGTACGTGCCGATCGGCCTGCGGCACCGCCTGCGCAACGTCGGGGACACCGAGGCGCTGAACATCTACCACCTCGGCCCGCTCGCCCCCGACCCCTCGCTCAGCCACATCGACACCGAGATCGTCGCGGACCCGCAGGCCAGGACGGCGAACGGTAAGGCCGAGACGGCCCGGATCATGTTCTCGATGCGGGTCGCCGAGGAGAAGCGGGGGGACTTCCTCGCCGCCTACGAGAAGGTCCGCTACAGCGTCGCCAACACGCCCGGCCACATCCGCGACCAGATCTGCCAGTCGCCCGACGACCCGGCCCAGTGGATGATCACCAGCGAGTGGACGTCCGTCGCGGACTTCTTCGCCTGGGAGAAGTCCGAGGAGCACAAGGACCTCGTCCGGCCGATGCGCGCGTGCTACACCGACCCCGAGTTCCGCAGCTTCGCCGTCGTGGCCGAGACCGCGGGGGTGCACACATGAGCACCATTTCGGCGGACGCGCGCCTCATGACCTACATCAACATCTTCCACTGCACGCCGGAGAACCAGCAGGCACTTTCGGACGCGATCCGCAAGGAGACCGAAGAGGTCGTCCGGCACATGCCGGGATTCGTCTCGGCGAACGTCCACCGCAGCGTCGACGGGGTTCGCGTCACGAACTACGCCCAGTGGAGCGACCTCGGCGCGTTCCAGAAGTACATCCAGAGCGAGGCGGGCCGCGCGCTCATCCTCGAAATGCACAAGTACGCCGACGACGTGGACGTCCACGTCTACGAGGTCGACTGGATCATGGCGGAGGGGACCTGACGTGCGCAGCGCCCGCGAACTCTGGGAAGCGGCCTACAAAGCGGTCGAGGCCGCCGACGACGACGCGCTGCGCGACCTGTGCAGCGCCGACATCGAGATCCGAACGTCCGCGAAGCAGCAGCGCGGACCGGACGCGCTGGCCGGGCTGTTCGCGCAGCAGCGCGGCCTCTACACCGGGCTGGAGAAGGCGGTCGACGGCGTCATCGAGTCGGCCGACGGCCGGGCGATGGCGGCCGAGCTGACCCTGTCCGGGCTGCCCAACGGGACCGACGAGCGGCTGACCTGGGGCGTCGTGGAGACCATCCGCGCCGACGGGGACCGCCTGGTCTCCTGGCACGCGATGCTCGACCGGACCTGGCTCGTCCAGCAGATCCGCGCCAACCAGCGGTGACGGCCGGTGGACGGGCTGCCCCCGCGGCGGGAGACCGAGCTGGCCGACGGCGTCGTGGCCCTCGTGCATGGCGATGGTGGTGGCGGCATGTCCAACGCTGCGCTGCTGCTCAGGGAGCCGGTCACGGTGGTGGACACGATGCTGCTGCCGGAGATGGCGCTCGGGATCCGGGCGGCGCTCGCGCGGCGCGGACGTGACGCCGCGCTCGTCGTCAACACCCACAACCACGCCGACCACATCGGCGGGAACGCGGTCTTCGCGGGCGTCCGGACGATCGCGCACCCGCGCACCGTCGCGAGCACGAAGGCGATGCTCGGCCCGCACCTGCCCGATCTCCTGAGCCAGGTCATGCCCCGGTTCGCGCCGCGCCTGGCCGGCTGGGACACGCCGCCCGCCGAACCCGTCCGCGCCCTGGCGGACGAGCTGCCGGACGGCGTGGAGGCCCTGGCGTTCGAGGACGCGCACTCGGCGGCGGACGTCGCGCTGTGGCTCCCCGGCGACCGGGTGCTCCTGGCCGGGGACCTCTGCTTCACCGGGGTCACGCCGCTGGCCGTCCACGGCCGGATCGGGCGGTGGCGCGCCGCGCTGGACGAGCTGATCGCCCTGCGCCCGCGCACCGTCCTGCCCGGCCACGGCCCGCCGACGGGACCCGAGGCGCTGCACGCCCTGGCCGACTACCTCGACCGCGTCCTCGCCGCCGCCGACGAGGCCCGCGCCGAGGGCCTGCCCGCCGAGACGGTCGCCGGGCGCTTCGACGCGGGCGCCGCCGCCGGATGGCTCGAACCCGGCCGGACGCTCGTGAACATCAAGGTCGCTCTGTCCGAGAAGAACAGCACACCATTCCAAGGAGAACACCATGTCGGCACTGACGGCGCGACGCATCATCGAGGAAGGCTTCTCGAAGGGTGACGTCGACGTCCTCGACGAGGTCATGACCCCCGACTTCGTCAACCACAACGCCCCGCCCGGGATGGACACCGGCATCGACGGCGTCAAGCAGGTCATCCGTGTCGAGCGGACCGGGTTCCCCGACCTCAACGTCGAGATCATCCGCGACTTCGAGGTGGACGGGTTCGTCATCCAGCAGGTCCGCCTCACCGGCACGCACAAGGGACCGGTGTTCGGCGTCCCCGCCACGGGCCGCACGGTCGTGTGGAACGAGATCCACATCGCGAAGATCCGGGACGGCCGCGTCGCCGAGCACTGGGCCTGCAACGACCTGCACTCGCTGCTCATGCAGATCGGCAAGATCGACCCGCCGGACGTGTCGGCGTTCTCGCTGAAGCCCGCCGAGCAGGGCTGATCCCCGTGCGGGTCCCGGCGCGGCCGGGACCCGCGCGGCTCCCGAGGTTCACGAGGAGACGCACCATGACAGCGGTCGCGATCATCGGCATGTCCGCCCGGCTGCCCGGCGCGGACGGCCCGGACGAGTTCTGGGAGCTGCTGCGCTCGGGCACGGACGCGGTGGGCGAGCCGCCGCCCGGCCGGGACGCCCCGCGCGCGGGCGGGTTCCTCGCCGACGTCGCCGGGTTCGACGCGGCGTTGTTCGGCATCGCGCCGCGCGAGGCCGTCGCGATGGACCCGCACCAGCGGCTGACGCTCGAACTCGGCTGGGCGGCGCTGGAGCACGCCAGGCTCGCACCCGACCGGCTGTCCGGCACCGACACGGGCGTCTTCGTTGCCGCGCCCGGCGACGCGTACGCGACGGCGGTCCGCGACCATTACACGTTCACCGGACGGCAGCGGAGCATGGTCGCCAACCGGTTGTCGTACGCGCTCGGGCTGCGCGGGCCGAGCCTCACCGTCGACACCGGCCAGTCGTCGTCGCTGGTCGCGGTGCACCTGGCGGCCTCGAGCCTGCGCGCAGGGGAGTGCGACCTCGCGGTGGCGGGCGGGGTGAGCCTGATGCTGGCGGCCGAGACGGGGCTCGCCGAGCTGGGCGCGCTGTCGCCCGACGGCCGCTGCCACGTGTTCGACGCCCGCGCCAACGGGTTCGTGCGCGGCGAGGGCGGGGGACTGGTCGTCCTCAAACGGCTGGCGGACGCGCTGTCCGACGGCGACCGGGTCCTCGCCGTCGTCCTCGGGAGCGCGGTGAACAACGGCGGGCGCGAGCGCGGGCTGACCGTGCCGAGCGCGTCCGCGCAGGCCGCCCTGATCGGACGGGCGTGCCGCCGGGCCGGGGTGGACCCCGCCGCCGTCGGCTACGTCGAGCTGCACGGGACGGGCACGGCGGTCGGCGACCCGGTCGAGGCGGCGGCGCTCGGGACGGCGCTCGGCATCGCGCCGGGCCGCGTCCGGCCGCTGCGGGTCGGGTCGGTGAAGACGAACATCGGCCATCTGGAGGGCGCGGCGGGGATCGCGGGGCTGCTCAAGACCGTCCTCGGCCTGGCGCACCGGCACCTGCCCGCGAGCCTGCACTACGCGACGCCCAACCCGGCGATCCCGCTGGACGAGCTGAACCTGAGCGTGCAGGACACGCCGGGACCGTGGCCGGACGGGCGGGCGATCGCCGGGGTCAGCTCGTTCGGCCTCGGCGGGACGAACTGCCACGTCGTCGTCGCCGAACCCGAGACCCGTCCGGTCGAGCCGCGCGCGCAAGGCCCGGCGGAGGTGCCGTGGGTGCTGTCGGCGCAGACGGCGGCGGCCCTGCGCGGCCAGGCGCGGAACCTGCGGGACGTTTCCGGCGACGCCCGCGACATCGGCTTCTCGCTGGTCACGACGCGCGCCGAGCTGGAGCACCGGGCGGTCGTCCTCGGCGGCGACGCGCTCGGCGCCGTGGCCGCCGGACAGCCGCACGCCCGCGCCGTCACCGGCCGCGCGCGGAGCCGCAGCCGGACGGTGTTCGTCTTCCCCGGCCAGGGCGCGCAGTGGGCGGGGATGGGACGCGCGCTCGCCGCATCCTCGCCGGTCTTCGCCGCCCGCCTGCGCGAGTGCGCCGACGCGCTCGCCGAGTTCACCGGCTGGTCACTACTCGACGTCCTCGCCGGCGGCCCGATCGGCGGCCCGGTAGACGGCCCGATCAGCGGTCCGAAGGGCGGTCCGAACGGCGGTCCGAACGGCGGTGCGGACGGCGGTGCGAAGGGCGGTCCGGACGGCTGTCCGAACGGCGGTCCGGACAGAGGTCCGGACAGCGGACCGCTCGGCGGCCTGGACGGTGACCCGGTCGGCGGCGCGTTCGGCGGCCCGGATGGCGGCCTGGTCGACGGCCTGGACCGGGTGGACGTCGTGCAGCCCGCGCTTTGGGCCATCATGGTGGCGCTCGCGGCGCAGTGGCGGGCGCTCGGCGTCGAGCCGGACGCCGTCGTCGGCCACTCCCAGGGCGAGATCGCCGCCGCGTGCGTCGCCGGGGCGCTGTCCCTGCGCGACGCGGCGCGCGTCGTGGCGTTGCGCGGCCGGGCGCTCACCGAGCTGGCCGGGACGGGCGGCATGGCGTCGGTCGCGCTGCCCGCCGAGGCCGTCGCCGGCCGCCTCGCGCGCTGGGACGGACGGCTCTCGATCGCGGCGGTCAACGGCCCGGAGTCGTCGGTCGTATCGGGCGAACCGGACGCGCTCGCCGCGTTCACCGCCGCGTGCGAGGCGGACGGGATCCGCGTCCGGACCGTCCCGGTGGACTACGCGTCCCACTCCGCGCACGTCGAGGCGATCCGCGATCGGCTGCTGCGCGACTTGGCGCCGGTCACGCCGCGCACGCCGGAGATTCCGTTCCGCTCGGCCGTCCGGGACATGCCGCCGGACGCGCCGCTCGACGCCGCGTACTGGTACGCGAACCTGCGCCGGACCGTGGACTTCGCCCCGGCGGCGCGTGCCCTCGCCGAGGCCGACGACACCGTGTTCATCGAGGTCAGCCCGCATCCGGTGCTGACGACGGCCGTCCAGGAGGCCACCGGGTGCGACGCGGTGCCGACGCTGCGCCGCGACGACGGCGATCTCGGCCGGTTCCTGCTGTCGGCCGCCGAGGCGTACGTGCGCGGGGTCCCGGTGGACTGGCGCCCGGCGTGCGGCGCGGACGCCCGCTCCACGGACCTACCGACCTACGCCTTCCAGCGAAAGCGGTACTGGCTGGACCGCCCCGAAGAGACCACGGCGGCCATCACCATGCCCGAACCGGACGCCGAACCGGGCGCGGAACCGGACCTCGCCGACCGGGTGGCCGCCCTGCCGCCGGACGCGGGCCGCCGCCTGCTCGGGGACCTGGTCCGCGCCACGGCCGCCGCACTGCTCGGCCACCCCGGACCGGACACGATCGAAAACGGAACATCGTTCCGCGACCTCGGCTTCGACTCCCACACGTCCGTCGCGCTGCGAGACAAGCTGAGCGCCGCGACCGGACGCCCGCTGCCCCGCACGCTCGCCTACGACCGGCCGACCCCGGACGCCGTCGCCGACCACCTCCACGCCGAGCTGACCAACCCGGCCGCCAGACCCGCCGTTGATCGCGCCGTCGGCCCTGCCGACAACCGCGCCGCTAGCCGCGCCGCTGATCACGCCGACAACGTCGCCGTCGGCCACACCGTCGGCCACACCGTCGGCCGCGCTGCCGACCGCGCGGCTGACCGCGGCGCTGGCTCCGCCGCCAACCCGGCCGCCAACCCGGCCGCCAACCCGGCCGCCAACCCGGCCGCCAACCCGGCCGCCAACCCGGCCGTCGGCCGCGCCACCAGCCACACCGCCGACCGTGCCGCCGATCGTGCCGCCGACCCCGCCGACAATCTCGCCGCCGACCGCGCCGCCAGCCCGGCCACTAACCTCGCCGCCAACCTCGCCTCGGAGGCGGCGGAGGCGGCGGAGGCGGCGGAGGCGGCGGGGACGGCGGGGACGGCGGGCGCGCGCGGTCCCGAGCCGATTGCGATCGTCGGCATGGCCTGCCGGTTGCCCGGCGGCGTTGCCGGTCCGGAGGACCTCTGGAACCTTGTTCGCGACGAGACAGACGCGATGGGTCCATTCCCCGACGACCGGGGATGGGACCTCGCGTCCCTCTATGACCCCGATCCCGACCGCGCGGGCCGCACTTACGTCCGCGAGGGCGCCTTTCTCGCCGACGTGGCGGGCTTCGACGCGGCGTTCTTCGGCATCGCCCCCCGCGAGGCGCTGGCGATGGACCCGCAGCAACGCCTGCTGCTCGAACTGGCGTGGGAGTCGCTGGAGCATGCGGGGCTGGACCCGTCGGCGCTGCGCGGCACCCGCACTGGCACCTACGTCGGCATGTACGGCTGGGACGCGGGCGAGACCGTCGAGGGCTACCGCCTCACCGGCGGCATGTCGAGTGTCGCGAGCGGGCGCATCGCCTACACGCTCGGGCTCGAAGGCCCTGCGGTGACGGTCGACACGGCGTGCTCGTCGTCCCTGGTCGCGGTGCATCTGGCGTGCCGGTCGCTGCGGTCGGGCGAGTCCGACCTCGCGCTGGCGGGCGGCGTGACGGTCATGGCGACGCCGAGCATCTTCGTGGAGCTGGCACGGCAGCGCGGCCTCGCCAAGGACGCCCGGTGCAAGGCGTTCGCCGCCGCCGCCGACGGGACGGCGTGGGGCGAGGGCGCGGGACTGCTCGTCCTGGAGCGGCTGTCGGACGCGCGCCGCAACGGCCACGATGTCCTCGCGGTGGTGGCCGGGTCCGCGACGAACCAGGACGGCGCGTCCAACGGCCTGACCGCGCCGAACGGCCCGTCCCAGCAGCGGGTGATCCGCGCCGCGCTCGCCGACGCGGGCCTTGCGCCCGCCGACGTGGACGTGGTCGAGGCGCACGGGACGGGCACGGCCCTCGGCGACCCGATCGAGGCGCAGGCGCTGCTCGCGGCCTACGGGCGGGAACGCGAGCGTCCGCTGCTGCTCGGCTCGCTGAAGTCGAACATCGGGCACGCGCAGGCGGCGGCGGGCGTCGCGGGACTGATCAAGACGGTCGAGGCGATCCGGCACGGGATCGTCCCGAAGACCCTGCACGTGGACGCCCCCACCCCGCACGTCGACTGGACGTCGGGCGCGGTGGAGCTGGCCACGGCCGCCCGCGCGTGGCCGGAGACCGGGCGGCCGCGCCGCGCGGGCGTGTCCTCGTTCGGCATCTCCGGCACGAACGCCCACGTCATCGTGGAACAGGCCCCCGACCCCGAACCGGCGCCCAGAGCCCAGGCGTGGGGCACCGTCCCGTGGCTCCTGTCGGCCAAGACCGAGGACGCCCTGCGCGGCCAGGCCGAACGCCTCCTCGCCCACCTCGAAGACACCGCGAACAACCCCGCCGACGTCGGTCGCTCGCTGGCCGCCCGGACGGCGTTCGAGCACCGCGCCGTCGTCCTCGGCGCCGACCGGGCCGCGCTGACGGCCGGGCTCGCCGCCGTCGCCGCCGCCGAGCCCGCGCCGGACGTCGTGCAAGGCCGGGCGGGTGAGCGGCACGGCGGGACGGTCTTCGTGTTCCCCGGCCAGGGCGGGCAGTGGCTCGGCATGGCGGCGGACCTGCTCGACCGCTCCCCGGCGTTCGCCGAAGGAATGGCCGCCTGCGCCCGGCACATCGACCCGCTCGTGGACTGGTCGCTGCTCGACGTCGCCCGCGAAACGGCCGACGACGCGTGGCTGGCGCGGGTGGACGTCGTCCAGCCCGTCCTGTTCACGGTGATGGTGTCGCTCGCCGGGCTGTGGCGCTCGCTCGGCGTCGTCCCGGACGCGGTGGTCGGCAGCTCGCAGGGCGAGATCGCCGCCGCGTGCGTCGCCGGGGCGCTGCCGCTGGACCAGGCGTGCCGGCTGATCGTGGAGCGGTCGCGGATCTTCGCCGCCGAGATGGCGGACACCGGCCGCGTCGCGTCGGTCGGCGCGGCGGTCGCGGCCGTGGAGGCGCGGCTGGCCGGTCATCCCGCGCTGTGCGTGGCGGGCGTGAACGGGCCGTCGGCCACGACGGTGGCCGGGCCGGTGGCGGAGCTGACGGCGTTCGTCGCGGAGCTGGAGGCGGCGGGCGTCCGGGCGCGGGTCGTCGCGGCGTCGGTGGCGTCGCACTCGCCGGAGGTCGAGCGGGTCCGGGCGCGGCTGGACGACGTGCTCGCGTTCGTCCGGCCGGAGAACGCCGAGGTGGCCGTCTATTCGACCGTCACCGGGACGGCCGTCGCGGGCGCCGAGCTGACGACCGCGTACTGGTACGAGAACTGCCGCCGTCCGGTCGCGTTCGAGACGGCCGTCCGGGCGCTGCTCGCCGACGGCTACCGCGACTTCGTGGAGTGCGGCCCGCACCCGGTGCTCGCGATGAACGTCGAGGAGATCGCCGAGGGCACCGGCGCGATCGTGGTCGGGACGCTGCGGCGGGGCGACGGCGGCGAGGCGCGGTTCCTGGCGTCCGCCGCCGAGCGGTACGCGCGCGGCGGGCCGACGGACTGGCGGCCGGTGTTCGGCGGTGCGCGCCGGGTGCCGCTGCCCGCCTACGCGTTCGAGCACGAGCGGTTCTGGCTGGAGCCGCGTGCCGGGGGTGACGCGGCCGGTCTCGGGCTCGTCGCGGCCGGGCACCCGTTCCTCGGCGCGGTCACCGACGTCCCCGAGTCCGGCGCGGTGATCCTGTCCGGGCGGCTGTCCCGGACGGCGCACGCGTGGCTGGCCGACCACACGGCGGCGGGCGCGGTCCTCGCGCCCGGCACGGCGTTCGTGGAGCTGGCGCTGCGCGCGGGCGCCGAGGTCGGCTGCGGCGACCTGCGGGAACTCGTCCTCCACACGCCGCTGACGCTGCCCGAGCGGGGCGGCGCGGCGGTCCGCGTCGTCGTGGACGAGGCGGACGAGCCCGGCTCCCGCGAGGTCGCCGTCTACTCCCGCGCCGACGGGACGGACGAGCCCTGGACCGTCCACGCGCGCGGTCGCCTCGCCGTCCCGGAAACCGTGGAAACCCCCGGGCGGGGCGCGTGGCCGCCGCCCGGCGCGACCCCCGTCGACCTCGCCGGCGCCTACGACCGGCTCGCCGGGCGCGGCTACGGCTACGGCCCCGCGTTCCAGGGCCTGCGGGCGCTCTGGCGGCACGGCGACGCGGTGTCGGCCGAGGTCGCGCTGCCCGGCGGCGACCCGGCCGGGTTCGGCGTCCATCCCGCGCTGCTGGACGCCGTCCTGCACGCCGCGCTCGTCGCCGCGCCGGACCGGGAGTTCGCGCTGCCGTTCGCGTTCGAGGACGTCCGGCTGTTCGCGCCGGGCGCCGACCGGCTGCGGGTGACGCTGACCCCGGCGGGACCGGACGCGGTGGCGCTGACGGCGTCCGATATGTCCGGGCGCCCGGTGCTCGCGGCCGGGTCGGTCACGCTGCGCCCGCTGTCGCCCGAGCAGCGCGCGGCGGTGTCGCGCGCCGGGCGGCCCGCGCACCGGCTACTCGCGCTGGCCTGGCCGCCGGTCGCGGTCCCCGACGCGCCGCCGGTTTCGGTGACGGCCTGGGACGCCCTCGGCCCCGGCGCGCCCGTCCCGAACGTCGTCGTGCTGAACGGCGCGTTCACCGGCGGCACGGGCGACGTCGTCGCGTCCGTCCACGACGTGACCGCGCGCGTCCTCGCCGTGCTCCGCGAATGGCTGGCCGACGATCGGTTCCTCGGCAGCACGCTGCTCGTCGTCACCCGGAACGCGGTGGACCCGCCCGGCGGCGCCGCGCCCGACCTCGCCGCCGCCGCCGTCTGGGGCCTGGTCCGCGCGGCGCAGGCCGAGGCGCCCGGACGGTTCGTGCTGGTCGACACCGACGCGGACGTGGACGTCGCGTCCGTCGTCGCGACCGGCGAGCCGCAGGTCGCGCTCCGGTCGGGCGTGCTGCGCGCGGCGCGGCTGGCCCCGGTGCGCCCGGCGCCGGGCGGCGGGTTCGACGCGTCCGGGACGGTCCTGGTCACCGGCGGGACGGGCGGGCTCGGCGCCGCGCTGGCCCGGCACCTCGTCTCCGAGCACGGCGTCCGGCGGCTCGTCCTCGCCGGGCGGCGCGGCCCGGACGCCCCCGGCGCCGCCGAACTGCTCGCCGACCTGGCCGAACGCGGCGCCGACGCGCGGGCCGTGCGCTGCGACGTGTCCGACCGCGCCGCCGTGGCCGCCCTGGTCGGCGGGATCGCGGAGCTGACGGCGGTCGTCCACACGGCCGGCGTCCTGGACGACGGCCTGATCGAAGCGCTGACGCCCGAGCGCATGGACGCCGTCCTCGCGCCCAAGGCCGACGCCGCCTGGTACCTGCACGAGACGATCCCCGAGGCCGCGACGCTCGTCCTGTTCTCCTCGGTGATGGCCGTGACCAGCGGACCGGGCCAGGGCAACTACGCGGCGGCCAACGCGTTCCTCGACGCCCTCGCCGCCCACCGCCGCGCCGGCGGACGGCCCGCGCTGTCGATCGGCTGGGGCCTGTGGACCCGGACGACCGGGATGGCCGAACAGCTTCGCGACGCCGACATCGTCCGGCTCAACCGGCAGGGTCTCGCCGAGATGCCCGTCGCCGACGGCCTCGCGCTGTTCGACGCGGCCGTCGCGCAGGACCGCGCCCACGTCGTCGCGGCGGCGCTGGACGCGGCGGCCCTCCAGGTCTCGGCGGGGATCGGGGCGCTGCCGCCGGTGCTGCGCGACCTCGTCCCGGCGGCGCGGCCCGCCCCGGCCGCGTCCGTCGAACCCGGCGACGTGCTCGCGCTCATCCGCAGCCAGACCGCCGTCGTGCTCGGCCACGGCGGCGCGGACCGCGTCGCGCCGGACCGGACGTTCCGCGACCTCGGCTTCGACTCGCTGACGGCCGTCGAACTGCGCAACCGGCTGAAGGCGGCCACCGGCCTCGCTCTCCCGGCGGCGGTCGTGTTCGACTACCCGACGCCGTCCGCGCTCGCCGCGTACCTGAGCGACCGCGTCGCGGGCACCGAAGCGCGTCCGGACGACGCTCCGGTGGCCGTCGACGCCGCCGATCCGATCGTCATCGTCGGGATGGGCTGCCGTTTCCCCGGCGCGTCCTCGCCCGACGAGCTGTGGGACGTCGTCGCGAACGCCCGCGACGTCACGTCCGGCCCCCCGGACGACCGGGGCTGGGACCTCGCCGCGCTGCCCGTCGACCGGGGCGGCTTCCTGCCCGACGCCGCCGCGTTCGACGCCGCGTTCTTCGGCGTCAACCCGCGCGAGGCGGCGGCGATGGACCCGCAGCAGCGGCTCCTGCTCGAAGTGTCCTGGGAGGCGCTGGAACGGGCCGGGATCGCGCCCGGCTCGCTCACGGGCAGCCGCACGGGCGTGTTCGCCGGGCTGCTCGCGCAGGAGTACGGCATCGGCGTGGACGAGGCGGCGGCCGGGGTCGCGGGCTACCGCCTGACGGGCAGCTCGGGCAGCGTCGCGTCCGGCCGCGTCGCCTACGCGCTCGGGCTCGAAGGCCCGGCGGTGACCGTGGACACGGCGTGCTCGTCGTCGCTCGCGGCCGTCCACCTCGCGGCGCAGTCGCTGCGCGCGGGCGAGTGCGACCTCGCGCTCGCCGGGGCCGCTACCGTCATGGCGACGCCGCGCGTGTTCGCCGAGTTCGCCCTCCAGCGCGGCCTGGCCGCCGACGGGCGCTGCAAGCCGTTCGCGGCGGCGGCCGACGGCACCGGCTGGAGCGAGGGCGCGGGCGTGCTCGTCCTGGAACGGCTGTCGCGGGCGCTCGACCTCGGACACCGGGTGCTCGCGGTGGTCCGGGGGAGCGCGGTGAACCAGGACGGCGCGTCCAACGGGCTCACCGCGCCCAACGGGCCGTCCCAGCAGCGGGTGATCCGGGCGGCGCTCGCGAACGCCGGGCTGTCGGCCGGCGACGTGGACGTCGTGGAGGCGCACGGCACCGGGACCGTCCTCGGCGACCCGATCGAGGCCGAGGCGATCATCGCGACGTACGGGCGGGAGCGCGCGGTTCCGCTGCTCCTCGGCTCGGTGAAGTCCAACCTCGGGCACACCCAGGCGGCGGCGGGCATGGCCGGGATCATCAAGACGGTCGCGGCGATGCGGCACGGGACCGTCCCGCCGACCCTGCACGTGGACGCGCCCACCCCGCACGTCTCGTGGACGGACACCGTCGTGCTCGCTCGCGGCGCGGTGCCCTGGCCCGAGACGGGACGGCCGCGCCGCGCCGGGGTGTCGGCCTTCGGGATCTCCGGGACGAACGCGCACCTCATCCTCGAACAGGCCCCCGCCGCTCCCGAAGCCGCGGCCGGGCCGCCGCTTCCCGTCGTGCCGCTGGTGCTGTCGGCGCGGAGCGCGACCGCGCTGCGCGGGCAGGCCGCCCGGCTGCTGGCGACCGTCCGCTCCGGCGCCGATCCGGCGGACGTCGGCGCCGCGCTCGTCACGACCCGGACGCCGTTCGAGCGCCGCGCGGTGGTCGTCGGCACCGACCCGGACGAGCTGGCCGCGCGTCTGGCGAAGGTGGCGGACGGGGCCGTCCGGTCTCCCTCGGCCGCGGCGACGACGGTCTTCCTCTACCCCGGGCACGGGAGCCAGTACGCGGGCATGGGCCGCGGGCTCGCCGCCGCGTTCCCGGTGTTCGCGGACGCGTTCGCCGAGGTCTGCGGTGCGCTGGACCCGCATCTGGACCGTCCGCTGGCGTCCGTCCTGGACGACGCGGACCTGCTGAACCGGACCGAGTACACCCAGCCCGCGCTGTTCGCCGTCGAGGTCGCGCTGACCCGGCTGCTCGGCGCGTGGGGCGTCCGGCCCGGCCTCCTGCTCGGACACTCCCTGGGCGAGCTGGCGGCGGCGCACGTGGCCGGGGTGCTGTCGCTGCCGGACGCATCCCGGCTGGTCGCGGCGCGCGGACGCGCGATGCGGAGCCTGCCGCCCGGCCGGATGGCGCAGATCCGCGCGAGCGCCGACGAGGTCGCGCGGTCGCTGGACGAGCTGGGCTCGGGCGCGTCCGTCGCGGCCGAGAACGCGCCCGACGCGACCGTCGTGTCCGGGCCGGCGGGCGAGATCGAGCGGGTCGTCGCGCTGTGGCGGTCGCGGGGCCGCCGGGCGGTGCGGCTGCCGGTCGCCCACGCGTTCCACTCCTCGGACCTGGACGGCGTCCTGGACGAGTTCGCCGCCGTCGCCGGGGAGGTCGCCTACCGGCCCCCGGAGATCCCGGTCGTCGCGAACCTGACGGGGCGGCTCGCGTCCGGGGACGACCTCATGTCGGCCGGGTACTGGGTGCGGCAGGCGCGCGAGCCCGTCCGGTTCGCGTCCGGCCTCGGCCGCGCCGGGGACGGGGCCGTGTTCCTGGAGGTCGGGCCGGGGCGTGCGCTGTCGTCGCTCGCGGCGCAGTCCGCGACGGGCGCCGCGCTCCCGACGCTGCGGCACGACCGTCCCGAGCCGGTGACGCTCGTGACCGCGCTCGGCGAACTGTCCGCCCGGGACGTCCCGGTGGACTGGCCCGCCTACTTCGGCGCCCGCCCGCCCGTGGACCTGCCGACCTACGCCTTCGACCGCCCCCGGTTCTGGCTGCTGCCCGAACCCGCCGCCGACGCGACCGACCTCGGCTTCGACACCGCCGACCACCCCGTCCTGACCACGCGGATGGAGACGCCCGGCACCCTCATCCTGTCCGGACGCCTGGCGTCCGGCGGCTGGGCGGCCGACCACGTCGTCGGCGGCGCCGCGTCCGCGCCCGGCACGCTGTTCCTCGAACTCGCGGCCCGCGCGTGCGCGGAGGTCGGCGCCGACGTCGTGCGGGAACTGATCCTGCGGACGCCGCTCGTCCTGCCCGCCCCGGGCGTCGCGATGCAGGTCGTCGTCCGATCCGGCGAGCCCGGAACCTGGGACGTGACGATCTCCTCGCGCACCGCCGACGGCCCCTGGACCGTCCACGCCACGGGCACACTCGCCGCCGCGCCGGACCCCGCGCTGGACGCGGTGCCGGTGAGGCTCCCGTCCGGCGCGGTCCCCGTCGGCCTGGACGACGCGTACGCGCGGCTCGCCGACCTGGGCTTCGCGCACGGCCCGGCGTTCCGGGGCCTGCGGTCGCTGTGGCGCGCGGACGACACCGTGTACGCCGAGGTCGGCACCCCGGACGGCGTGGACGTCGCCGGTTTCGGCCTCCACCCGGCACTGCTGGACGCCGCGCTCCAAGGCTGGCTGGCGGCCGGCCCCGGGCGCGCGCTCGTCCCGTTCGCCATCGAGGACGCGACACTCCACATGCCCGGCGCCGGGCACCTGCGCGTCCGCCTCACCCCGGCGGGCCCGGACGCGGTCGCGATCGCAGTGGCGGATGCGGACGGCCGCCCGGTGCTGACGGTCCGCTCGATGCGGACGCGTCCGATACCGCCCGGCGGATTCCGCGCCCCCGTCCGCCTGCACGCGCTGACCTGGACCCCCGCGACGACCCAGCCGCAGGAAATCCCGCAGCTGGAAGCACCGGACGTCCCCCAACCGGCGGCGGCCAACCAGCAGCGGGAGGCGCCGGACGTCCCGGCGGCGGCGAACATTCTGGTGTCCGACGCGTTCGTGAGGGACGTGCCGGTGCTGGAGGTGCCGGACGTCGGGCTCCATGAGGCGGTGCGCACCGTGTTGTGCGCGCTGCAGGACGCGGAGGGGCGCCTGGCCGTCGTCACGCGCGGCGCGGTGGCGCTGCCCGGCGAGGACGTGACAAGTCTGCCCGGCGCGGCCGTCTGGGGCTTGATCCGCTCGGCGCAGGTCGAGGAACCCGGCCGGTTCGTCCTGGTGGACACCGACGGCTCGCTGGATCTCGCCACCGTGCTCGCCACGGGCGCGCCGCAGCTCGTCATCCGGAACGATGTTCCGTATGTGCCGGGGCTGGCTCCGCTGCCCGAGTGTGGAGCGGAAGCGTTCCCAGCCGACGGCACGGTCCTCATCACCGGCGGGACAGGCGGTCTTGGCGCTGTGCTGGCCCGTCACCTGGCCGCCGCGCACGGCGTCCGGAAGCTCGTACTCGTCAGCCGCCGGGGCCCCGCCGCGCCCGGCGCGGACCGGCTCCGCGCCGACCTCGCCGAGCTGGGCGCGACCGCCGCGATCAGCGCGTGCGACGTCGCCGACGGCGCGGCCGTGGCCCGCCTGGTGGCCGGGATCCCGGACCTGACGGCCGTCGTCCACACGGCCGGGGTGCTGGACGACGGCGTCCTCGGCTCCCTCGCGCCCGACCGCGTCGACCCCGTCCTCGCCGCGAAGGCGGACGCCGCCGGGCACCTGCACGACGCGACGCGCGACCGCGAGCTGCGGGCCTTCGTGCTGTTCTCGTCCGTCGCGGGCACGCTCGGCTCGGCCGGTCAGGCCGGTTACGCGGCGGCGAACGCCTACCTGGACGGCCTCGCCGCGCACCGCCGGGCGCACGGCCTGCCCGCCGTCTCGATCGCGTGGGGCGTGTGGGCGCGGCGCGACGGCATGACCGCCCATCTCCGGGACGTCGACCTGGCCCGTCTCAGCCACCGCGGCCTCAAGCCCTTCTCGACGGCCGAGGGCCTCGCGATGTTCGACGCGTCCCTTGCATCGCCCCACCCCGCCGTCACAGCCCTCGGCCCGCACCACACCCCGGCCGCCGCGCCGACCCACCCGCCGCGCCACGCGTCAGACCGCGCAACGAGCGGCGCGACTGGCCGCGCGATGGGCCGAGCAACAGCGGGAGCGGTGGGCGATGCGGCGAGCCGCCCGACAGGCGATGCGATGGGCTGGGCGGCTGGCCGCTCGGCGGTGGGCGGTACGTCGGACCGTGCGACGGGCTGGTCGGCCGATGGCACGGCGAGCAGCACGGCGGAGTGGTCGGCGGACGGTGCGTCGGGCCGGGCTGAGGATCATGAGACCGGCTGGGTGACGGGCCGCGCGGCGGACCGGGCGACGCATCGCGCGGCGAGTGGCGCGGTGGAGTGGGCGGCGGGTGGTGCGTCGGGCCGGGTCGTGGATCGGGCGGCGGGTGGCGTCGGCGGGGACGATCCGGTGGAGCTGCGCAGGCAGCTTGCCGCGCTGGATCCCGACGGGCGGCGGCGCCGGGTGCTGGATCTGCTCGGCCGACGTGTCGCGGAGGTGCTCGGGCACGGGGACGGGGACGTCGAACCCGACCGCAGCTTCCGTGATCTCGGGTTCGACTCGCTCACCGCCGTCGAGCTGCGCAACGCGCTGACCGCCCTGACCGGCACGCCGCTCCCGGCGACGGTCGTCTTCGAGTACCCGACCCCCGCCGCGCTCGCCGACCACCTGAACCGGACCGTCCTCGGGACGGACGCGGCGGCGGAACCGGTGCGGCAGAACCCGGAGGAGCTGATCGAGGCGATGGACGCCGAGCAACTGATCGAGGCCGCGCTGCGCGGCCGGACCGGTCCGCGATGAGCGCGGGCACCGAGGCGCGGCTGGTGGCGGCGCTGCGCGAGGCGCTGAAGGAGATCGAGCGGCTGCGGGCGCACGGCGCGGACGCGTCCGACCCGGTCGCGATCGTCGGCGTGGGCTGTCGCCTGCCCGGCGGCATCGCGTCGCCGGACGACCTGTGGGACGCGGTCGCCGCCGGACGCGACGCGATCTCCGGATTCCCCGCCGACCGGGGCTGGGACCTGGATGCCTTGTACGACCCGGATCCGGACCGTCCGGGCACCTTCTACGTCCGCGAGGGCGGCTTCCTCGACGACGCCGCCGGGTTCGACGCCGCCTTCTTCGGCATCGGCGCGGGCGAGGCCACCGCGATGGACCCGCAGCAGCGGCTGCTGCTGGAGGTCGTGTGGGAGGCGCTGGAGCACGCGGGCATCGACCCGCACGCGCTGGCGGGCACCGACACGGGCGTCTTCGCGGGCGCGATGGCCCAGGAGTACGCGGCGGGGGACGCCGCCGCCGACGGCCACCGCCTCACCGGGACGGCCGGCAGCGTCGTCTCCGGCCGCGTCGCCTACACGCTCGGCCTCGCGGGACCCGCGCTGACCGTGGACACGGCGTGCTCGTCGTCGCTGGTGGCCGTCCACCTCGCCGCGCGCTCGCTGCGGACGGGCGAGTGCGATCTCGCGCTCGCGGGCGGCGTGACCGTCATGGCGACGCCGCGCGCGTTCGTGGACCTGGCGCGCCAGCGCGGTCTGTCGCCGGGCGGCCGGTGCCGGTCGTTCGCCGCGTCCGCCGACGGGACGGCCTGGAGCGAGGGCGCGGGCGTGCTCGTCCTGGAACGCCTGTCGGACGCCGAGCGCCGGGGCCACCGGGTGCTCGCGCTCGTGCGCGGCAGCGCGGTCAACCAGGACGGCGCGTCCAACGGCCTGACCGCGCCGAGCGGCCTCGCCCAGCAGCGCGTCATCCGGGCGGCCCTCGCCGACGCGGGCCTCGCGCCCGCCGACGTGGACGTGGTCGAGGCGCACGGGACGGGCACCGTCCTCGGCGACCCGATCGAGGCCCGCGCGATCCTCGCCGCCTACGGCCGGGACCGCGAGCGTCCGCTGCTGCTCGGCTCGGTGAAGTCCAACCTCGGGCACACGCAGGCCGCGGCGGGCATCGCGGGCCTCGCCAAGATGATCGCCGCGATGCGGCACGGCACGGTGCCCCGCACCTTGCACGTCGACGCGCCGACCCCGCACGTGGACTGGACGGACGGCGGCGTCGCGCTCGTGACCGACCCCGTGGACTGGCCCGCGTCGGACCGGCCGCGCCGCGCGGCGGTGTCGTCCTTCGGCATCTCCGGCACCAACGCGCACGTGATCGTCGAGGAGGCGCCCGCGCCCACGCCGGACGCGCCGCGCCGCCCGCCGGACGCGATCCCGTGGGTCCTGTCCGCCAAGACCCCGGCGGCGCTCGCCGAGCAGGCCCGCCGCCTGCTCGCCCACGCGGAGCACCACGACCCGCTCGACATCGCCTACTCGCTCGCGACGACCCGCGCGCGGTTCGCCCACCGCGCGGCCGTCGTCGGCGCCACCACCGACGAGCTGACCGCCGGGCTGCGAAAGACGGCCGCCGGGCACGCGCCCGTCCCGCCGGACGGCCCCGCGCGCCGCTTCGTGGCCGGCGAGGACGTCGACTGGACGGCCGTGTTCGCCGGCTCGGGCGCCCGCCGCGTCGACCTGCCGACCTACCCGTTCGAGCGGCGCCGCTTCTGGCCGGGCACGCCCGCGTCCGCGCCGGCCGAAGGGCCGCTCGTGGAACTGGTGCGCGCGGCCGTCCTGGAGGTCGTCCCCGGCGAGCCGCCCGGCCCGGACGACGACCTGGTCGACCGGGGCCTGACCTCGCTCACCGCCGTCGAGCTGCGCAGCCGCCTGCACGAGCTGACCGGCGTCCGGATCACGCTGGCCGAGATCTTCGACGACCCGACGATCCGCGCGCTGGCCGAGCGGTCCGCACCCGTCTACGTCCACGACTGAAGGGGAGCCCCATGACCGACCACGCCGTCCATCCCGCGTCCGCCGCGCTCGGCTTCGAGGCGACCGTGCCGCCGTTCGCGGTCAACCGGCGCTCGGCGGCCGAGGTGTTCGTCACCGACGCCGGACGGGTCGCGCCGGACGAGTTCGTCCTCGCGATGCGCGTCCCGCGCGGCCACGTGCTCTGGTCCGACCAGCGCGGCCCGTGGCACGACACCGTCTCGACCGTGGAGGCGTTCCGGCAGGCGTTCGTGCTCGTCCGGCACAAGTACCTGGACGTTCCGCGCGGCACGCCGTCCGGGGTGCAGCGCCTCGACCTGGCCGTGGAGGACCTGGACGCCTACCGCGACGACGGCGTCTCCCCGCTGGACGGCGTCGTCCAGCTCCGCGTCACCCGTCCGGACGGGCGCGGCGACACGTTCGAGATCACCGGCACCTACACGGTCGGGTCGGCCCTGGCGATGACGCTGTCGTTCAGCAGCATCATGTTCCCGCGCGAGTCGTACGAGGAGATCCGCGCCTACCAGCGGTCGCGCCGGACGGCGGGAAGCGCGCCCGAGGTCCGTCCGGTCGATCCCGCGTCGGTGGGACGCCGCGACCCGCGCAACGTCGTCGTCGGACTGGCGCCGTCCCGGCCGGACCGGTTCCCCGTCGTCCTGGACCGCTCGCACCCGTCGTTCTTCGACCGCGACTACGACCACGTCCCCGGCTCGCTGCTCATCGAGGCGCTCCGCCAGAGCACGCTGCTGACCTCGGCGAACGGCGGCGGCGCCGCGCTGACCCGCGCCGCGCTGGACTTCACCACGTTCGTGGAGCTGGACGCGCCCGTCGAGTGCTCGATGTCGGTCGCGCGCGGCACGTCGCCGGACGTCGTGACGGCGTCGGCGGGCGTCGAACAGTACGGCGAGCGCGTCGCGGGCGGCACGCTCGAACTGACCGCCTTCCCCTAGCGCGCGGCGGCCTTGCTCATCGCGTCAAGGTGCGCGCCACGTACGCGCCGACGGCCTTGCTCATCGCGTCGAGCGAGGCCGATGTGACCTGCGTGCCGGCCGACTGCTGGACGAGGAAGTAGGTGAGCGCGGCGGTGCACGTCGCGGCGGCGGCGCGCGGCAGCGTGCAGGTGATCCAGCGCGGCGCGGGCGTGCCCTGCTCGAACGACAGCGTGGTGAGCCCGACGCTGCCGCCCGGCACGGAGTTCCGGCTGGCAATGGCGATCGTGCCCGTCGCCGCGTAGAAGTCGGGCGCGCCGGTCGGAAGGTCCGTGGACCCCTTGTCGTGCCGCGTGCAGCCGGTCCCGTACGCCGGGTCCCGCAACTGGGACGCGACGCCACCGAACACGCTGCACGCGATCTCCATGCGCGGCGTGACGCCCCCGGCCGTGAACCACGCCTGGACGCCCTCGCCGGTGTCGCTCCCGATCCACGCGCCCGTCCCGGAGGAGAGCCCGAGATAGGAGTTGTCGCAGACGGCGGCCGGTCCGATCAGGTACTCCGCGACCGTCCCGTACATGCCCGCCGCGTACACGCGGGCGCGGGGCGGCAGGACGACCTGGCTCGGCAGGCGCACCGACGTCGGTGCCGGCTTCGGCTGCTGCGCCCCATCGACCGTCTTCTCGCAGGGCTCGGCGGTGACCGTCCGGGTCGGCACGGCGATCGGCTGGAGTTCGCCCGACGACGGCACGGTGAACTTCTTCAGCGTGGCGGTCAGGTCGGTGCGGTTGTCCACGAACGCCGGACGGCCGCCGCCCGCCGAGGCGAGCTGCGTCAGCGCGGCCTGCTCCTGCGGCGCGACCTTGTACCCGACGAACCGGAACTGCAGGTCCAGCCCGGCTTTGCGCGCCCGCGCCTCGATCGTGCGCCGCAGCGCGGCCGTGTCGGACGTGCACGCGTCGGTCCCGTGGCTCGTCACGACGACGATCCGGTTCCGCTTGGTGCCCCGCTGCGGGAACCGGCCGGTGAAGTCGTGGATCGCCGCGAGGACGCCGCCGCCGAGTGTGGCCCGTCCGGCGGGGACGAGCCGGCGGACGGCCGCGCCGATCTTCGCCCCGTTGCCCGTCCCGCTCCTGACGAGCTGGGCCGTGGCGTGCGGATCGCCGCACGCCCCGCCGAACCGGCGCAGCGCGAGCGCGTCGTGGTCGCCCGCGTCGTCCGTCACGGCCGCGACCGCGCCGCGCAGCGCGTCGAAGTCCGCCGCGTTCGTGGCCGAGGAGTCGACCAGCAGGGTCGTCCGGTACTCCGGCGCCATCGAACGGACGACGAAGAACCCGATAGCGACGACGACCGCGAGCACCCCGGCGACCGATCCGGCGATGATGAGCCCGCGGCGGCTCACGCGTACCCGTCCACAACGCCTCCCGGCCTCGCAGAAGGGCTTCAGCGTAACGACGGACGACCCCGGAGACCGGGTCTGGCTGGAACCGGCCAGCCCGCCGGATCCCCGCCCCGCGCGGCGACCGACACCGGCGCCGACGGGACACGATCGAGGCCGCCCGGCCCCCGCGCGGTGTGACGGCGCGGGCACGAACCGGCCGCGCTGGACCCCGGCCGCACCACCGTGATCGGCCCGCCGCCACCCGGAATATACCGGCCGGGGGTATCGTTCACCCGTGCTGACGGTTCGACGCACCACGGAGGGCACCATGAGCGACCACCATTCCCACGGAGCACCGGCGGCCGTGGGCGCGACGTGGGCGGCGGCCGCGCAGGCGACCCTGCACTGCCTCACCGGGTGCGCCATCGGCGAGGTGCTGGGCATGGTCCTCGGGACGCTGTTCGGCTGGTCGAACGTCCCGACCTTCGTCGCCGCCGTCGTCCTCGCGTTCGTCTTCGGCTACGGCCTGACGATGCGCGGCGTGCTCCGCGCGGGCCTGTCGCCGCGCGCGGCGCTGAAGGTCGCGCTGGCCGCCGACACCGTCTCGATCGCCGTGATGGAACTGCTCGACAACGCGACCGTGGTGGCGTTCCCCGGCGCGATGGACGCGGGCCTCGGCGACGCGGTGTTCTGGCTCTCGCTGGCCGTCGCCTTCCTGATCGCCTTCCTGCTCACCACGCCCGTCAACCGCTGGATGATCGGACGCGGCAAGGGCCACGCGGTCGTCCATCAGTACCACCACCACTAGGGAGCGGGGTACCCGCAGGAACCCGCCCGGTCGCGACCGGGAGCGCAAGACGTACCGAGCCGACGGGTTGGTGCGGGAGTTCGGGAAAGGCCGCTCATGGGTGGTTGCGGTGTGTCATCCTCTGGGCACAGGAGGATAGATGGTCGCTGTGCTGCCACGGCATGTGGCCTGCGTGATGGACGGCAACGGACGCTGGGCCGAGCGGAAGGGCCTGACGCGGACGGAGGGCCACCGCGTCGCGGAGGGCTCCGTCATCGACGTCATCGAGACGTCGCACGCGTGCGGCGTCGAGTGGCTGACCCTGTACGCGTTCTCGACCGAGAACTGGACGCGTCCCGACGACGAGGTCGCCTTCCTCATGCGGCTGGTGCAGCGGACGCTGCGCAAGCACGCCCCCTCGCTGCACCTGCGCGGGATCCGCTGCCGCTTCCTCGGCGGCGACGACCGGCGGATCCCGTCGTCCCTCGCCCGCGACATCGCCGAGATCGTGGAGCTGACCAGCGGGAACACGCGGATGACGCTGACCGTCGCGTTCGACCACGGCGGACGCGACGCGATCGTCCGCGCGGCGCGGGCGCTGGTGCGCGACGGCGTGCCCGAAGAGGCCGTGACCGAGGAGGCGCTGGCCGCGAAGTTCCAGTACCCGGACACGCCGGACGTCGACCTGGTGATCCGGACGTCCGGGGAGCAGCGCGTCTCGAACTTCATGCTGTGGCAGGTCGCCTACGCCGAATGGATGTTCCCCCCGACCCTGTGGCCCGACTTCCGGGCCGCGGAGTACCGCGCGTGCCTGGAGGAGTACCGGCGGCGCAAGCGCCGGTACGGAGGACTCGGCCGCTTCGACGCGATGGAGATGATCTGACGTGACGGACCCCCTCGACCACGAACAGCGGATCGAACTCGTGCGCAAGTTCGGCAGCGGATCGCTGCTGCGGAAGCTGAGCAGCGAGCTGCGCTGGGGACTGGCCGCCGTCCGCGCCACCGCCCTGGAGGCCGCGCACCCGCAGGTGGGCGGCGCGCTCCTGGACCACTCGACGTTCGCCGCGCACCCGTGGCGGCGGCTGTTCAACACGATCACCAGCGTCGACCGTCTCGTGGACGAGGACGTCGCCGTCCAGTTGCGCGAGGTCGACCGGCTCAACCGGCTGCACGCCCGCATCACCGGCACGGACGAGCAGGGCCGTGCCTACAGCGCCCTCGACGGCGACGCCCGCGCCTGGGTGATCGCCACCCTGTACGACTCGACGGTCGAGGTCTGCCGCCTCACCGGCACGCCGCTGACCGTCCGGGAGGAAGGGCGGCTCTATGAGGAGTTCAAGGCGCTGCTGACCGTCCTGCAGGGCCGCGACGACCTGCTGCCGCCGACCCCGGCGGAGTTCCGCGCGTACTTCGCGGCGATGGTCGCCGAGCAGTTGGAGGACAACGCGGCGGTCCAGGCGATCCTCCACGAGCTGTTCGCGACGGTCCCGGCGCCGCCCCTGCTCAAGGCCCGGCCCGCGCTCTGGGCCGTCGCGCGCGCCATGATCGGTCCCGTCGCCTCGGCCGTGACGCTCGCCTCGCTCCCCGAGACCTTCCGCGCGCGGCACGGCTACACGGCCCCGCCCGGCGCGGACGCGCTCATGCGCGGCGGATACTTCGGCGTCGGCGTGATCACGATGCTGCTGCCGCCGTCGCTGAGCCGCTCGACCGTGGTGATCGACATCCTCGACCCGTCCCGCGAGTCCACGCTCGGCCCCATCAAGATGATGGGCCTGCTGATGGAACAGGCGGCCAAGGCGCAGCGCCTGCTCCGGCCCCGGCACCGGGCGCCCGCGTCCCGGGACGCCGACCGCCTGTTCCACGAGGTGCTCGACCAGACCGGCGACGGGCGCCTGACCTGGCCGGACCTCGCGGCGATGGCCCGTGAGATCGCCACCCGGCTCGACCTCGACGAGCCGGCCGAGACGCGTCTGTTCGGCGCGTTCGCGGCCTGGTGGCAGGAACTGCTCGCCGCGATGGACGCCGACGGCGACGAGGTCGTCACGCGCGCGGAGTTCGCGGCGGGCGCCGCCGCCCTGTCCGGCCCGGCGCTGGCCCACGTCGCCGAGGTGCTGTTCGAGGCGGCCGACAAGGACGGCAGCGGCACGATCTCCGCCGAGGAGTACCGCCTCCTGTTCCGCTCCGGCTTCCAGCGCGACGTGGAGACCACGGGGACCGGCGACATCACGTCCGGCGCGTTCGTCGCCGAGTTCCTGTCGTTCATGACGGGCCGCGTCCCGTCGTCGGCCTGCGACAACCTCCTCGCCACCGCCTGACGCGCGCCGCGCGCGGCAGTGGCGGGGACACTGCCGCGCGCGGGGTCCCGGTGTTGAACCGCCTTGCGCGAGCGGCACGACGCGACGGTTTCGCGCTCATGCCGGAAGGCGGGCGTCAGCAGCCGCGCGGCTTGGCGCCCAGGAGCTTGATGTAGTGCGCGGACACGTAGCCGACGCCTTCGAAATTGTCGTTGTGCGTCGGGTCGAGCTTGTACCAGACGTTGTTCCCGAAGACGCGCTCGCCCTTGACGGAGCACGCGAGCGCGAGAACGTCGCCCTTGTTGTAGGCGCCCTCGCGGAACGACCTGGTGGTGGGCTTGGTCCGGATCGCCAGCTGCGGCGAGGCCGTGACCTTGCCCTGCACGTAGGCCGGTGCGACGGTCTCGGCGTGCGCGGCCGACAGCACGGCGCCCCCGGCGAGAACGGCGCCCACCGTCGCCGCGACCGTCACCGAACGCTTCATCGTGATCATTTCTGCCCCCTGGTAGCGGCCCCTCGGTCGCTCTCGGTGGAGTGAGAGCAACGGAGCGCCGCCGAAGTTCGGGCGTCTCCGGGATTTCTCGCGGCACGGGAGACAGAAGACCCTGTCGTACGAAACACCGGAAGGTGGTCCAACTTTCCGGCCCGACGACGTGTCTCACCCTCCGTATGTCCCGACGAGAGGAGTTCCCGGATGACGCGTCGAGTTCGTGTGCCGGTGGTGACCGCCCTGCTGCTGGCGGGGTCGGTCGTGGCGGCGGCCCCGGCGTCCGCCGTCATCGGCGGGTCGACGAGCACCTACGGGCCGTGGGCCGTCCGGATGCTCATCGACGGGAAACCGGCCTGCACAGGGACGGCGATCACCCGGCGATGGATCCTCACCGCGTCTCACTGCTTCTACGAGCAGGCGCTGCCGATCCGCGACAAGCGGATCTCGTTCCGGGTCGGCGCCCTCGACATGCGCAAGGGCGTCACGGTCCGTCCGGCCGGCAAGCGCGTGGGAAGCGCGCACGCCGACATGATGCTCATCAAGGTGGCGCCGATGAACGTCCCGACGGCGCGCCTGGCCACGACCCACGTCCGGCGCGGCCAGCTCGTGCGGCAGTACGGGTGGGGCGCCACCTGCGCGGCGGAGGACGAGAACGCCTGCCAGTCGCCCGTCCTGAAGCAGTCGACGCTGCGGGTGGTGCGGCCCGACGACCCCCGGTGCAAGGGGTACACCGCGCCGGGCGGCCCGGACTTCTGCATGGAGAAGGTGGCCGGGATCCCGGCCGGCGGCGACTCCGGCGGCCCCGTGATGAGCATCGGCCCGCGCGGCACCGAGACCCTGCTCGGCGTCTTCGACGGCTCCGACCGGGAGCGGACCGCCGAGGCCGGTGAGATCGTCCAGCAGCTCGCCTGGATCCGCTCGGTGGTCCGGGGCTAGGCCGGGTCGCCGTCCGGGCGCGGGGCCCGGACGGCGACCTGTCACACCAGCCGGTCGAGGGGCGTGCCCGGGTCGGCGAGGCGGTCCCGGTCGACGGGACTCGCGGAGCGGATGAGGGCCTGCGTGTCGTCGGTGACGTCCCAGACGTTGACGTTCATCGCCGCGACGACCCGGTCCGCTACGAGCCAGAAGGCGATGAACTCGCGGGCGTCCAGGTCGCCGCGCACGACGACGTCCGGGTCTTCGCCCGGCGGGATGTGGCCGACGTACTCCATGCCCAGGTCGTACTGGTCGGTGTAGAAGTAGGGCAGGTTCTCGTAGCCGCCGGGACGCCCGAGCATGCCGCGCGCGGCGACGGCGGGCTGGTTGAGCGCGTTCGCCCAGTGCTCGACGCGGACGCGCCGTTCCAACAGCGGGTGGTAGGCGCCCGCGACGTCCCCGGCGGCGAAGATGTCGGGGTCGGAGGTGCGCAGGTCGGCGCCGACCTCGATCCCGTCCCCGACGGCGAGCCCGGCGGCCTCGGCGAGGCCGGTGTCCGGGACGGCGCCGACGCCGACCACGACGGCGTCCGCGTCCACGCGCGTGCCGTCGGCGAGCAGCACGCCCGCGGCGGTGATCTCCGCGACCCGCGCGCCGAACGCGAACTCGACGCCGTGCTCGCGGTGCAGCTTCGTGAAGACGTCGGCGATCCGCGGGCCGAGGACGCGCAGCAGCGGCGCGGACTCGGACTCGATCACGGTGACCTCGGCGCCCGCCGCACGGGCCGCCGCGGCGACCTCCAGCCCGATCCAGCCGCCCCCGATGATCGCGATCCGGGCGGCGGCGGCGAGGGTGTCGCGGAGCCGTTCGCTGTCGTCGACCGTGCGCAGGTAGCGCACCGTCGGACCGTCCGCGCCGGGGACGGCGAGACGACGCGGCCGGGCGCCGGTGGCCAGCAGCAGCTTGTCGTACCCGATCCGCTCGCCGCCGGCGAGGGTGACCGTGCGGCCGCCGGGGTCGATGGCCGTGACCTCCGCGCCCAGGCGCAGCTCGACGGCGTTCCGGTCGTACCAGTCCCGGTCGTGGACGACCATCTCGTCCCGCCCGCTGTCCCCTTGCAGGTACCCCTTGGAGAGCGGCGGACGTTCGTAGGGAAGGTGCTCCTCCCGGCCGATCAGGACGATACGGCCGTCGAAGCCCTCGTCGCGCAGGGCCTCGCACGCTTTGGCGGCGGCGAGGCCGCCGCCGACGATGACGAAGGTCGCAGGTTCGGGCATGGTCCGAAGTCTCCTGGGAGTCAGAGGCCGGCGGGGTGCCGGCCGTGGACGAGAGCGAGGAACTCGGCGCGGGTGCGGGCGTCGTCGCGCAGCGTCCCGACCAGCGCGGACGTGATCGTCCGCGTGCCGGGCGTCTGCGCGCCGCGCAGCGTCATGCAGCTATGGTCCGCTTCTACCACCACACCGACGCCCTGCGCCCGCAGATGGGCGTGCAGCCAGTCGGCGACCTGCTTGGTGAGCCGTTCCTGGACCTGCGGGCGCCGCGCGAAGTGCTCGACCACGCGGGCGAGCTTCGACAGCCCGACGATGCGGTCGCCCGGCAGGTAGCCGACGTGCGCGACGCCGACGAACGGGAGCAGGTGGTGCTCGCACACCGATCGCAGCGGGATGGCCCGCACGACGATCAGCTCGTCATAACCCTCGTCGTTCGGGAACGTCGTCAGATCGAACGGACGCGGACCGAACAGCTCGGCATAAGCGTGGGCCATGCGGCGCGGGGTGTCGCGCAGTCCTTCGGCGGAGGCGTCCACGCCGAGGGCGGCGAGGAACTGCGCGGCGGCCTGCTCGGCCGCCGCCAGGTCCAGGCCGTCCGGTTCCCGCACCACCCGCAGCGGCGCGGCGCCGGGCTGCGGACGGACGGGCGGGAGGGCCTGCGGGTCGACGCTCACCGGCGGGGGGCGGTGGCGGGCCGGGCGACCGGTGCGGCGATGTCCATGGTGTTCCTCTTCGTGCGTGACGCCGGGGGGACGGTCGGCCGGACGCGTGGACGGCTCGACCTCCTATTTCGCCAACAAGTCTTAGTGATATTCGCCGGGACGTGTCAACTCACGCGGTGCACGGGCATGTCGGCGCGGCATGGACAAGATCTTTGGGTGTTATCGTGGCGGAGTGATCTCGGATCCCTCCCGGTTCGCGGCGATCGCCGTCCTCGGCGACGACCTGCGCCGCGGCATGTACGCGTTCATCCGCCGGGCGGGCCGGGCCGTCACCCGCGACGAGGCGGCCAGGAGCGCGGGCATCTCCCGCAAGCTCGCCGCCTTCCACCTGGACAAGCTCGTCGACGCCGGGCTGCTGGCCACCCGCTACGAGCACCCCGGCGGGCTGCGCCGCGTCGGCCGCGCGCCCAAGGTGTACGAGCCGTCGTCGCTGGCCGTCCAGGTCAGCATCCCGCCGCGCGAGCCCGTGCTGCTCGCCGGCATCCTGATCGACGCCGTCCGGGCCGAGGCGCCGGGGGAGACCGCGGACCAGGCGGCCCGTCGCCTGGCCCGCGACCGGGGCCGTCGGCTGGGCGAAGACGAACGGGCCGCCCTGCGCGGCGGACGGCTGGGCGCCGAACGGGCCCTGACCTGCGCCGAACAGGTCCTGGAACGGCACGGCTTCGAGCCCGCCCGCGACGCGCCCACCCTGGTCCGGCTCCGCAACTGCCCCTTCCACCCGCTCGCCGCCGAGGCGCCGGACCTGGTCTGCGGCATCAACCACGCGTTCCTGTCCGGGTTCCTGGACGGCCTGGACGCGCCCACCGTCCACGCCGCGCTCAAACCGGAGCCCGGCCACTGCTGCGTCGAACTCGGCGTCACGGACCACCCGGAGTAGCTACGCCGACGGCGTCGATCTCGGCCCGGCGTCCAGTTCCACGAGCCGGCCGAGGAGCTTGCGGTAGGCCAGGCTCATCCGGTCGGCGCGGGTGTGCAGCTCGACCCGGGCGTCGAGGTTGAGTTCGGCGCGGTCGAAGCTCTCCAGGACGAACAGGTCCTCGTCCAGGACGGCGTCCTCGAAGTCGAGCATCGCCTTGATCCTCCCGGCGTCGCCGTGGAAGTCGTTGCGGGTCATGACCTTGTAGATGCGGGTCGAGGTCGCGCTCTCGGGTTGCAGCGCGTAGAGGATCTCGAAGACCTGGTCGGTGAGCGGGAACGTGAGGCACATCGCGACCACGCTCGGCGCGAACGCGGTCTTCTCCACCACGTGCGGCTGGATCTCGGGGTGCTCGCCCGTCGCGGTCAGCGGGTCGTCGGTGTTCCGGTAGTACGTCGTGTAGCGGGTGTTGGCGGTCCAGGCCTGCCGGGTGACGTCGCTCGGCGCGATCTGCGCGCTCTCCGGGGTGCCGAACGTGCCGGTGTGGACGGTCGCGAAGTGCGAGATGTCCACGAAGTTGTCCACGAGCTGCGCCGCCGACGCGGTCGTGCGGCGGGGCTCGGCGAAGATCCGGTCGATGCCCGGGGTGTCCCAGCCCGGCAGGCCCGGCAGGTCGAGGACCGGTTCGCGTGGGGCGATCCAGACGAGGCCGAGGTGCTCGCGCACGCCGAACGGCCTGTCCAGCACGGCCCGCGAGGGGATTCGCGCGTCCGGGCCGGCCGAGGGGACCTCGACGCACCGGCCGTCGGTGCCGTACCGCCAGCCGTGGTACTTGCACTGGAGGGTGCCGTCCACGACCGCGCCGATGCTCAGCGGGGCGAGCCGGTGCGGGCAGCGGTCGCGGGCGGCGAACAGCGTGCCGTCCATCCGCACCACGACCCAGGGCTCGCCGAGGAGCAGGACGCGCGCCGGGCGGGCGGTGATCTCGCCGGACAGGGCGACCGGGAGCCAGGCCCGGCCGAGGGACGGGTGCTCGTTGGTGATCGGCGCCGCCGCCCCCGGCGCGGTCGTCGTTGTCGTGTTCATGGCCGGGACGCTACGGCCGGAGTATGTCAGACAAAGCCTCGCTTCTTTTCGGGGATGTAACCGGCACCTATCCGCGTCGGCGGATCATCTGGCAGCACAGTAGCGTTTCCATGGCCGATTTCGGTGCTGGGGTCTTGTCAGACAAAGTGGCTCCTGCGGTAGCTTGTGGCCCATGACCGCCAGCCATCCGTCGCCCCCCACGCTGCTGCAGCGGCTCCGGGCCACGTTCGAGCGCACCCGGGAGAGCGGCGCGAACCTCCCGCCGGAACCGGTCCTCGCGAGCGACCTCGGCGTGAGCCGCCCGCAGTTGCGCGAGGCGCTCGCCCGCCTCGAAGGCGAAGGGCTCATCGCCCGCCGCTCCGGCGCCGGCACGGTCGTCAACACCGAGGCGCTCGACATCCGGACCTGGCTGTCCCAGCAGGAGCCGTTCATCGAGACGCTGCGGCGGGCGGGCCTGGCCGACGCCTCGATCGAGCTGCTGTCCATCCGCTTCCGGGCCATGACCGGCGACGAGGCGGCCTACTTCGGCCGGCCGTCCGGCTGCGGCATGCTCGACGTCCGCAAACGCTGGCGCGCGGGCGGACGGGTGCACATGCTCGCCGACTACCAGGTGCCCGTGCCCGGCGCACGCGGGCTCAGCGACATCAGCGCGCCCGACGACCCGATCTTCGACGTCGCCGCCCGCGTCCACGGCGCGCCGCCCGCCTGGGAGATCGCGCACACCCGGGCCGAGACCGCCGACGCGCGGCTCGCCGGCGACCTGGAGACCGACCCCGGCAGCCCCCTGCTGATCCTGGACCTCCTCGGCGTCAGCACCAAGGGCTTGCGCCTCTACCGCACCCGCGAACACCACATCGGCAACGCCGTCGACTACGGCTTCGTCCGCACCTTCCGGTGACCCCCAGGAGACCCAAGGCCTTCCCACCGACGACCGGCTACGGCTCACCGTCACCGGCCGCTCCATCCTCCACATCCTCCAGGACGCGGGAATCGACGTCGCCTATTCCTGCGAAGAAGGCATCTGTGGCACCTGCGAGACCGGAATCCTGGCCGGCCGCCCCGACCATCGCGACTCCGTCCTCACTCCGGACGAACAAGCCGGGAACCGCACCATGATGATCTGCGTCTCCCGCAGCCGGACGGCCGCCCTGACCCTCGACCTCTGACCGGCGCCGCGCCCGCCGCGCCTCGTCGTTCCCGGACAGTTCCGCGCCGTTGTCCATTAACGAACGAAAACGGCGATCCCTTGATTGACCTGCGATTTTCGGCGAAACGATACTTCGGTTCCGGCGATTCGGCCGTCGAAATCTGGAGGACGTCATGTCGAGCAAGAACGCACCCGCCGTGAGCAGAACGCTCGGGGCCGCCGGGCGCTGGTCGCTGATCGTCGCGCCGCTGGCCCTGGCGGTCGGCTGGGCGCTGAGCTACCGGAGCGTCGGTGACTTCTTCACCTTCGACTTCAGCGCGCCGTACACCGATTCGGGCGGCAAGACCCCGGCCGCGGAGTTCCTGGCGACGATCACCGCCCCGGACGGCGGATTCCGGGAACTGATCCTGCCGCACATCTTCGTCTACACCGCGATGCCGATCCTCATCGCCGCCGGCCTCTACCTGGCCTCCGTGCTGTTCCCGACCGCGCCGTGGCGTGCCGCCATCGGGGCCGCCCTGACCGCGATCGGCGCGGTGTACTTCGTCGGGGTCCTCGGCGCGTGGCTGTCCTTCCCCGCCGTCGGACGGGCCCGCACCGACACCGGCACCCTGCTCCCGGTCGTCCGGGAACTCGTCAAGCCGCAAGGCATGCTCCTGGTGTCCACGATGCTGTCGGTGCTGGTCTTCATCGGCCTGATCGTGCTCGGCACGGCGCTCTACCAGAGCCGGATCGTCCCGCGCTGGGCGGCCGTGCTGGTCATCGCCGGCAACGCGCTCATCCTGGCGTTCGCGGGCACCGAGAATTGGATGACGATCGGCTCCCTGAGCCTCCTGGCCGGCCTGCTTCCTCTGGCCCGCACCCGCGCCCCGGCCGCATGACCGCTGGGGGCCGTCCCGGCTCCGGGCGGGCAGTGCGGCGGGAAACGCGGTGGAGAACCCGCGCCCGTCCGGGCATCCTGGCCGTGTGCTCATCAGAGACGCGACCCCCGGCGACTGGCCGTCCATCTGGCCGTTCTTCCACGCGATCGTCGCGGCGGGCGAGACCTTCACGTTCCCGACGGACCTCACCCGGGACCAGGGGCGCGACTGGTGGCTCCTGCCCGCCCCCGACCGGACGGTCGTCGCCCAGGACGACGCGGGCGTCGTCCTGGGCACGGCCAAGATGAACCGCAACCACAGCGGCAACGCCTCCCACATCGCGAGCGCGAGCTACATGGTCGACCCGGCGCACGCCGGGCAGGGCGTGGGACGCGCCCTGTGCGAGCACACGATGGAATGGGCGCGGACGGCGGGCTACCGCGCGATGCAGTTCAACGCGGTCGTGGAGACGAACGTCCGCGCGACGAAGCTGTACCAGTCCCTCGGCTTCGACGTGCTGGGCACGATCCCGGAAGGCTT
Source organism: Actinomadura rubteroloni (assembly GCF_002911665.1). Lineage (NCBI taxonomy): Bacteria > Bacillati > Actinomycetota > Actinomycetes > Streptosporangiales > Thermomonosporaceae > Actinomadura > Actinomadura rubteroloni. The sequence continues at coordinate 485,546 of NZ_MTBP01000003.1, forward strand.
CCGGCACCCGACCCGAGGCTACGTAGGCCTGCACATCATGCACCGCGCCCTCTGACCGGCCCGGGGGCTCGCCGACGTCGGACGCGCGATCGCGGACCACGGGCCTCGCGGGTCAGGCGGCGAGCCGTGTGCCGTTCCTCCACACGGCGCGGGTGTCGAGCGTGTCGCCGATGGACGTCGTCGGGTCGCCGTCGACCAGGAGCAGGTCGGCGCGCAGCCCGTCGGCGATCCGGCCCCGGTCGGTCAGGGCGAAGCGGCGCGCGGTCGTCGCGGTGGCCGCGCGGAGCGCCTGGACGGGCGTGAGCCCGGCGCGCACGAGGTACTGGAGTTCGTGGTGGACGCTCGCGCCGTGGGCGAGCCCGCCGAGGAACGGCAGCGGCAGGGACGCGTCCGTCCCGGCGAGCACGTCGACCCCGGCGTCGCTGAGCGCCTTGACCGAGGCGAGCACGTCGTCCAGGACGCCCTGGGGGTAGTGGCCGAAACTGGAGCGCAGCGCCTTGTCCCAGGCGGGGTCCAGCCGCGAGGCGACGCGGGGGTCGTCGGCCAGCGCGCCGCCGTCGATGCCCATCATGGACGCGTTGAGGACGACGCACGGCACCACGAACACGCCCGCGTGCTTGATCAGGGCGATGATCTCGTCGGTGTGGGGCCGGTCCATGAACAGGTGGGCCAGCCCGTCGATGCCCGCTTCGACGGCCATGCGGGTGGCATCGACCGTCAGGGCATGGGCGATGGTGAGCATGCCGTGCCGCTTGGCCTCGGCGACCCCGGCGTTCAGCGTGGCCCGGTCCAGCATCGGGAGCCCGGGGTGGCCTTCGACGCTGCCGTCGTCGACCATGAACTTGATGTAGTCCGAGCCGTGCTCGATCAGCCGCGGGACGAAGGCGGCGGCCTCCTCGGGCGTCGAGGAGAACGGCATCAGCGGCGGCGGCCCGGACCGGGCGCCGGGCGGGGGCCCGGGGCGGAAGCCCTCGGGGAACAGCTCGCTGGGGTGGCCGCCCGGGGGAGTGATGGCGAAGCCGGACGAACGGACGTCGGCGACCGAGTCGTCACCGCTTATCTGCGCCCGGTTGTCGCGCGTGTTGGTGCCCTGCATCTCCAGCTCGGTCGTGACGCCGAACTTCAGCGCCAGGGCCAGCGAGTCGCGTTGGGTGTGGACGTGGGCGTCGATCAAGCCGGGGAGCAGGGTCGCGCCGCGCGCGTCATGGATCCGCGCTCCGGCCGGCGGCTCGCCGCCGACCTGGACGATGCGTCCGCCGTCGATGACGACGGTGGCGACGCCCAGCGACGTCTCCCCGTCGAAGACGCGGGCGCCGGTGATCGCTGTCGGGGACATGGGGGCTCCTTCGTTCGTCGTCCCTCCACGATACATAGCTTTGGGTATGCATATGTCATACGGGTCGCATATGTCAGACGACACGGCGGCTAGAATCTGCGGCATGACCGGGCCGCGACCGCACGACGCCAGCACCGACGCCCTTCTCGACCAGGTCGGGCCGGCGCTGTCCCGGCTGCGCCGCCGCACCGCGCGCGATCGCGGCGACCTCACCCGCAACCTGGTCCTCAACGTCATCGCCGAGGCGCCCGGGGAGATGACCGTGGGCGGCATCGCCGCCGAGATGGGCGTCACCCAGCCGGTCGCCAGCCGCACGATCGCCGCCTGCATTGCCGACGGCCTCCTGCGCCGGGCCGCCTCCCAGCAGGACGGCCGGCGCATCGTCCTGCACCTCACCCCCGAGGGCGAGGCCGAACGCCGCCGTTTCGCCGCCGAGCAGCGGACCGCCTTTGAGGCGATCACCGCCGAGTGGTCCGCCGACGACCGTGACTGCTTCGCCCGCTACCTCGTCCGTTACGGCCAGGACGCGGCCGACTGGACGGCCCGGCAGCGCGCCCGGAAAGCGGACCGCTAGCGTCAGCGGCGGGAATGGCGTCGACGGTCTTTGTGAAACGTTCGCGGTGGACGAGCCGAATGCGATGTGGCCGACGGAATGCCGCGTGCCCTGAGCCGTGCCGGAAGCATTGGCGATTTCTCGTCGGAAGGTGTCATTAACGCCACTGGGAGGCGCGACGCCGTCCGGTTAGCGTCAGGAGCGATTCCGGCACAGCTCCGAACGCGAAGGAATTCTTGATGCGCGCCCAGATCGTCCTGTTCGACGGCTTCGACCCCCTCGACGTCGTCGGTCCCTACGAAGTCCTGTACGCGGGCGGCACCGCGTCCGGCGGCGCGGTGACCGTGGAACTGGTCTCCGCCGAGGGGCCGCGCGCGGTGGTCGCCGGCATCGGCGGCCTGGTTTTGCACGCCACCGCCGCCTTGGATCCCGCGCGAGCCGACCTGGTCCTGGTCCCCGGCGCCGCAGGCCGCCTGGAAGAGGCGGACGCCGACGGATCGGGGCAGGACGAACTCGTCCACGTCCTGCTCGACCGCGCGCTGGCGACCGAACTGCCCGCGCTGCTGAAAGCGGCGAAGGACGACCCCGACGTGACGCTCAGCGCCGTGTGCGGCGGCTCGATCATCCTGGCCCTGGCCGGCCTGCTGGAAGGCCGCCACGCCACGACCCACCACACGGGCCTGGACGTCCTCGCCGCCACCGGCGTCCACGCCGTGTCGGCCCGCGTCGTCGACGACGGCGACCTCGTCACCGGCGCGGGCGTCACCTCCGGCATCGACCTCGCCCTCTACCTCCTGGAACGTGAGGCGGGCCCCCAGATCGCCCACGCCGTCGAAACGCTCTTCGCCCACGAACGCCGAGGCACCGTCTGGCGCTCCCAGGGCCTCGCCCCCGCCACGTTCTGACGCACGTCCCGCGTCTCCGCCCACGGGGGGATCCGAGGCGTCCGCTCCGTCCGGGGGCGGGGGCGGAAGACCAGACCGTGGCCCGATCTCCGCCGGCGCGCGCGTCCCTAACGTCGAGGTCGGCGGGAGATCCGGCGCGGCGCGCGGCGGACGCGATCAGACGGGTGGTGGGGACGGTGGCGCATCTCAGCGGCGTGGCCGGCGGGCTCGCGGTGGTCCTGGCGGCCGGATCGCCGGGGGCGTGCCCTCCGGCGAAGGCTCCGCTGACAGTGCGCGTCGACTCGGGGCGCGTGCGGGGCGTCGCGGCGGGGACCGCACGGCAGTTCCTCGGCGTGCCGTACGCCGCGCCGCCGACCGGTGCGCTGCGCTGGACGATGCCGAGGCGTCCGCGCCCCTGGAAGAACGTGCGGGACGCCGGACGGCCGGGCGACGACTGCGTCCAGGACGCGGATCGGACGCCGTCCGGCGAGGACTGCCTCTACCTCAACGTCACCACCCCGCGCGTGCGGCGCAGCGGCCTGCCGGTCATGGTGTGGTGGCACGGCGGCGGCTTCACGCAGGGCAGCGGCAAGGACTACGACGCCCGGCGCCTGGCGACGGAGGGCGACGTCGTCGTCGTGACGGTGAACTACCGGCTGGGGATCTTCGGCTACCTCGGCCTCCCCGGGCTGCGGGGCTCGGGCGACTTCGGGTTCGCCGACCAGATCGCGGCCGTGCAGTGGGCGCGCCGCAACGCCGCGGCGTTCGGCGGGGACCCGGGCAACATCACCGTGTTCGGCCAGTCGGCGGGCGCGATGTCGGCGTGCGCGCTGCTCACCTCGCCCAAGGCCCGGGGTCTCGTCGACAAGGCGATCGTCTCGTCCGGATCGTGTGATGTGCGCTGGCCCGTCGGCGGCCTGTTCCCCGGAACGCCCGCCGAGCGGCCCTACGTCCCCCTCGCACGGGCGCAGCGCGACGGCCTGGCCGCCGCGAGGGAACTCGGCTGCCGCAAGGACGCGCTGGCGTGCCTACGGCGCAAGCCCGCCGGGGAACTGCTCCCGCAGTCGCCGGCCTTCGCCGACCATCTCGCCTACGGCACCGAGCTGCTGCCCGAGGACCCGGCGGCGGCCCTGCGGAAGGGCGCGTTCGCCCGCGTCCCGGTGCTGATCGGCGGCACGCGCGACGAGGCCCGCGCGTTCGTCGGCGGCGCGCTCGCCTACGACCCGACGCTGATCACGCCCGCGACCTACCCGCGGCTGCTGCGGCAGGCGTTCGGCGCGGAGGCGGACGCGGTCGCCGCCCGGTACCCGCTCGCCGGCTACCCGTCCGCCGGGCTGGCCTGGGCGGCGGTCCTCACCGACGGAGCGTGGGCCTGCTCGTCCCTCGCCACCGCCCGGCGGCTCGGCGCCCGCACGACCGTCTACTCCTACGAGTTCGCCGACGAGAACGCGCCCAACGTCAACGGCCTGCACGTCCCGGACGTCCCGCAGGGCGCGGCCCACGCCACCGACCTGCCGTACTTGTTCGACCTCGGCGGACGGGACCTGCTCGGCACGCCCGACCGCGTGGGACTGTCCCGGACGATGATCGGCTACTGGAGCGCCTTCGCCCGGACCGGCGACCCGAACCACCGCGGGGCGCCGTCCTGGCGGCCCGGCAGGGGAACGCTGAGCCTCGCACCGCACGCCGTCCGGACCGTGGACGCCGCCGCCGAGCATCAATGCCGCTCCTGGAAGTGACGCCGGGCGTTCGGGTGGGGGAGCGGGCCGCCGCGCTGCTAGCGTCACTGACCGTGCCGGATCGGTTCGAAGCGACGCTCTCCCCACGGTGGCGCGCCGTCCTCGTGGGATGCGCGCTCACGCTGCTGGCTCCGGTCGTCCTCCTCACGCCCGAAGGGGTGCCCGCGCCCGCCGGACGGGCCGCGCTGATCGCCTTGGTGGCGGTGCAGGCGGGCGCCGTCTGGTGGATGGGCGAGCGGCCCGGAGCGGTGACGGCGGTGGCGCTGGTCGCCGGAGCCGGCGTCCAGTTCCTCTCGCCCGAGATCGGACCGGGCATCGCGCTGGTGGTGGTGAGCACCTTCGCCTGGCTGCGTCCGGCCCGCGCGTCGCTCTGGGGTGCGGCTGGGGCACTGGTGCTGACGACCGTCGCGCCGTGGGCGTCCGGGCACGGCGAGGGCGCGCCGCTGTGGGCCGCCGCCGCGCTGCTGGCCTGGAGCTGGGGAGCGCTCGGGAGGTCGCGTTCCGCGCGCCGCGAGGCCGAGGCGCGGCGCGTCATGGTGGAGGAGCGCGCCCGCATCGCCCGCGAACTGCACGACATCCTCGCCCACACGGTGTCGGTCATGGTCGTCCAGGCGGCGGCCGCCGACGACGTGTTCGACGCGAACCCGGCCCGGGCGCGGCAGGCGCTGCGCGATCTGGAGACGTCCGGGCGGCAGGCGCTGACCGAGGTCCGGCGGTTCCTGCGCACCGTCCGGGCCCTGGACCCCGACGCGGACGCCGACGCCGGGTGCGCGCCGCAGCCCGGCCTGGCCGACCTCGGCGTCCTGACCGAACCGCTCGCGGCGGCGGGCCTGGACGTCCGGGTCCGCGCCGAGGGCCTGGACGACCGGGCACTGCCGCCGAGCGTCCAACTGTCGGCCTACCGGATCGTGCAGGAATCGCTCACCAACGTCCTGCGGCACGCCCGTGCCCGGACCGCCGACATCACGCTCGACGCCACCGGCCGCCAACTCGTCGTCGAGGTCCGCGACGACGGGACGGGCGGCGGACGCCTGACCGTCCCGGGCGGCGGCCAGGGCATCGCGGGGATGCGCGAACGGGCCGCGCTGGCGGGTGGCTCGCTGGACGCGGGCCCCGACCCGGCCGGCGGGTTCCGGGTCCGTGCCCGGCTGCCGCTGGAGGAGCCGTCGTGACCGTCCGCGTGCTCGTCGCCGACGACCAGGCCCTCGTCCGGGCCGGCTTCAGCATGATCATTGACGCCCGGGAGGACCTCGCGGTCGTCGGCGAGGCGGGCGACGGCGAGCAGGCCGTCGAGCTGGCCGCCCGGCTCCGTCCCGACGTCGTGCTGATGGACGTGCGGATGCCCGGCGTCGACGGCATCGCCGCCACCCGGCGGATCGTCGCCGCCGCCGACCCGCCGAAGGTCATCATCCTGACCACGTTCGACCTGGACGAGCCGCTGTACGCCGCGCTGCGGGCCGGGGCGAGCGGCTTCCTGCTGAAGGACGTGCGCCCGCCGGAACTGGCCGACGCGATCCGGGTCGTCGCGCGCGGCGAGGCGCTGCTGGCCCCGACCGTGACGCGCCGCCTCCTGGACAGGTTCGTGGCCGTCCAGCCGAGCGAGCCGGCCGCGCCGGAGCGGCTGGCCGCGCTGACCGATCGCGAGGTCGAAGTGCTGACGCTCATCGCCAAGGCCGCCTCCAACACCGAGATCGCCGCCTACCTGGTCGTGGCCGAGGCGACCGTGAAGACCCACGTCTCGGCGATCCTGCGCAAGCTCGGCGCCCGCGACCGCGTCCAGGCCGTCGTGATGGCCTACGACCTCGGTCTGGTCCGGCCCCGTCCCTCCACCTGAAGTCGTACCCGCAGGACCCGACGCCAGGCCGAGGCCCGGCGAATTCCGTCGCCCTACTCTTGTTTCAAGAAGTGGAATTCAGAACGGGGATGGTCGCATGTTCAGGTCACGCCGGGTGCGCAAGAACGACGCCTGGGAAGGGGTCGTCGCCGACAAATCGCGCAATGCGCCGGACGGCTCGAATCTCTACCACTATGTCGAGGTGGCGCTCAACGGCGGCGGCACCAAAAAGATCCGCGTCACGCGGGCGCTGTGGGACTCGCTGTCACCCGGCGACGGACTCGTCAAGCGAACAGGCTCCGACCCCGAGAGAAAGTGACCGCCGAGACCGAATCCGTGTCGCGCGCAGGCTCGTGATCGCGCCGTTCTGAAGGGCCACGGCTCGGGCGGCCGGTCCGGTCTCCGCGCTCAGGCCGGTATGGGATTTCCCTCGACGTGCGACGATGGCCATGCCCGGTCCGGGCCATCCACCCGCCTAAACTTCCTTCATGTCGATGACCAGCAAGGACCGCACGTCCTCGGGCCGCACGGACCGCCGCGGGCTCCTCATCGACGCCGCCGCGCAGTTGTTCGCCGAGCGCCCTTACGACGAGGTCACCACGACCGAGATCGCCAAGCGCGCCGGGGTCGCCTACGGGCTGATCGCCCACCACTTCGCCAACAAGCGCGGTCTGTACCTGGCCACCATCCAGGCCGCCGCCGAACGCCTGCGGGCCGTGCACGAGGCCCCGCTCGCGGGGGACACCCTCGTCGCGCAATTGCGTGACGCGCTCATCCGCCACATCGCCCATATCGAAGCGAACACCAAGGGATTCCTCACGCTCATGCACGGCGCCCAGGGGGCGGACGCCGAGGTGCGCGCCATCATCGAGGACTACCGCTGGAAGGGCGCCCTGCGCCTGCTCGCCGCCGCAGGCGTCACCGAACCCGTCCGCCCGGCCCTGCGCACCACCATGCGCGGCTGGGTCGGATATCTCAACGAGATCATCATCGACCACCTTCACCACCGCGAACTCGACCGGGGCGAGCTGGCCGAGCTGGCGATCGCCACCCTCGCCGCCGCCGTTCGCGCCGCGCACGCCGTGGATCCCGCCCTCGCTGTCGACCTTCACCTCGTCGACCAGATCGACCCCTGACGGCCTGGGGCCGCATTGACAGGCGCGCCCGTCCATCCTTAGCCTCTACTGACTGATAATCAGTCAATCTGGAGGCCTCGATGCCGAAGTTGGATATCGTCGGCGTCTGTGCGCTGGTGCACCGAGGGCGCGGACCGATGAACGACCTGGGCGGCAGGCGGGTCGTGGTCACCGGCGCTTCCAGCGGAATCGGACGCGCGCTCGCGATCGGGCTGGCCCGACGCGGAGCACGGCTCGCGGTCACCGCGCGCCGGGAAGAACTCCTGCGCGAACTCGCCGCCGAGATCACCGGTGCCGGCGGCCCCGCCCCGGAAGTACTGACCGCCGACCTCTCCCACCCGGGGGTGGCGGCCGACCTGGCCGCACGCTGCGTCGCCGCCCTCGGCGGCGTCGACGTCCTGATCAACAACGCGGGCGTCGGCTCCGTCGGCGGCCTGGCCGTCCACGCCGACGACGCCGAGGCCCGCGCCTGGCTGGAGACCAACTTCTGGTCCCCGCTGGCGCTGACCAGCGCCCTCCTGCCGGGCATGCTGGACGCGGGCCGGGGGACGATCGTCAACGTCACCTCCACCGTCCAGGCCGTCCCGCTTCCGCTGCTCGGCTACTACGGCGCGACCAAGGCCGCCCTCGCCCAGGCCACGCGCTCCCTGCGCCACGAACTGCGCCACACGCCGATCACGGTCATCGAAGTCGTGCCCGGCTCGACCGACACCGCGCTGCGCGACATCGACCACCTGCCCTGGCGCGGTGGGACGCCACCGCGCACGTTCCCGCCCGTCCGGCCCGAGGCGGTCGCCGCGGCCATCACGCGCGCGCTGGAATCGGGTAAGGACCGCGTCGTCCACCCGTCCTACTCGCTTCTGCCGCTCGAACTCCCGCTCATCGGACGCCTCGTCGCCGCACTCGGCGCACGCCGCATCGACACCACCAAGCTCACGGACGGCTGAGGGCCGGAACCGCTCGATGAACTGCCGCACCGGATCGTCGGAAGAAGCCCCGATCAGCCTGGGCTGCGGCTGCCCGGGGCCGCCGGTCAGTCGTCGACCCAGTGGTTGTCGTGCAGCAGGAAGAACTCTTCGCGTTCCTGCTCGCTCATGTCGGCGAGGTCGGCGGTCACGCCCTCGAAGTAGCCCTCGCGGGGCGCTCCGGGAGCGAAGAGCAGCAGAAGGGACGCCGGCTCGTCGGTGCTGTTGTGGAAAGCGTGCAGACCTCCGATCGGGACGTACAGGAAGTCGCCGGGCGTGGCGTCGATCCAGCGCTCACCGTCGAAGAGGTTCACCGTCCCCGAAAGGATGAAGAAGGACTCCGAGATCGTGCGGTGGAAGTGGGTGCGGGGCCCGCGCCCGAGCGGCGGCATGTCGATGCGGTAGAGCCCGAACTCTCCGCCGGTTCCGGCGCCCGTCGCCAGGTAGTGGGTGCGCTGGCTGCGGCTCGCGCCGGTGACGCCCCCGTCGGCGCCGCCCGAGACCAGGTCCGGATCAGTGTCGGCGGGCCGGTATCTGGCGTTGACCAGGCCCGTCTTGCCGCCGTACCTGGGTGGTGGATAGGCCATGAATGACATGTCTCGACCTCCTCGTGTGCTGCTCGAACAGCCGTGACGGCCTCCCGGCGAGTTTAGGCGCGAGCCCGCACGGCGAACGATCTCCCCGTGTCGTGGGATGCCCGCGCTAGCTGTCGCCAGAACAGAAACCCTCGGGCTCGCGCGCGCGGATCCTTATACGCTCATAGCATTCGGTGGACCGTTGCAGTACCAGTGTCACCCAAGCACGCTTCGACCGTTCCAGGCTGAATGCGGCCCAGTCCGGCAGTCCGGCGGCATCAGCGTTTTCGTCCTGGACGACACTTGAGCATCATTTCTCGCTCCGGCATCAGCAGTTCCACGCGGTCCACTCCGCACCGATAGTGACCGCGAACGATCGTGCACTCTTGCCCGTTCGCTTCGGTGAGCAGTTGCCGCTGAATATTCGTCGCGCACTTCATGGCCTGCTGGGTGCCGCTGCCTTACAAAGGAGTCCCCGCGCACCCACCCCGCCACCAGGAGAATCGGTGAAACTCCGCTCTATCCTGCCCGCCTCCGCGCTGGCCGCATGCGCCGTCCTTGGGATGGCAGCCACTGCCGCGTCGGCTGCGTCGACCACCGTCCGTCAGGACACCGCCACCGGTGCCCCGTATTCGGGGAACTGGCAGGTGTCCACCGTCGGCCCTGTCACCTTCGGGATCACGTTCTTCGGCCAGAAGATCACCGGTACCTGCGACACCGCGAACCTGAAGGGCACCCTTGCCTCTACTGGGGAGGGTGCGCTGACGGCGGCGTCGATCGGTGCCTGCACGACCTCCAACGGCCTGTCCTCACCGCCCACCGATCTCGGTGACCTTCCCGACAACACCGGCCACGTCACTTACGCGCCCGTCGCCGGCGGACGCGACGGGACCCTCACCATCGACGGCGACCTCACCTTCACCCTCGAAGGCGACTTCCTCTTCGCCCACCGCACCTGCCACTACGGCATCCGTACCAACGGGACCAGCACACTCACCTTCGACCTCTACAACCGCGACAACCCCAACCGCCCCCTCCCCAACGACGACGCCCAAGGTAAAACAACCAACCTCACCCTCGTCAAACTCACCGGAAGCGACGGCCTGTGCCCCAACAACGGCACACTCAACGCCTCGGCCATCGCACGCGGCGAAACCACCCCCAACTCCGGGACCTTCGACCGCAAGCTCTACCTGACCTCATGACGGACTGACACCCGTCCGGACCCGCTTCGGCGGCCGTCCTGCGGACGGCCGCCGAAGCGGGTGACCACGACGGCGTGACAACCCAAAAATAACGGTGGGCATGCTGGCGGATAGCCGATGGTCGGCCGCCTGTTTGCTGGTGGAAGTTCTTCCTCGGGGGCTTATCGGCGAACCGAAAATGGCAATGCTCCCGTCCTGGATCGGGGATTGCAGTGGTTGGAGCGATGCAAAGGAATGTGAGTTCACTCTTTCGTCGGCATGCTCGATGCGCCCCTTGTCAAGCAGGGGGGGCGAGCGTATAAGGGAAATCGGCGCTCTCCTATTGCGTCATCGCCGGGCCGGTATTTCGGCCGGGTCGACGGAGGATTCCGGGCTGATTCTCAGCGAGAGGGGCATCGGTATGTCGTCCTCATCCCAACACAGGTGCCCTGTTCTCGATCCCACGGGCGGTGCGGTGCAGGAGGAGGCGGCTGCGTTACGCGCCAAAGGCCCGGCGGTGCTCGTCGAGCTTCCAGGGCCTATTCATGCGTGGTCGATCACCCGGCACAGCGTCATTCAGGCGTTGACGGGCGACCCCCGCGTCTCGCGTGACGCCCGTCGGCACTGGCCCGATCTGCCCGGCATTCCCGCGGGCTGGCCGCTGGCCCCGATCGCCTTGCAGCAGAGCTTCTTCAACAGCTACGGCAACGAACACCGCACGGCCCGCCGCCGCATCGCGCCGTCGTTCTCGCCGCGGCGAGTCGAGCAGATGCGTCCCCAGGTCCAGGCGACCGCGGACCGGCTGGTCGAGCAGCTCGCCGCCTTGCCCCCCGGGGCGATCGCCGATGTGCGGCAGGCCTTGTCGCTGCCGCTGACCATGACCGTCATCTGCGACTTGTTCGGCGTTCCCGACCACCTGCGGGAAAAGCTCGGCACCGCGATCGACGCCGTCCTGGACCCGTCGGTCGACTCCGAACGCGGGCTGGCCATCCAGGCGGAACTCATGGACCGGCTCACCGAGCTGCTGCGGTACAAGAAGCAGCATCCGGCCGCCGATCTGACCAGTGACCTGCTCCTGCCGCCCGAACCCGACCAGGAGCCCGTACCGGACGCCGTGCTGCTGGACACTCTCTTCCTCATGATCGGCGCGGGCTACGAGACCGCCGTCAACCTCATCACCAGCGCCGTCCAAGCCCTCCTCGCCCACCCCGAGCACCTGGCGCGGATTCATGAGGGGACCATCGGCTGGGAGGACGTCGTCGAAGAGACCCTTCGCGTCGAGGGCCCCGTCATGTACGTGCCGCTGCGTTACGCCGTCGAGGACATCGATCTCGGTGAAGGCGTCGTCATCCGAAAGGGCGACCCGATCATCATCGGCTTCGGCGCCGCCGGACGTGATCCCGAACGGCACCCGGACCGTCCGGAATGCTTCGACCCCGCGCGGGCCGACAAGGAACACCTCGCGTTCGGGCACGGCCCCCACTTCTGCCTCGGCGCGCACCTGGCGCGGTTGGAGGCGAAAGTCGCCCTGGCCACGCTGTTCGAGCACCTGCCCGATCTCGCCCTCGCCCACCCCGAGGAACAACCCGCCCGCGTGCGGTCATTCATCGTCAATGGCGCAGTGAGTTTGGAAATCGTTCCCCGCCCGGCATGACATCTGGCCTCCCTTCCCGTCGGTAGCGGAAAAGTGAGCCTTGGTCGATCTCCGTTTTCCTCAGGCCGTTCGTACGCGGGTCAACTTCCATCCGACGAGGCTCCCACGCGGGTCTGGGCGGGCTGCCGAGCGTGCAAGCAGGCCCTAGGCAGGTTCGTCGTCGGAGCAAGTTGCAGGTCGCGGGTCTTTGCAGGCAGGAGGCCGCTTCGACCGGAATTCGTCTCGAAAGACGACCTGTTCGCCGTTAAACATGCAATCCATGCATTGGAAGTTGCAACGGATCCTGATAGACCGACTGTGCCAGGAAGATCCGATCTCGGACTCCGCACGGGAGGGCATTACCATGATCATCAGAAACTTCGTCGCGGCGGGCGCCGCTGCGGTCATCGCCGCGATCGGCCTCACCACCGCCATTGCCGGCCCGGCCAGCGCCGCTACCAGTACGGCCTGCAGTACCGGGCTGGTCGTCGATATCGGCGGCGGGGTGCTGTTGGCCAGCGGGTGTCACCCGGACCAAGGCAGCGACGCCCCCTACACCGTCGAGGTCCAGGACGAACTGGGAAACCAGGCCCCGCGGACCTTCGTATGCCAGACCGGCAACCCGCTCACCGCTGAGGGATTCGACAACGCCATCAGCCTGCTCAGCGCGGTTCCCTTCTACGGCCTGGTCGTCATGGCGAAGGCGTCGCAGCTCAGAGCCGCGGGGCCGGGCTACTGGGGCGGCGGACAGTGCGTACGCCAGTGAGACTGACCCGCGCGAACCGTCCCGGGAATTTAGATCCCGGCCGCGGGGCGGGCGTTGCGCGGGTCAGGCCTTGGCGCGCTGCTGCTTGAGGCGGAGTTCTTCCTTGCGGACTTCGGCGTGGACGGCTTGCTCGCGCTCCAGCCAGTCGGGCTTTTCAACCTTCAGGTTCTCGATCTCGGCCGTGGTGAGGGGCCCCGTGATCCCGGCGCGGGCCAGGCCTGAGGCCGAGACGCGGAGCCTGGCGGCGACGACCTGACGGGGGTGGGGACCTTCACGGCGCAGGTTCGCCAGCCACGACGGCGGGTCGGCCTGGAGCGCGTTCAGTTCGTCCCGGGAGACAAGGCCCTCCTGGAACTCGGCGGGTGCTGCCGACAGCAGGATCCCCAGCTTCTTGGCCGCGGTCGCGGGCTTCATGGTCTGCGGGGTCTTTGCTTTGGACGTGCCCATGACCCAAGGGTAGCCAGTTGGAGGGAACCGCCCGGACGTGACTAGGGTTGCGGAGTGACCGACGGTGAGTTCCGGGCGGCCTACGTGCCGGGCGTGACGCCCGGGAAGTGGGCCGGGGTGTGGGCCGAGCGGGTCCGGGAGGTGCCGCTTCGCCTGCTCCAGATGCCGGCGAGCGAGGTCGTCCCCCTGCTGCGGAGCGGTGGTGTGGACGCGGCGTTCGTGCGCCTGCCCGTCGACCGCGAGGCCCTGCATGTGATCCCGCTGTACTTGGAGACGACCGTGGTCGTGGTGCCCAAGGATCACGCGGTGGCCGCGGTGGAGGAGGTGCAGCTCGCTGATCTCGCCGACGAGGACGTGTTCGAACCACTCGACGACGTCTTGACCTGGGACGACCGCCCCGGGCAACCGGCCTTCACCCGTCCGGAGAGTACCGTCGACGCGATCGAGCTGGTGGCGTCGGAAGCCGGCGTCCTGCTGCTCCCGCAGTCTCTGGCCCGCCTCCACCACCGCAAAGACCTCACCTACCGAACCGTGAGCGACGCTCCTCAGTCCCAGATCGGCCTGGCCTGGCTCGAAGCCGAGACGACCGACCTCATGGAGGAGCTGATCGGCATCGTCCGCGGCCGCACCCCCAACAGTTCCCGTGGCCGCACCCCCCAACAGCCCACCCGCAAGAAGCCGCAGCGCTCCGCCTCCGAACACCGCAGCCAGAAGCGCCGCCGGAGGTGACGACGTCGCGGACCAGCGCGCTGAACCGTCCGGCGAGTTGATCCGCGTTCCGTCTCTCTGAGCGCTTCCGGGGCCATTGGGACTCAGTGGCGGTATGTGCTTCAGGTCGGGTCGTTCGCGGTGGTTGTGACCGGCGTCAGGTTCCGGTGCGCCCATTCCTCGAAGCTGGTGAGCGGGATGCCGAGGTCCCGGGCGTACTGCGGGCGGGCCGGCTGGCCGACCACGTTCAGCCGGTCGTGCGCGGCGCCCATCGGGGGCATTCCGGCGGCCATGGCCTCGGCCTCGGTCATGTCCGGTGCGGAAAGCGGCGTGCCCAGCGCGCGGGAGAGGATCTCGGCGATCTGCGTCATCGACAGGTAGTCGCTCGCCAGCTCCAGTTCGACGCGGTCGAAGCGTTCGGGCGCGGCGATGGCGGCGGCCGCCGCGCGTCCGATGTCGTCCACGGCGACCAGGGACAGCCGGGTCTGCGGCTTCAGGACGCTCACCAGCCCGCCTTCGACGCCGCGCGGGAACAGGAAGCCCGCGGACGGGAGGAGGTTCTCCATGAAGAAACCCGGCTTGAGCAGCGTCCAGCGCGGGAACCCGGCCGTCCGCAGCCGGTCCTGGACGGCGGTCTTGGCGCTCAGCGTGGGTTCGACCGCCGCCCAGCGGCCTTCGGCCCAGCCAGGGTCCCGGGTGTGCTGACCGGCTCCGGTGACGGACGTGTGCACGAACTGCGGCACCCCGGCGGCCCGCGCGCCCTCGATCAGGTTGACGCCCTGGGCGACCTCGCCGGGGAAGTCGAACCCGGACGCGGTCCGGCCGGGCATCTGCACGGAGAACACGGCGCGGGCGCCCGTGGCGGCCCGGACCACCGAGGCGCGGTCGTGCAGATCGCCGGCGACCAGCTCGGCGCCGAGCGCTTCGACGGCCTTGGCCTGTTCGGTGCCCGGATCGCGCACCAGCGCGCGGACGGGGACGCCCGCGGCGAGCAGGGCGCGGGCGGTGGCCCCGCCCTGCCTGCCGGTAGCGCCGGTGACCAGGACGAACGCGGAACGTGGCGGCATGACAGCCCTCCCGGAAGCTAAACGGCGGACCCCGCCGTTTATGGTGCGGCTAAGATATGGCGGACCCCGCCACTTAGCAAGCCAGGGAGACGCCGATGCCGGACCGTCGCCGCGCCGACGCCCGGCGCAACTACGCGCGGATCCTCGCGGTCGCCGAGGAGGAGGTCGCCGCCCACGGGGCCGACGCGTCGCTCGAACAGATCGCCCGCGTCGCCGGGGTCGGCTCGGCGACGGTCCGCCGGCATTTCCCCAGCCGCCGGGCGCTGCTGACGGCGGTCTCCCGGGGACGGATCGAGGCCCTGCGCGTCCGCGCCCACGAACTGGCCGCCGAGGACGACAGCCGGGCCGCGCTGCTGGCCTGGCTGAACGACGTCCTCGCCTACTGCGTCGCCGCCCGGGGGCTCGCCGCCGCGCTCGCCTACGACAGCGCGGCGTCCGATCCGGTGCACGACAACGCCTGCGCCGCGACGCTCCAGGAGGCGGCGGACCCGCTCCTCCGCCGGGCCGTCCAGGACGGCGCCGTGGACCCGGACGTGACGGTCGCGGACCTGATCTCCCTGCTCGTCGGCATCGCGCTGGCCACCGAGCACGGGCCCGATCCGGCGGCCCGCGCCGGCCGGCTGTTCCGCCTGGCCACGGCGGGAGTGGGCGCGCCGCGCGGAGATGAGCGGCTTTCGAAAAGGCTACTTGGCGTCCAGCCGCCCCATCGGGTGGACGTCCGGGGCGAGGGCTGATCGCACGGCCGTCCAGTCGGAGCCGTCGACGCCGAGGACGTGGCGCAGATAGGCGAGAGTGACCTGCTGGACGAGGGCGACCCGTGCCGGATTCTCGTCGGTGGTCTCCGTGACGCCGTGACCGGAGATGCCGCCGAGGAAGTGCTCGGCGCCGAAGAGGGTGAGCAGGTCCTTCCGTCCCGGGCTGAGGGTGTAGGGGTCGGTGGTCCAGTCCGGCCCCCGGGTGGACAGCATCGGGAGGTCGTCCTTGTCCCCGGCGACGACGAGCGCGGGCGCGGTGAGGCGCGAGAAGTCCTGGTCGCGCAGCCAGGGGAGGTGCTCGGTCGCGAACGGGGTGAGTTCGTGGCCGCCCTTCCCGGCCGTGGCCAGCAGGACGCCCGCCGAGACCCGCGCGTCGGACAGATCCTCCGCGACCCCGGTCTGCGGGTCGGTGACGCGCAGACCCAGCAGGATCGCGGCGGTCTGCCCGCCGAAGGAGTGCCCGGCGACGGCGATCCGGCTCGGATCCGGACGCCCGGCCAGGCCGGGGACCGCCGCCGTCAGCAGGTCGAGCTCGTCGAGGACGCGCTGCATGTCCGAGACGCGGAACCGCCAGAACCGGGCTCTGCGGGGGTCGTCCGCGGCGAGGTCCAGCCGCTTGGAGTCCAGATGGGTCGCCTGGATCACGACGAAGCCGTGGGCGGCCCAGTAGTCGGTCAGGGGCCGGTAGCCGTCGAGGGACGACCCGAACCCGTGGGCGAACAGGACGATCGGCAGGTCGCCTCCGGTGACCGGCGCGGTCACCCGCACGTGCAGGTCCTCGCCTCGCTCCGGTGCGGGCAGCACGATCGGGCTGACCGAGACGATCGGGGTGGCGTTCATGGGGTCCCCTTCATGTTCCGCTTCTGCGCATTGACCAGGCGAGGAACGGTCGGCTCGCCGTACGTCCGCTACGCTAAAACCTGACGTTGACGTCAGAGGCAAGGGGAATGCCGCACATCACCGGGAGGGACGGATGCGCATCGGGGAACTGGCCGACAGAACGGGCGTCAGCGTCCGGGCCCTGCGGTACTACGAAGAACAGCACCTGCTCACCGCCGAGCGCAGTCCCAGCGGCCAGCGCCACTACCCCGACGGCGCGGTCGAACGGGTTCAACTGATCCAGCGGCTCTACACCGCAGGCCTGTCCAGCAGGACCATCGTCGAACTCCTGCCGTGCGTCGTGGACGGCAACGCCACCCCCGCACTACTGGACAGGCTGGCCGCGGAACGCGACAGCATCGACAGGCGGATCGCCGAACTGGCCGACACCCGCGACCGGCTCCACTCCGTCATCAACGGCGCCACCGCCAACATGCTCACCGGACGACCCTGCCCGGCGGCGGACACGTCTCGACCCGGAGACGAGCGGGCTTAGAAGCACGCGAGCACAGATCGCTGGCCGGCATGTTCGGTCAGGGACGAAGGCCTTGGGCGAGGAGGCCGAAGCGCCGGTCGAGGCCGGCCAGGCGCAGGACCTTCGCGACGTTGGGGCGCAGATGGGCGAGCGTGATCCGGCCGCCGCGCCGCTCGGCGCGGACCGCCCCGGCGACGAGTGCGGCCAGGCCGCGCGCGTCGCAGAACGTCAGCCCGGACGCGTCGATGACGACGCGCGGCCACAGGTCGGCGACCGAGACCAGCAGGTCGCGGAACGCGGCCCAGGTCGCCAGGTCCAGTTCACCGTGGACGGCCAGGTGCATCGTCTCGCCGTCGCCGGGCGCGACCCGCATCGTCGTGTCGAGCCGCGGGTCCGGATCGGTCGCGGGTGCCGCCATCGTCAGCATCATCGTTCCCTCCCACGGGACTTCCGTCGAACACCATGCTGGGGGAACCGCGAGGTCGGTCGTAGGGACGAACGTCCCGGAGCACGGCCGCCAAGGTCCACTCGCTCAGGCGAGCGGGAAGCCGAGTGCGCGGCCCTCGTCGCGCAGTTCCGCGCGGGCGTCGGGGTGGGCGACGCGGTCGATGATCTGCCGGGCCTGGGACACGGCGTCGTGCCCCCAGATCGCCGCCGTGCCCTGTTCGCTCACGATGTAGCTGTGCTGGAAGGACGTCACGGGCCCGGCGAGCCGGGGGATGACGGTGGAGACGTCGGCGCGGGGATGCCAGGACGGCAGCGCGATGATCGCAAGGCCGCCGGGAGAGTGCAGCGCGCCGACCACGAAGTCGGTCTGCCCGCCGAAGCCCGAGTAGACCGTCCCGCGCACGCGGCTCGCGTTGGCCTGCGCGTACAGGTCGACCTCAAGGGCGCTGTTCACCGACACCAGGCGCGGACGGCGCGCGATGAGGCCGGGGTCGTTGGTCTTCTCGGTGCGCAGCATCCGGACGCGGTCGTTGCGGTCGATCCAGTCGTACAGCTCCGGCCCGCCGAACGCGAACGACGCGGTGACCGGCACGCCGGTGTCGAGCGCTCCCGCCTTCTCAAGCTCCAGGACGCCGTCGCTGAACATCTCCGACCACACCGCGAGCCCGCGCCGTCCGGCGAGGGACGCCAGCACGGCGTCGGGGATCGCGCCGATCCCGATCTGGAGGGTGGCGTGCCCGGGGACGAGCCGCGCGACGCGCTCCCCGATTCGGCGGGCGACGTCGCCGGGCGTCCGGCGCTCCGGGACGGCCAGGGGCGCGTCGGTCTCGACGGCGTAGTCGATCTCGTCCAGCGCGAGCACCGCGTCGCCGTGGGTGAAGGGCATGCGCGGGTTCAGCTCGGCGACGACGAGCCCGCCGCGCGCCCGGACGGCCTCGATCGCGGCGGGCAGGATGTTGACCTCGATGCCGAGCGAGACCGTGCCGTTCACCGGCGAGGATGTCTGGACGATCACGACGTCGGGCGGCAGCGTCTCCTTGAGCAGCAGCGGAACCAGCGACAGGCGGCACGGGAAGTACAGCAGCCGCTCCCGTCCGCGCATCCCGGGCCCCACGAACGGCGTCTCCAGCGTCACGCCGTCGCGGTCCGGCAGCGCGCCGTGGGCGTTCAGCATGAACAGCCGGTACTCGGCGACCGCCGCGTCCAGCACCGCCAGCACACGCCGGGGCGTGGCGAAGTTGCCCCCGGCCACGACGCGCGGGCAGCCGGGAAGCCCGGCCAGGACGGCGGCCAACTGCGCCTCGGCGACGACCCGCATCAAGATCCCCCTTTTCCCGAACGGTACCTCCGGCGTGCTCAGCCGGCGGCCGGACGGGTCGCCGCGAGGGCCTGGGCGAGGGCGGTCGCGAGTGCGCCGGACGTGTCGACGGGCGTCGCTTCGGACCAGGGATCGGCGCGGGCCGCCATGGCCGCGGCGATGGCGGGGTCGGCGTCGGAGGCGCCGTGCGGACGGGTCCGGACGCGTTCGGCGGCGAGCCGCGCGGGCGCGCGGCAGTCAAGTTCGGTGAGGTCGGCGTGTTCCTGTTCGGTGACGTCGCGGAGCAGCGCGCGGTGCCCGGCGGCGGTCCAGGACGCGTCGAGCACGACGGTCTCGCCGAGGCGCAGGAGCCGCCGGGCGCGGGCGGCGAGTTCGGTGTAGGTGCGTCCGGTGCGGTCGGCGGTGTAGAGGCCGGTGCCGTAGAAGGCGGCGGCGGACGTGTCCGGGTCGATCCCCGCCAGTTCCTTGCGGACGCGGTCGCTGCTGAGCAGGACGGCGCCGAGCCGGTCGGCGAGCGCGCCCGCCAGCGTCGACTTGCCGGTGCCGGGCAGGCCGCCGACCAGGACCAGGCCGACCGCGCCCGCCCGCAGGTGCCGCAGCGCGACCCCGGTCAGGCCCGCGGCCTCGGCGGCGGCGCCGGCGGCGCCCTGGGCGTGGCGCAGGCAGGCGACCTTGGCGCGGACGAACGCCCGGTAAGCCACATAGTGGTGCCACAGGGACGGCGGCGCGGGATCGGCGGCGAACTCGGCGTACCGGGCGGCGAACCGGCGGGCGGCGGCGGTCGCGCCGAGGCGTTCCAGGTCCATCGCGAGGAAGGCGGCGTCGTCCAGGCCGTCCACGCTGCGCAGCGCGGCGTCGAACTCCAGGCAGTCGAGGACGCGGGGGCCGTCGTCCAGGCAGAAGACGTCGGCGGCGAGCAGGTCGCCGTGGCCGTCCACGACTCGCCCGCCGGCGATCCGCGCGGCGAACAGGTCCGCGCGCCCGGCGAGGAACCGGAGCGCGAGCCGTTCGGTCTCGGTGGCCTCGGCGCCGTCGACCGCCCGGCCGTGGAAGGGCCGGACCTGGTCGAAGCCCGCCGTCCACCGGGCGCGCAGGGCGTCCCGGGTGCCGGCGGCGGCGATGCCGGGTCCGCGCGGGGCGCGGGCGTGCCAGGCGGCGAGGAGGCGGGCGATGGCGCGCAGCGCGTCGTCCACCGGGGCGCCCGCGGCGGCCAGCGTCGAGAGCCGCCGGCCGGCGGGCAGGCGCCGCATCACAAGCAGGTGGTCGCACGGTTCGCCGCCGGGGCCGCAGACGTCCGCGACGCCGAGGTACACGTCGGGGGAGAAGCGGCGGTTGAGCCGCAGCTCCTCGTGGCAGGCGCGTTCCCGCGCCTCCCGCGTGCGGAAGTCCACGAACCCGAGGTCGACGGGCTTCTTCATCTTGTACGCGCGGTCGCCGGCGAAGAAGACGATCCCGGTGTGGGTCTCGGCGACGGCGGCGGGGCTGTCGTCCATGTCAGGCGGCGGTGTGGTCGGCGCAGATCAGGACCTCGCACGGCGCCTTCTCCAGGACGCGCGGGACGGTGTCGCCGCCGAAGGGGTTGCCCTGCTCGGAGTGGACGCGCGCCCCGATGACCAGCAGGTCGGCGTTGCGGGCCGCGTCGGTGAGGACGGTGCCGGGGTCGCCGTGCGCGATGTGCAGCCGCGTGGTGAAGTGCTGCGAGCGGCGGAGCGTGCGGGCGGCCAGCGTGCGGAGCCGCAGCCATTGGCCGACGGTCCGCAGCGGGTGCGCGGCGGTGCCGGTGGTGTCGGGGACGCGGATGACGTCCAGGCGCGCGTGGCGGCGTTCGGCCTCGGCGGCGGCGCGGCGCAGCGCGGCGAGGGAGTTGACCGATCCGTCGACGCCCACGACGACGTGGCGCTGACCGGGGACGAAGAACATGTTTCCTCCTTGGGGGCCGTCTCCAGCGTGGCGGTCGCGGCCCGGACGCGGGCAGGGCCTCTGGTCGGCCGCCGCCGGGACCTTCGGCCTCAGACGAACGCGGCGTGCCAGAGGGTGAAGCGGAAGAACTCGCCCTCGTCCCAGCGGTCCGTGCCGTACCACCAGCCGACGCGGACGCGGGACGGGACCGTGAACCCGCCGAACGTCCGCTCTGCCAGGAACTCCGCGCCGAACACGTGCTCGCGGTACGGCCCTTTGTCCGGGTTGCCCCAGCGGGGGAGGGTGACGGAGGTGAGCGCGCCGTCCGGGGCGACGGTGAGCGTCACCGGATGCGCCTCGCCGCCAATCGTGACGTGCGCGCGGACGCGGCGGTCGTCCACGTGCTCGAACGTGACGGCGGACGTCAGCGCGGCGGCCGGGTCCAGGACGAGTTCGCCCGCGAGCCGTCCGGCGGCGCTGCGCGTGACGTCCGGCCCCGAGGCGGACAGGACGGGGATCGCGCCGAGCAGCCGCCAGCGCATCTCGCCGACCCCCGCGTCGTAGCGGTCGTGGCCGATGACGGGCAGCCCGGCGACCCGCGCGGTCGCCGACCAGAGGAACCCCTCGGGCGGGCGCAGGACCTGAGCGGCGGTGAACGGCCGCCAGGCGCCGAGCCGGATCGCGCCGCGCATCCGCAGCAGCGCCCCGGTGGTGAGCGGCGTGCCGGGGGCGATGGCGTGCAGGAGCCAGCGCCGCGCCGCGTCCGGCAGGCCGGCGACCATGCCGGGATCGAACGCCGCGGGACGTTCGGTGGGAGCGGCGAGCCTGCGGCGGACGGTCATGACGCCTCCTCGTGCGGACGTTCGGCGGCCGGCGCGAACCGGCGGCCCGTCACGTGCTCCCCGGAGATGCGGACCCCGGACGGGCCGGGCACGGCGCGGCCGAGCCCGACGAGCGTGACCGTCCAGCCGCCGGCCGCCGCGTCGTACTCGTCCACCTGGAACGCGACGACCGCGCCGAGCACCGCCCGTTCCAGCCGCGAGCCCGGGACGGTCCGGACGACCACGCCGTCCCCGTCCACCGTGAACGCGGCCGGCTCGACGGCGGGCAGCGCGTGGTCGGTGAAGACGATCCGTCCGGTGCGTCCGGGCGGGGCGGCGCGCAGCAGCGCCAGGCATTCCTCACGGCCGAGAACTCCCCGGCCGTCCCCGTTGGTGTTCATGGGTCCAGCGTGCGTCCGGAACGGGCGGCGCGGGCAGAGACCAACGTCCCTCTCCCGCCGCCGAACGCCCTCGGGACGGCCTTGACGCTCTCGACGAGCAGGTAGGACGCGACGGCGACGACGGCGGCCCGGCCCCATGCGGCGGCGTCGATCGGGGCGGAGCGGAAGACCGCGTTCATCGCCGGCAGATAGGTGTAGGCGGCCTGGACGGCGATGAGCGCGGCGGCCCCGGCGGCGACCCACGGATTGCGGCGCACGCCCCGCCACAGCAGCGGCCGGTCCAGCGACAGGCAGTTGAACAGGTAGGTCAGCAGCGTCAGCGCGAACACGTTCACCACGACCGTGCGGGCCTCGGCGAGCGAGCCGCCGTGCGCGTGCTCCCAGTGGAACAGCCCGTACGCCCCGGCGAGCAGGACGGCCGACACGAGCAGGATCCGTCCGGTCAACGCGCGCGTGAGCAGCGGCCGGGCGGGGTCGCGGGGCGGACGGCGCATGATCGCCTCGTCGCGCGGCTCGACGGTGAACGGGAGCCCGAGGATCAGCACGGCCGTCATGTTCAGCCACAGCACCTGGACGGGCTCGATCGGCAGTTCCCCGCCGGTGAGGATCGCGGCGGTGAGCAGCAGGCCGAGGCCGACGTTGGCGGGCAGCGCCCACACGATGAACTTGACGAGGTTGTCGAAGACGCCGCGCCCCTCCTCGACGGCGGCCTCGATCGAGGCGAAGTCGTCGTCGGTGAGGATCATGTCGGCGGCCTCCTTGGCGACCTCGGTCCCGTCGCGTCCCATCGCGATCCCGATGTCGGCCTGGCGGAGGGCGGGAGCGTCGTTGACGCCGTCGCCGGTCATCGCGACCACGTGCGCGCGGCTGCGCAGCGCCCGGACGAGCCGGAGCTTCTGCTCGGGCGACACGCGCGCGAACACGGTGACGCGCTCGACGGCGTCGGGCAGGTCGGCGTCGGAGCACGCCGCCAGCTCCCGGCCCGTCATGACGGCGCCGCCGAGGCCGATCCGCTCGCCGACGGCCCGCGCGGTCGCGGCGTGGTCCCCGGTGATCATCTTGACCTGGATCCCGGCGGCGTGGCAGGCGCGCATGGCGCGGGCCGCCTCCTCGCGCGGCGGGTCGTGCATGGCCTGCAACCCGACGAACACCAGCCGGGGCAGCTCGCCGATGCGGTCGGCGTCGTGGTCGGCGCGGGCGAACGCGAGGACGCGCAGCGCTTGCCGCCCGTACTCGGCCGCCAGGTCCTCGACGGTCGCGGCGTCCAGCGGGACGGGCCGCCCGGACGCGTCCAGCCGCGTGTCGCACAGGGCGAGCACGCGTTCGACCGAGCCCTTCACGTAGAGGGCGCCGTCCGCGTGCAGTGTGGCCATGTACTGCCGTTCGGAACTGAACGTGATCGTGTCCAGGCGTTCGGGGACGTCCGTCACCCCGCCCTTGGCCGCGCTGACGACCAGCGCGCCCTCGGTGGGGTCGCCGACCAGCTCCCAGGTGCCGTCGCGTTCGGTGACCCGTGCGTCGTTGCAGGCCAGCCCGGCGAGCAGGCATTCGCGCAGCGCGGGGTCGGCGGCCGGACGCCCGTCCGCCTCGATCCGGCCGTGCGGCGCGTAGCCGGAACCGGTGACGGTGTAGCGGCGGTCGCCCGCCGCGATGGCGGTGACGGTCATCTGGTTGCGGGTCAGCGTCCCGGTCTTGTCGGTGCAGATGACCGTCGTGCCGCCCAGCGTCTCCACGGCCGGGAGGCGGCGGACGATCGCGTTGCGCCGGACCATCCGCGCGACCCCGAACGCCAGCGTGATCGTCACGACGGCGGGCAGCCCCTCGGGGATCGCGCCGACGGCCAGTGCGACCGCCGCCGTCAGCATCTCGGCCGCGGGCTGCCCGCGCAGCGTCCCGACCGCGAACGTCACGGCGGCCAGCGCGAGGATCGCGACGGTCGCGCGCCGGCCGAACTGGGCGATCTTGCGGGTGAGCGGCGTCTGGACGGCGGTCGCGCGGTCCACGAGCCGGTGGACGCGGCCGATCTCGGTGCCCCCGCCCGTCGCGGTCACGACCCCGGCGCCCCGGCCGTAGGTGACGAGCGTCCCGGAGTACGCCATCCCGGCGCGGTCGGCGAGATCGGCGTCGCCCCGCGCGGCGGGGTCCTTGGCGACGGGGGCGGACTCGCCGGTGAGGGCGGACTCGTCCACGGTCAGTTCCGCCGCCCGCACGAGCCGCAGATCCGCCGGGACCTTGTCCCCGGCCTCCAGCGCGACCAGGTCGCCGCGCACCAGTTCCTCCGACGGCACGCGCCGCGCCCGCCCGTCGCGCACGACGGTCGCGGACGTGCTCGCCAGCGCCGCCAGCGCGCCCAGCGCGTGCTCGGCGCGCGACTCCTGCGCGAATCCGACGACCGCGTTGACGACCACGAGGACGAGGATCACCGTCGCGTCCACGTGCTCGCCGAGGCCCGCCGTGACGCCCGCCGACACCAGCAGCACGTAGATCAGCGGGCTGTCGAACTGCGCCAGGAACCGTCGCACGGGGCCGCGCCGGCGCGCGGCGGGCAGCGTGTTCGGCCCCGAGCGCGCGAACCGCGCGGCGGCCTCCGCCGCCGTGAGGCCGGCGGCGGCGTCGGTGCCCAGGTCCCGGGTGACGTCCTCGGCGGTCCGCAGGTGGGGCGGCGTCGCGTTCACCCTTCAAGGGTTCCCCGCGTCCGGCCGTCCGACGAGGGACCAAGGTCATGGCCGGGTCGCGAACGTCCCCCGGATCGGGGCCGAACGGCCCTGGGGAGGGCCCCGGCGCTCGCGGTGGCATGGAGGCACCGGAGCGGAGGAGGAGCCATGAGTCCCGGAACGAGCGTCGTCGTCGGCTACGACGGGAGCGAGGAGAGCGAGCGCGCGCTGGCGTGGGCGGCCGAGGAGGCCGCGCTGCGCCGCCTGCCGCTGACGGTCTGCCACGCCTGGCACTGGCCGTACCCGGTGACCTACATCGACCATGAGGGCACGGCGATCGTCCGGCGGATGGGTCAGCACGTCCTGGACCACGGAGTCTCGCTGGCGCGTGCGCTGCGTCCCGGGCTGAAGGTCCACGGCCGGCTGCTGGACGGCCCCGCCCACGCGGCCCTCGTCCACGCCGCCGCGGACGCCGAGGTGATCGTGGTCGGCGGACGCGACGAACCGGCACCGGGCTCGACGGCGCTGCGGCTGCCCGAGCACGCGGACCGTCCCGTCGTCGTGGTCCGCCCGGCCGGGCGGCGGTCCGGCGAGATCGTGGCCGGAGCCGACGGCTCGGCGGCCGGTGACGCGGCCCTCGGGTTCGCGTTCGAGGAGGCGGCGCTGCGCGGCCGGTGCGTCCGCGCCGTGTACGGCTGCTGGGAACCGGGCGCCGGCGGGGGCCGGGACCTCGCGCTGTTCCACGACGCCGACGCCGTCCGCCGTGAGCGCGGCGCGCTGCTCGAACGCGCCGTCGCCCCGTGGCTCGCCAAGTACCCGCAGGTCGACGCGCGGACGTCGCTGGTGGTGGAGCCGCCGCGCAAGGCCCTGCTGGACGCCGCGCAGACCGCCGCCCTGGTCGTCGTCGGCGACCGGGGGACGGGCGGCTTCGACGCGCTGCGGCTCGGCACGACGAGCGGGACCGTCCTGCGGTACGCGCCGTGCGCCGTCGCCGTCGTCCCCTCGCTCCGCGCCGGCCGGCCGAGCGGGCGGGAGTGACCATGACGGACGAGCAGAGGCCGCGCGGCGTCGTCGTCGGATACGACGGTTCCGCGGCGAGCGAGACGGCGCTGCGGTGGGCGGCGCGCGAGGCCCGGCTGCGCGGGCTGCCGCTGACGGTCTGCCACGCCTGGGAGATCTTCATGGCCGCCGGGCCGATGGCGTTCCCGGTCGCGGACCTGGAGGCGGCGGCGCGCGAGGTGCTGTCCGGCGGTGCGGAGCACGCCCGCGCGCTGCACCCGGACGTCCACGCCGAACTCGGGCGCGGACCCGCCGCGCAGATCCTGCTGCGGGCCGCCGAGCGGGCCGACCTGCTGGTGGTCGGGTCGCGCGGGCACGGCGGGTTCGCCGGGCTCCTGCTCGGCGCGGTGCCCGCGCAGGTCGCGGGCCACGCGCCCTGCCCGGTCGTGGTGGTGCGCGCGGACGGCCCGGCCGGGGACGGCCCGTTCGGGACGGTCGTGGTCGGCGTCGACGGTTCGGCGTCGTCGCCGGAGGCGCTGGCGGCGGCGTTCGCCGTGGCGGACGCGCGCGGCGCGCCGCTGGTCGCCTTGCTGGCCCGGCCCGCCGCCGAGGCGTTCGGGACGTTCGGGCCGCTGGTGGACGCCGACGGCATCGCCGGTCTGGCCGCCGAAGGACTCGCCCGCCTGCTCGACCCGTGGCGGGCCGAGTATCCGAAGGTGGCGGTGCAGTCGGAGGTGGTGACGGGAGCACCGCGCGACGTCCTGCTCGCCGCCGCGAAAGACGCGGGACTCATCGTCGTCGGGTCGCGCGGCACCGGCGGGTTCCGGGGGCTGCTGCTCGGCTCGGTCAGCGAGGCGCTGCTCCACCACGCGCCCTGCCCGGTCGCCGTCGCGCCCGCGCGGACCACGCCACGACGGGAACGGAGGACGGAGTGATGACGAAGACCGGGGAAGCACTGACGCGCCGGGCGGTGGAAGCCGCCGCGTGGGCGCCGTCGGTGCACAACACGCAGCCGTGGTCGTTCGGCCTCGGCCGGGACCGCATCGTCGTGCGGGCCGACGCCGGACGGAGACTGGACGTGGCCGACCCCGACGGCCGGGAAATGCTCATCAGTTGCGGCGCCGCGCTGTTCACGCTCGAAACCGCGTTGCGCGCGCACGGGCTCGTCCCGGACGTGCGGTCGCTGCCGGATCCGGACCGGCCGAACCTGGTGGCGGACGTCCGCGTCCGCCCGGGGGCGCCCGGGGACGAGGCCGCCGCGCGGTTGCTGCGGGAAGTTCCCCGGCGGCGCACGCACCGGGGCGTGTTCCGGGAGGTTCCGGTCGAGCCGGGCGTGCTCGCGGCCCTGCGCCTGGAGGCCGAGCGGGAGGGCGCGCACCTGCGGCAGGCGGTCGACGTCCACACCGTGGGGGCGCTGGCGGCGCTCACCCAGCTCGCCGAGCACCTGCGGCGGCTCGATCCCGCCCATGCCGCCGAGGCCGCCCGGTGGGCGCCCACCCCGCGCAGCACGCGGACGGACGGCGTCCCGCACACCGCCTATCCGCGCGAGACCCCGCGCAGCACCCCGGACTTCGCCGCCCGCGACTTCGCGCGGGGCAACGGCTGGGGCGTGCCCGCCGAGACGGACGAGACCGACCTCTCGCCGGGACTCGTGTTCACGCTGAGCACGGACGGCGACACCCGGGCGGACTGGCTCAACGCCGGACGGGCGCTGCAACGCGTCCTGCTGCGCGCCGCCGCCGACGCGGATCTGTCCGCCGCCTTCCACACGCAGGCGCTGGAGATCCCGGAGCTGCGCGCGTTCGTCCGGACGCGGTTCTGCAACGGCGACGCGCCCCAGATGATCCTGCGGCTGGGCGTCCCGGCGGGACCCGAGCTGGCGAGCGTGCGCCGTCCCCTGGACGCCGTCGTGTTCGACGAGCCCTGACCCGGTGCCGAACGGACCGGCCGTCCCGGGCCCAAGGTCCCTGTCGGCGCGTCGCCGCCCGGACGAGCATGAACGCGACGGCACCGACGGAAGGCGGGGACATGGGCGACACGATCGAGGCGGCGGCCGCGGCGCGGGACCGCCGCTGCGCCTCGGCGCTGACGCGGCTGCGGCGGACGGCGGACGCGGGCCCGGTCGGCCCCGACGCCGTGCCCGCCGCCCGCACGGTGCTGACCGAGCTGCGCCGGACCCGGCCGGGGCGCCGGGACGGTCGCGGTTCGAGCGTCGAGACGCTGTTCGCCCGCCGGCTGGACCGGCTCGCGGCGGTCGCCGACGAGATCGCCGGGGCGGCGTCGGCCGGGGACCTCGCCGCCCTCCGCGGCCACGTCTACCGGTTCCACGCCCTCGCCGTGGCGACCCGGCGGCTGCGGCTCGCCCTCCCGGGGCCCGTGCCGCGCTGACATCCCGGACACCGAAATCCGAGCAAGAGAAGAGGACGCGTCATGGCCACTCCCGTCATCGTCGGGATCGACGGTTCCGCGCACGCCTGGCAGGCCCTGGACTGGGCCGCCGCCGACGCCCTGCTGCACGGGCGTCCGCTGTCGCTTGTCCACGGCTCCCGGGCGCTGCTCCGGGACGGGACGCTGAGCGAACTCGACTACGAGCACCTGGACGAGGAGCGCACCGCCCTGCTGCACGAGGCGCGGCAGTACGCGCTGAAGCAGGCGCCCGGCCTGGAGATCACCACGGAGCTGATCGCCCTGGAGGCGGGCGAGGCGCTGCTCGACCTGAGCGACCGCGCGGCCCTCGTCGCGGTCGGCACGCGGGGCGTCGGCGGGTTCGAAGGCCTGCTGTTCGGTTCGGTGGCGCTGCGCGTCGCCGGGCGCGCCCGGTGCCCCGTGCTGGTCGTCCCCGGACCGGCCCCGCACCCGGCGGACGCGCCGCCCGAGATCCTGCTCGGCGTCGACACCGCCCATCCGCAGGACGCGGTGATCGGCTGGGCGTTCGAGGCGGCGTCGCTGCGCGGCGCCCGGCTCACGGCGCTGACCGCGCTGAGCGTGGACTTCGGCTCCCCGCACCTGCGCGGCGTCGCCGACCGCGAGCTGTCGGAGGTCCTGGCGGGCTGGTCCACGCGCTACCCCGACGTGCCGGTCCGGCCCGTCGTCGCGGACCAGGGCGCGGCACGCGCGCTGGTCCTCGGGTCCGAGCAGTCAGCGCTGCTCGTCGTCGGGGCCCGCCGGCCGGCGCGCCGGTTCGGTCTCGCGCTCGGCGCCGTGAACCACGCGGTGCTGCACCACGCCCGCTGCCCCGTGGCCGTCGTCCCGGCGGCCTGAGCACGACGCCCGCCAGGAGCCCCCGATGATCCGACGTGTCCATCTGCGCCCGCGCCGTCTCGGCCCGCCACCGGACGACGAGCCGCCGGGCAAGCCGCCGCAGAACCCCCCGCCGCCCACGTGGTGGCAGCGCTGGGGGACGCCGGTCCTGCTCGCCGTCCTGCTCCTGCTGATGTTCGGCCCGTCGCTGGCGGGCGACCGGCCGACGTCGCTCAGCTACAGCGCCTTCTCCGCCCGGCTGGACGCGGGACGGGTCAAGTCCGTGACGATCGACGAGCACGGCGGGCTCAGCGGGAAGCTGACCGACGGGAAGTCGTTCACCAGCCGCGTCCCCACGGCGATCGGCGCGGGCGACCTTCAGCAGCGGCTGCGGGCCGAGAAGGTGCGGATCGACGCCACCCGCTCCGGCGGATTCGGGAGCTTCCTGCTCGGCCTGCTCCCGTTCGCGCTGGTCATCGGCTTCTTCCTCTGGTTCGGCCGACGCGCGGGCGGTGGCCTGCCGGGGGGAGCGGGCGGGTTCGGGCGCGTCAAGGCCGAGGTCATCGAGGCCGAGCGCCCGACCACGCGGTTCGCGGACGTCGCCGGGTACGAGGGCGTCAAACGCGAGATCGAGGAGGTCGTGGACTTCCTGCGCGACCCCGGCCGCTACGCCGCCGCCGGGGCCGAACCGCCGCGCGGCGTGATCATGGTGGGTCCGCCCGGGACCGGCAAGACGCTGTTCGCCCGCGCGGTCGCGGGCGAGGCGCAGGTCCCGTTCCTGTCGGTGACGGGCTCGTCGTTCGTGGAGATGTTCGTCGGCGTCGGGGCCTCGCGCGTCCGGGACCTGTTCGCCGACGCCCGCAAGCGCGCCCCGTCGATCGTGTTCATCGACGAGATCGACGCCATCGGCGGACGGCGCGGCGGGACCATGCCCGGCGGCGGCAACGAGGAGCGCGAGCAGACCCTCAACCAGTTGCTCGCCGAACTCGACGGCTTCGACCAGAGCAGCGGGATCGTCGTGCTCGCGGCCACCAACCGGCCCGAGACCCTGGACCCCGCGCTGCTGCGGCCCGGCCGCTTCGACCGGCAGGTCGTCGTGCCGCTGCCCAGCCGTGCCGAACGGGCGGCGATCCTCGCCGTCCACGCGCGCGGCAAGCACCTGGACGCGGGCGTCGACCTGGAACGCGTCGCGCGGGCCACGCCCGGGTTCTCCGGCGCGGACCTGCACAACCTGCTCAACGAGGCCGCGATCAACGCCGTCCGCGACGACCGGACGACGATCACCGCCCGCGACGTCGACACCGCCCGCGACCGGCTGCTGCTCGGCCGCCGCGACACCTCCAACGCGCTGCTGCCCGACGAGCGCCGGTCGGTGGCCGTCCACGAGTCCGGGCACGCGCTGCTGGCCGCGCTGTGCGAGAACGCCGACCCGGTCGCCAAGGTGACGATCCTGCCCGCCGGGATGGCGCTCGGCGTCACCGAGCAGCTTCCCGAGGCCGAACGGCACCTCTACAGCACCGCCTACCTCACCGACCTGCTCACCGTGCGGCTCGGCGGACGCGCGGCCGAACTCGTCGTGTTCGGGCAGGGCTCGACCGGGGCGGCCGACGACCTGGCCGGCGCGACGCGGCTCGCCGCGCGCATGGTCCGCGAGTTCGGCATGTCCCCGCGCCTCGGCCCGGTCGGGTACGGGTCGACGACGCAGAACTACCTCGGCGACGGCCCCGACGAGACCGCGCCGCGCCCCTATTCGGAGCGGACGCAGCAGCTCGTGGACGAGGAGGTGGCCCGTCTCCTGCGCGAGGCGGAGGCGCGGGCCGTCCGGCTGCTGGGCGAGCACCGGGCCGCGCTGGACCGGCTCGCCGACGTGCTGGTCCGGCAGGAGACCGTGGACGGAAGCGCCGTCGCGGACGCCCTGCGCGCCGAGAGCGCGCTTCCCGGACCCGTCAACGGCGTTCCGGCGCGCGACGGGTGACCGTCACCCGGCGGCCCCCGTGGCCGCCGGGGTCGACCACGCCCACGCCACGCGTCGCCCCGGCGGATCCTGCGGCCGCCGGGGTCGGCCACGTCACGCGTCGGCCCGGCGACTTCTGCGGCCGCCGTGTCCATGTCATCCGTCGGCCCGGCGGACGGCGGACCACGCGCGGGCGAGAGCCCGCGCGGCCCGTTCCGGCGCGGCGTACGACGGGACGCCGACCGTTCCGGCCTGCCCCGGACGCACCGCGAGGACGGGCTTCCCGCACGCCGCGACCACGCCGGGACGTACCGGGAGCGCGATCAGCACCGCGTCCACGTCCCCGTCGTCCGCGAGCTTCCGGAACGCGCGGGCGTCGAGCCCCGCCGCCCGCGCCGTGACGGTGAGCCCGGCGGCGGCGCAGACGGCGGCGGTCTCGTGCCCCCGCTCCACGACCGCGACGCGCGGCCCGCGCGGGAACGGCTGCCGGGCCAGCAGCGCGGCGACGTCCAGCAGGTCGTCGAGCGTGCCGACCGCGACGATCCCGGCCCGCGCGAACGGCTCTGCCGGGGCGCCGAGCGCGAGGAGCGGGACGCGCCGCGCGGCACGGGCGAGCGTCCCCGGGTCGCCGGACGTGCCGGGGCCGAGGACGCCGAGACGCGTCGCGGGATCGGCCGCCCACCAGCGGAGCAGGTCGGCGGCGCACACGTCGGCCGCGGCGCCGACGCCGGCGAACGTCGAGACGCCCGCGCCGATCCGGGCCAGGCCGTCGAGCAGCGCGGCGCCGCCGGTCCCGGCCACGACCCCGACGCTCCCGGCGGGCCGCCGGACCGCCGTCGCGTGCAGCCCGATCAGCGGGTGCGCGACACCGGACGAACCCGGCCCGACCAGGCGCATCCCCCAGGCGTGGCAGGCGTCCCGCAGCGCGCGGTCCTGCCCATGGTTCAATCCGCCGGTGAGCACGACGACGGCCCGCGCGCCGCGCCGTCCGCACGCGGCGGCGGCGTCGGCGACCGACACGGCGGGCACTGAGAGGACGACAAGGTCGGGCGGCACGGGCAGCTCGGCGGGCGTCGCGACGCACGGCGCTCCCCGGGTCACGCGGCCCGCCGCGTGCGGGTTCACCGCGTGGACCGTCCCGGCGAACCCGCCGGACGTGAGGGAGCGCAGAACGTCCGGGGCCGTGCCGACGACCGCGACGGAGCGGGGCCGCAGCAGCGGGACGAGGCTCGCGACGTCCGCCCGGCTCGCCCGGTCGGCGACGGCCGCCCGGTAGCGTTCGCCGCCGTCCAGCGAGATCGCCGCCTCGACCACGCCCGCCGAGACACGGCTGCGCACGTCCAGTCCGGCGTCGGCGAACACGCGCAGCATCGCGGCGTTGGACGCCAGCACGTCGGCGCGGAAGACGCCGATCCCGCGTGCGCGGGCCAACTCGACCAGACGCTCCAGCAGCAGCGTCCCGACGCCGTGGTGCTGCATGCGGTCGGCGACCGCGAACGCCACCTCGGCCTCGCCCGGCGTGCCGGTCGGGTCGAACTCGCCGACGCCGACCAGCTCGCCGCGCAGCCACGCGCCGAGCGCGGCGCGGCCCGGACCGGTCCCTCTGCACAACCGCTCGGCGGCCTGGTCGGCGGCGGCCGCGCCGAGCCCGAAGAACCGCGCGTAGAGGCTGTCGGGGGAGAGCGAGCGGTGCAGCCCGCGCACGGCGTCCCGGTCGGCCTGGACCAGCGGCCTGATCTCCACCTGGACGCCGTCGGCGAGCGGCGCGAAGACCGGTTCGGCGGCAGTGAGTTCGGTCATGGGACCAAGGCTCGCGCGCGGGGACGCGCGGGCGGCAGGCGCGGACGTCCGCGCCGCCCGGGACCTTGGTCCCATCCCGCGCGGACCCCTGCCCGCCGCCGGGGGACCTTGGACGGTGCCCCGCGCCGCTCGTCCTCCTGTGGTCTGGAAGCGGCAACGGACGGCGAACAGACCGGAGACCCACGATGCGCGCACTGCGGCTCATGGACTGGAACAGCGAACCCGAACTCGTGGACGTCCCCGACCCGCGTCCGGGACCCGGCCAGGTCGTCGTCCGGATCGGCGGCGCGGGCGCGTGCCACTCCGACCTGCACCTCATGCACGACTTCAAGGCCGGGCAGCTCCCGTGGGAGCCGCCGTTCACGCTCGGGCACGAGAACGCCGGATGGGTCCACGAACTGGGCGACGGCGTCACCGGCCTCACGGTCGGAGAGCCCGTCGCGGTGTACGGGCCGTGGGGCTGCGGGACGTGCTCCCGCTGCCGCGCCGGGGCCGAGACCTACTGCGAGAACCTCGCCGCCGCGCCCGTGCCGGGCGGAGGCGGCGGGCTCGGGCTGGACGGCGGGATGGCCGAGTACCTGCTCGTCCCGGCGGCCCGCCATCTCGTCCCGCTGCCCGACGGCCTAGACCCGGTGACCGCAGCCCCGCTCACCGACGCCGCCCTCACCTCCCACCACGCCGTCCGCCGGTCGTGGCCGAAGCTCCCGCCGGGCGCGACGGCCCTGGTCATCGGCGTGGGCGGGCTCGGGCACATGGCCGTGCAGATCCTCCGCGCCACCACCGCCGCGCGGATCATCGCGGTCGACCCCCGCGCGGACGCCCTGGCGCTCGCCCGCGCCGCCGACCTGACGCTGACCCCGGACGACGACACCGCCGACCGCGTCCGCGCGGCCACCGGTGGACGCGGCGCGGACGTGGTCCTGGACTTCGTCGGATCGGACGCCACGCTCGCGCTCGCCGCGCGGGCCGTCCGGACGCTCGGCGACCTGACGATCGTCGGCCTCGGCGGCGGCACGCTGCCGGTCTCCTTCTTCGGCCTGCCCTACGAGGCGTCCGTGCAGACGACCTACTGGGGGACGCGGCCGGAACTCCAAGAGGTCCTGGACCTGGCGGCCCGCGGCCTCATCACCCCGGCGACCACCACGTTCCCCCTCGACCGGGCCGTCGAGGCGTACCGGCGGCTGGCCGCCGGCGACCTCACCGGCCGCGCCGTCATCGTCCCCTGACCCGCGTCCCGCGCGTCAGTCCCGGCCGGTGAGGGGGACCCGCCAGACGAGGACGGTGCCGCCGCCGGGGCGGGGACGGGTGGTGAAGGTGCCGCCGAGGGCGGACGCGCGGTCGTGGAGGTTGGCCAGGCCGCTGCGGCGCCCGCCCGCGGGGATGCCGGTGCCGTCGTCCTCGACGCGGAGCGTGAGGTCGTCGCCGGCGGTGACGTCCACGCTGACGTGGGCGGCGTGGGCGTGGCGGGCGGTGTTGGACAGGGCCTCGCGGGTGACGGCGAGCAGGTGGTCGCCGACGGTGTCGGGGACGGCGGTGTCCAGCAGCCCGTCCAGCCGGACCGAGGGCGCGAACCCGAGCTGTTCGGTCGCGGCGTCGACCAGCGCGTAGAGGCGGCTGCGCAGGCTCTCGGCGTCCGGGGCCGCCTGGAGCGCGAAGATCGTGGAGCGGATCTGGCGGATGGTGTCGTCCAGGTCGTCCACGGCGCGCTGGACGCGGGTCGCCACGTCCGGCTTGGTGGTGATCTTGATGGCGCTCATCAGCGTCATGGCCGTGGCGAACAACCGCTGGATGACGGTGTCGTGCAGGTCCTTGGCGATGCGGTCGCGGTCCTCGAACAGCG
This sequence comes from Actinomadura rubteroloni, assembly GCF_002911665.1. Classification (NCBI taxonomy): domain Bacteria; kingdom Bacillati; phylum Actinomycetota; class Actinomycetes; order Streptosporangiales; family Thermomonosporaceae; genus Actinomadura; species Actinomadura rubteroloni. The sequence continues at coordinate 519,855 of NZ_MTBP01000003.1, forward strand.
CGAGGCGCTCGGCGTCGCGGCGCCGGTCGGCCAGCTCCAGCGCGACGGCGGCCTGCGTCCCGAACGCCTCCAGCAGCCGCTGGGCGGACTCGGTGAACGCCGGTCCGCCGGGGCGGTTCATCACCGTGACGGCGCCGCGCGCCGAGGCGCCCGTCCCGAGCGGGACCGACAGCACCGGCCCGACGGGCGGGTCGGCGCCGGGGCGTCCGGCGTCCTCCAGCCGCAGCGAGACGCCGTCGGTGAACACCGACGCCTCAAGGGCCTCGGCCATGGGAGTGCGCAGTCCCCGCAGGCGGGGCGCCGCCGCGCCGTCGGCGGCGTCGACGACGAACGCCCGGCCGGCGGGATCGGCGAGGGAGACGGTGGCGAGGTCGGCGGCGGCGATGCGGCGGGCGCGCTCGGCGACCAGCGCCGTGACGTCCCGGGTGCCGGTGCCCGACAGCAGCCGGGTGGAGACCTCGGCGGACGCTTCGAGCCACTGCTCGCGGCGGCGCCCCTCCTCGTAGAGGCGGGCGTTCTCGATCGCGACGCCCGCGGCGGTGGCGAGCGCGCCGACGACGACCTCGTCGTCGGCGTCGAAGTCGCCGCCGCCGGCCTTCTCGGTGAGGTAGAGGTTGCCGAACACCTCGTCCCGCACCCGGATCGGGACGCCCAGGAACGTCCCCATCGGCGGATGGCCCGCGGGGAACCCGTAGGACTCCGGATGCGCCGACAGGTCGTGCATCCGCAGCGGCCGGGGCTCCTTGATGAGCAGGCCGAGGATGCCGCGCCCGTGCGGCCAGTGCCCGATCGCCTCGATCTCCTGCTCGCCCACCCCGACGGTGACGAACTGGAGGAGCCGCTCCCCGTCCTCGTCGATGACGCCGAGCGCGCCGTACCGGGCGTCGACCAGCGTCGTCGCGGCCTCGGTGATGCGGCGCAGGACGGTCTCCAGATCCAGCTCGCTGCCGATCGAGACCACGGCCTCCAGCAGCGCGTGGACCCGGTCGCGCGTCGACCGCGCCGTCTCCAGCCGCGCCTGCAGCTCGGCCAGCAGATCGTCCAGCTTGAGCTGCGGGAGGACGAGCCTGGCCCGGTCCTCGCCGGGCGACGGGTCACCGGCCATGGGTGCTCACCTTTCGCTTCTGTGCGGGGTGCGCCGCGGACGGTGACGCATGTCCGAATACTCGCACCGCCCGGGACCTTCGTCCCTGTGATCGAGGACTCATGGTCCACCGGAGGGTCTCGGCACTGACCTATCGTCGGGGAGAACCCGTCCGTCACCGCGGGCGCTCGCCCGCCTCCCAGCGTAAGGACCGATGATGGCCGAACCGCCGAGCGCTCCGACGCCGATCCGCGTCTTCCTGCTGGACGACCACGAGGTCGTCCGGCGCGGCGTCGGCGCGCTGTTGTCGGCCGAGGACGACATCGAGATCGTCGGCGAGGCGGGCTCGGCGGAGCAGGCGCTGGCGCGGGTCCCGGCGGCCCGTCCGGACGTGGCCGTGCTGGACGTGCGGCTGCCCGACGGCGACGGCGTCACCGTCTGCCGCGACCTGCGCTCTCAGATGCCCGGGCTGGCGTGCCTGATGCTGACGTCCTTCGACGACGAGGACGCGCTGTTCGACGCCGTGATGGCCGGCGCGTCCGGCTACGTCCTGAAGCAGATCCACGGTTCGGACCTGGTCGGCGCGGTGCGGACGGTCGCGGCCGGGCAGTCGCTGCTGGACCCGCGCAGCACGGCGCGGATGCTCCAGCGCATCCGCGAGCGCCAGGAGCGCAAGGACCCCCTCGCCGCGCTCACCGACCAGGAGCGGACGATCTTCGAGCTGATCGGCGAGGGCCTGACCAACCGGCAGATCGGCGAGCGGATGTTCCTGGCGGAGAAGACCGTCAAGAACTACACCTCGCACGTGTTCGCCAAGCTCGGCATGACCCGCCGCACCCAGGCCGCCGCCTACGCCGCCCGCCTCAAGGCCGACGAGGCGAAGAACCCCGAACGCTGAGAAGCGGTGAGGCGCGCCCCCGGTGCGCCTCACCGCTTCGTCTTCGTGCCGGTCACTTCAGGAACGGGAACCTGCGGACCAGCGCCGTGGCGCTCCAGAAGCGGCCGAGGCCGAGCGCGTCGCCCGCGCTGACCAGGGCCAGGCCGATCAGGACGACCGCGTAGATCAGGTGGTCGTCCATGAAGAGGTTGTTGGCGGGCGGGAGCACGGCGCTCCACATCATGACCAGCAGCAGCGCGCCGGCCCCCGCCGCGGCGCGCATCCCGATCCCGAGGACGAGCGCCGCGCCGACGCCGGCGAGACCCGCCATGAACAGCCAGTCGGCCCAGGCCACTCCGGCGATGTTGTGGTAGAAGCCGGCGAGCGGTCCCTGCGGCGCGTGCTTCAGGAAGCCGTCGGTGGGGCTGCCGCCGTCGATCCACGCCTGGGCGCGCGGCGTCTCGTGGCCGAGCCCGAAGGTCTTGTCCAGGAACGCCCAGACGAACACCCAGCCCAGCGCGAGCCGGGCGGCGGCCCAGACGTAGCGCGCGGCGGGCGACTCGGTCAGCGGCGCGGGGGCGTGCAGGTGGGGCAGGACGCGGTGGGCGGTGTTCTTGCGGGTCGAGACAGCCATTGTCGTCTCTTCTCTGTTCGTACTCGAATCCGTCTGCCCCTACTTCATCGTTTCCCGGAAATCCGGGGCAGGTGCGAAAGGCTCACGGCCGTGGGACCTAGGTCCTCGGCGCGGTCACCGGGTGAAGCGCGCGGCGCGGCGGTGGACGCGATAACCCGTCCGGCGCGGGCGCGTCGCCGGGACGGGACGCGCGGCGGCCCGGTAGAAGACGCGCTTGCCGATCTCGATGAGCACGAAATAGACCGCCAGCAGCGGGACGAGGAGCAGCAGCAGCGTGCCCGGCAGCGGCCGGAAACCGAGGTCCCGGGCGAACGGCAGGACGGGCAGCAGCACGCCGGCGCCGACCGCCCCGAACACCGAGAGCAGCAGGGGAACGCTCGGGCGGCTGCGGAAGAAGGGGATCCGGCGCGTCCGGACGGCGAAGATCACCAGGGTCTGGGTGGCCAGGGACTCCACGAACCAGCCGGTGCGGAACAGCGTCGGCCCCGCGTGGAAGCCCCACAGCAGGAGGCCGAACGTCGCGAAGTCGAACAGGGAGCTGATCGGCCCGAAGAAGGTCATGAAACGGCGGATGAAGGGGACGTCCCAGCGCGCCGGACGGGCGAGCCGTTCGGGATCGACCGTGTCGGTGGGAATGGCGAGCTGGCTGGCGTCGTAAAGGAGGTTGTTGAGCAGGAGCTGCGACGGGAGCATCGGCAGGAAGGGCAGGAACAGCGACGCCCCGGCGGCGCTGAACATGTTGCCGAAGTTGCTGGACGTCCCCATGAGCACGTACTTCATCGTGTTCGCGAAAATACGGCGGCCCTCGGTCACGCCGTCGGCGAGCACGTTGAGGTCCTTCTCCAGCAGCACGACGTCGGCGGCGTCCTTGGCCACGTCCGTGCCGGACTCCACGGAGATCCCGACGTCGGCGGCGTGCAGGGCGACCGCGTCGTTGACGCCGTCGCCGAGGAACGCCACGTCCACGCCCGTGCGCCGCTGCGCCGCGACGATGCGGGCCTTGTGCTCGGGGCCGACCCGCGCGAACACGGTCGCGGTCGCGATCAGCTCGGCGAGCCGCGCGTCGTCGGCGGCGTCCACGTCGGCGCCGGTGACGACCCGCGTCACGGGCAGCCCGAGGTCGGCGCAGACCTTCGCGGCGACGACCGGATTGTCGCCGGTGAGCACCTTGACGGTGATCCCGAGCCCGGCGAGGCGGTCCAGGGCCGTGCGGGCGGACGGCTTGGGCGGGTCGGAGAACACCAGCAGGCCGTCGGGCGCCAGGTCGTGCTCGTCGTCCGGCGTCAGCGCGGCGTGCGCCGCCGGGACGGCCCGGGACGCGACGGCGATCACCCGGTTCCCGGCGGCGAACTCGGCGTCCAGCGCCGCGCGCAGGGCATCGGGGACATCGGCGCAGCGCGCGAGCAGCACCTCCGGCGCTCCCTTGGTGATGACGCGCCGGTTCCCGTCGGCGTCCTCGACCAGCACCGACGCCAGTTGCCGCTCATGGTCGAAGGGGAGCGCGGCGACGCGCCGGTACGTCCCGGCCCGCGCCCGGAGCGCGGCCGAGGCCGGGGCGTCCCAGATCGCGGTGTCGAGCGGGTTGCCGCCCGTGGCGCGGCCGTCGTCCACGGTGGCCTCGTTGCACAGCATGCCGAGCAGCAGCGGGGTGTCGGACGTGTGCCCGTCCGCGCCGGCCGCGTGCAGCAGCGCGATCCGTCCCTCGGTGAGCGTGCCGGTCTTGTCGGTGAACAGGACCTCGACGTCGCCGAGGTCCTCGATGCACACCAGCCGTTTCACCAGCACCTTGCGCCGGGCGAGCCGGCGGGACCCCGCCGCCAGGCTCGTGGAGACGACGGCGGGCAGGAGCTGCGGCGAGATCCCGACCGCGATGGCCAGGGAGAACAGCAGCGCGTCCAGCAGCGGCCGGTGCAGGACGAGGTTGATCGCGAAGATCGCGCCCGTCAGGACGGCCGCGACCCGGACCAGGAGCATCGAGAAGCGGCGCAGCCCGATCTGGAACTCGGTCTCGGGCCGGTGCTCGCCGAGGGCGACGGCGACCCGCCCGAACTCGGCCCGTCCGCCCGTGGCGACGACGACGCCGCGTCCGGACCCGGCGTGCACGACGGTGCCCATCAGCGCGCAGCACGTCAGCTCGGCCGAAGGCGTCCCCGGCGGGACGGGCGCCGTGGACTTGGCGACCGGCAGCGACTCGCCGGTCAGGACGGACTCCACGCACTCCAGCCCGGTGACGTCCAGGAGCCGCAGGTCGGCGGGCACGACCTCGCCGAGCCGGATCTCCACGACGTCGCCCGGCACGAGGTCGGTGACGTCGATCGACACCGGCCGTCCGCCGCGGTGGACGACGCAGCGGTGCCGGACGCGAGCGTGCAGGGACTCGGCGGCCCGCTCCGCCCGGTACTCGTTGCCGAAGCCGAGCCCGACCGACGCGGCCAGGATGGCGCCGATGATGACGGCGTCGCCCCGCTCGCCGAGGAAGAACGACGCGCACGCGGTGCCGAGCAGCAGGACGAGCAGCGGCGAGCGCAGTTGCCGTCCGAGCACCGCCCAGGCCCGCGCCCGGTGCGACCGCACCGCGTTCGGCCCGTACGCGCGCAGCCGCCGGGCGGCCTCGGCCTCGGTCAGCCCGCCGGCGCGGGACGCCAGCCGGGCCGTCGCCGCCGTCGCGTCGAGCACCCCGGCCGCCGTGACCGTCAGCGCCTCCGGAACCGCCGCCTCGCCGGGAGCGCTCGCGCGGACGCGGAGACCGGTCATGATCGGCGCTTCCGGTCCGCGAGGGCGCGGCGGGTCCCGGCGGCGACCTCCAGGTCCTCGCGGGCCTCGACGACGAACGTGCGGACGGACGCGCCGGAAGCGCTGATCTCGGTCACACCGGAGGGACGTGCGGCGGCGTTGCGGCCGGGGTCCAGGGAGATGCCGAGGAACTCCAGCCCGTCGGCCGCGCGGGACCGGATCTGGTGGGCGTGCTCGCCGACGCCGCCGGTGAAGACCAGGACGTCGGCGCCGCCGAGGGACGCCGCCATCGCGGCGATGCCGGCCCGGAGGCGGTGGAGGTAGACGTCCACCGCGAGCCCGGCGGCGGGGTCGTCGCGGTCCAGCAGGTCGCGCAGGTCGCCGGTTCCCGCGAGCCCGGCCAGGCCGGAGGCGTGCTCCAGGCCGTCGGCCACGGTGTTCGGATCCAGGCCCGCGTGGGTGATCAGCCAGAGCAGCAGGCCGGGGTCGACGCTGCCCGACCGCGTCGCCATGACCAGGCCTTCCAGCGGGGTGAAGCCCATCGTGGTGTCGACGCTGCGTCCGTCGCGCACCGCGCACAGGGACGCGCCCGCGCCGAGGTGGGCGACGATGATCCGGGATCGTCCGGTCGCCTGGGCCGCCGTCCGGGACGCGTAGGCGTGCGACAGGCCGTGGAACCCGTAGCGGCGGATCCCGTACCGCTCGCGCCAGGCGGCCGGGAGCGCGTAGGTGGCGGCGGCTTCCGGCAGCGTGGTGTGGAACGCGGTGTCGAAGCACGCGACGGCGGGCGTGCCGGGCAGCAGCCCGCCGACGGCCTCGATGCCCGCCAGCGATTGCGGCTGGTGCAGCGGGGCGAGGTCGGTGAGCGCCCGCAGGCGGCCGAGGACGTGGTCGTCCAGCACGACGGGCGCGGTGAACTCGGTCCCGCCGTGGACGACCCGGTGCCCGATCGCGTCCGGCGGCGGGCAGGACGCGAGCACGTCCGCGAGCGCGTCCGGGTCCAGCTCGCCGCCGCGCGCGGGCCGGGACGCGCTGGTGAGCACGGTGTCGTCGTGGTCGAGCAGGGACAGCTTGACGCTGCTGGACCCGGCGTTGACGACCAGGACGCGCGTCACCGGCCCGCCTCCGGCCACGTCCAGTCCCGGACGGCGGCCGGGTCCTCGCCGTGCAGGCGGGTGTGCGCGCGGGCGCGCAGCCGTTCGTCCGCCATCCGCTGGCGCAGGTGCGCGGCGCGTCCGCCGAGGCCGTCGACCCGGTCGATGACGTCCATGACCAGATGGAAGCGGTCCAGGTCGTTCAGCATCACCATGTCGAACGGCGTGGTGGTCGTTCCCCGCTCCTTGTAGCCGCGCACGTGGAGGTTGTGGTGGCCGTGGCGGCGGTAGGTGAGGCGGTGGATGAGCCAGGGGTAGCCGTGGAAGGCGAAGATGATGGGACGGTCGGTGGTGAAGAGAGTGTCGAACTCCCGGTCGGACAGTCCGTGCGGGTGTTCGGTGTCGGGTTGCAGCCGCATCAGGTCCACGACGTTGACGACCCGCACCTTCAGCTCCGGCAGGTGCTCGCGCAGCAGGGACACGGCCGCCAGGGTCTCCAGGGTCGGGATGTCGCCCGCGCAGGCCAGCACGACGTCCGGGTCGAGGCCCTCGTCGTTGGACGCCCACTCCCAGATCCCGATGCCGCGCGTGCAGTGCCGGACGGCCTCGTCCATCGTCAGGTAGGTCAGTGCGGGTTGCTTTCCGGCGACGATGACGTTCACGTAGTCGCGGGAGCGCAGGCAGTGGTCGGCGACCGACAGGAGCGTGTTGGCGTCCGGCGGCAGGTACACGCGGACGACCTCAGGGCTCTTGTTCATCACCACGTCCAGGAACCCGGGGTCCTGGTGGGAGAAGCCGTTGTGGTCCTGCCGCCACACGTGCGAGGTGAGCAGGTAGTTCAGGGACGCCACGGGTCGCCGCCACGGGATCGCGCGGCTGGTCTCCAGCCATTTGGCGTGCTGGTTAAACATGGCGTCCACGATGTGGATGAACGCCTCGTAGCAGTTGAACAGGCCGTGCCGCCCGGTGAGCAGGTAGCCCTCCAGCCAGCCCTGGCACAGGTGCTCGCTGAGGACCTCCATCACCCGGCCGTGCGCCGCGAGATGGTCGTCGCCCGGCAGCCGCGCCGCGTTCCACGCCCGGTCGGTGACGTCGAAGACGGCCTGGAGCCGGTTGGAGGCGGTCTCGTCCGGGCCCATGATCCGGAAGTCGTCGGGGTTGGCGGCGATCACGTCGCGCAGCAGCGCGCCGAGCACGCGGGTCGCCTCGGCCGTCGCGCGGCCGGGGGACGCCACCTCGACCGCGTAGGCGTGGAAGTCGGGAAGTTCCAGGTCGCGCAGCAGCAGGCCGCCGTTGGCGTGCGGGCTGGCGGTCATCCGGCGGGTCCCCGACGGCGGCAGTTCCCGCAGCTCGGGGACCGGAACGCCGTCGGCGTCGAACAGCTCGTCCGGAAGGTAGGAGCGCAGCCAGTCCTCCAGCAGCGCCAGGTGCCCGGGGTCCGTCCGGACGCCGGTGACCGGCACCTGGTGGGCGCGCCACGTGCCCTCGACGGGGAGCCCGTCGACCTCCTTCGGCCCGGTCCAACCCTTCGGCGTGCGCAGGACGATCATCGGCCAGCGCGGACGGTCGGTCGCGCCGTCCTCGCGGGCACGGCGCTGGATGGCGGCGATCTCGTCCAGGGCGTCGTCCAGGGCGGCGGCGAGCGCGCGGTGGACGGCGGCGGGCTCGTCCCCGGCGACGACGATCGGACGGTGCCCGTACCCTTCCAGCAGGCGCAGCAGCTCGTCCTCGGGGATGCGGGCCGGGATCGTCGGGTTGGCGATCTTGTAGCCGTTGAGGTGCAGGATCGGGAGCACCGCGCCGTCGCCGGCCGGGTCCACGAACTTGGTCGAGTGCCAGCTCGCGGCGAGCGGCCCGGTCTCGGACTCGCCGTCCCCGACGACGCACGCCACCACCAGGTCCGGGTTGTCGAACGCGGCCCCGTAGGCGTGCGCCAGCGAGTACCCGAGCTCGCCGCCCTCATGGATCGACCCGGGCGTCTCGGGCGCGACATGGCTCGGCACGCCGCCGGGGAAGGAGAACTGCCGGAACAGCCGCTCCATCCCGCGCGCGTCCCGCGTGACGTGCGGATACAGCTCGGTGTAGGTCCCCTCCAGCCACGCGTTCGCGACCGCCGCCGGACCGCCGTGCCCCGGCCCGACGACCATGATCATGTTGAGGTCGCGGGCTTTGATCACCCGGTTGAGGTGGGCGTGGCAGAGGTTGAGACCGGGCGAGGTGCCCCAGTGCCCGAGCAGGCGCGGCTTCACATGCTCGGGCCGCAGAGGCTCGCGCAGCAGCGGATTCGCCATCAGGTAGATCTGGCCCACCGACAGGTAGTTCGCCGCGCGCCAGTACGCGTCGAGCCGCTTCAGTTCGTCGTCGTTCAGCGTCATCGGATGGCCCCTTCGACGGATGTCGCCAAGATCCCTACTGGTTGACTGCCCGGTCGGCGCCCGGGGACGCGCGCCGTCGTGCCCATGCTCGACGTCCGGCGAACCGCGCCGACAGGGCCTTTGGTCCGCGGTGGGGCCCCGCGGTCCCGACTCCCCGCAGGCCGGCGCCGGCTGAGGCTCCTCGTGTGCGCGATCCCACACGACTCAATGACTTTACGAATTAAGCAATTGGCTATGATCGCAACTCATCGGACGGTGGGAGCGAGGGGGCCGGTCGTGGGACGTGGTCGGGCGAAGGCCAAGCAGGCGAAGGTCGCGCGCAGGTTGAAGTACGGCGGCGGAGGCGGCGACCTTGAGAGCCTGTCGCGGGAGCTGGGAGCGACCGCGGGCGGTGACGACGCGTCGGTCGGCCGGGCGGACGAAGCGGGCCGCCGTCAGGTCGAGGACCGGTCCGAAGAGACCGTGGGTGAGTCGGGCCGTCCGGCTCGCGCGCGTGAACGGCGGGCGCCGATGTGTCGGAGCTGATGCGCGCGGCCCGGCGGATCCCGACCGACCTGCCGGCCGATGCGCGGACCGCGCCAGCGTGTGGGAAGCGCGCATGAGCGACCGGGCCCGCCTGCGCGGTCTGGCCGTGCGGTCGGCGCGCCTGCTGCCGGGACGTGCCGACTGGCGGATCGTCCGGCGGTCGTGGGGCCGGGACCTGGTGGCCGGGCTGATCGTGGCGGTGGTGGCGCTGCCGCTGGCGCTGGCGTTCGGGATCAGTTCCGGGCTGGGCGCCCGCGCCGGTCTGGTCACCGCGGTGGTCGCCGGAGCGCTGGCCGCGATCTTCGGCGGCAGCAACCTCCAGGTGTCCGGACCGACCGGCGCGATGACGGTGGTGCTGGTGCCGATCGTCGCCCGGTACGGGACGCGGGGCGTGCTGCTGGTGGGGCTGCTGGCCGGACTGATCCTGATCGTGGCGGCGGTGTCGCGGGTCGGCCGCCTCGCGGCCTTCCTGCCCACTCCCGTGATCGAGGGTTTCACCGCAGGGATCGCGGTGGTGATCGCGTTGCAGCAGGTTCCCGCCGCGCTCGGGATCACCGGCGTCCACGCCGAGAAGGTGTGGCGGGCCGCCACCGAGGCCGCCGCCCGGTTCGCCGCCCACCCCACCGCCGCCGCTCCGGCCATGGCGGTGGGCGTCGCCGCGCTGATGCTGATCGGCGGCCGGTGGCGACCCGGCGTCCCGTTCTCCCTGGCCGGCGTCGCGATCGCCACCCTGGCCGCCGAGGCCGCCGGGCTGGACGTCGCGCGGATCGGCGCGCTGCCCGCCGGGCTGCCCGTCCCGTCGCTGGACTTCGTCGACCCCGGCGCGGTCACCGCGCTGTTGCCGTCGGCGCTGGCCGTGGCGGCGCTGGCCGCGTTGGAGAGCCTGCTGTGCGCCACGGTCGCCGACGCGATGAGCGTCGGGGAGGAACACGACCCGGACCGTGAGCTGTTCGGCCAGGGCATCGCCAACCTCGCCGCCCCCGTTCTGGGCGGGGTGCCCGCCACCGCCGCGATCGCCCGCACCGCGGTCAGCGTCCGGGCCGGAGCCCGTTCCCGGCTGGCCGCCCTCACTCACGCGGGCGTGCTCGCCGTCATCGTGCTGGCCGCCGGCGGCCTGGTCGGCCGCATCCCGCTGGCGGCGCTGGCCGGGGTCCTGCTGGCCACCACCGTCCGGATGGTCGAGGTCGGCTCCCTGGCCGCCCTCGCCCGCGCCACCCGCCGCGACGGCGCGGTGCTCGTGCTGACCTTCGCCGTCACCGTGGCGTTCAACCTGATCACCGCCGTGGCCGTCGGTGTCGCGGCGGCGGTCGTGCTGGCGCTGCGCGCCCTGGCCCGCACCGCCCGGCTCCAGCCCGTCCCCCTCCCGGCCGGCGACCACACCGCCGAGGAGCGGTCCCTGCTGGACGAGCACATCGTGGCCTACCGGCTGGACGGCCCGCTGTTCTTCGCCGCCGCGCACCGCTTCCTGCTGGAGCTGTCGCAGGTCGCCGACGTCCGTGTGGTCATCCTGCGGATGTCGCGGATCACCACGTTGGACGCCACCGGCGCCGGTGTCCTCGGGGACGCCATCACACGCCTGGAACAGCGCGGCATCCTGGTCCTGCTGTCGGGCGTCGACCCCGTCCACGACCAGGTGCTGACCACCCTGCGCACGGCCGAACACCTCCGCCGCGACGGGCTGGTCTTCCCCGGCACCCCCGCCGCCATCGCCCACGCCCGCGCTTACCTGCACGCCACCGACGCGGGACTTTCGGCACTGCCCGGGAGCCCGGCCCGCTCCTAACGTCGGCGGGGAGACGACGGGAGGTGCACCGATGGACGGTCCGGCGATCCGCACCGAGAAGCTCACGAAACGGTTCGGCCCGGTGGTGGCCGTGGACGGCCTCGACCTGGAGGTGCGGCGCGGCGAGATCTTCGGCTTCCTCGGCCCGAACGGGGCCGGAAAATCCACCACGATCAGGATGCTGCTCGGGCTGGCGCGGCCGAGCGGCGGCCGGGCGTGGCTCATGGACGTGCCGGTGGACGACGTGGAACGCGCGCACCGGCACGTCGGGCACGTCGCGGGCGAGGTCGCGCTGTGGCCGCAGCTCACGGGCGCCGAGACGCTCGCCTACCTCGGCGACCTGTCCGGACGGGTCGACGCCGCCTTCCGCGACGAGCTGGTGGAACGCCTCCGGTTCGACCCGGGCCTGCGCGTCCGCGCCTACTCCAAGGGCAACCGGCAGAAGCTCGCGCTGATCGCCGCGCTGATGACCCGCCCGGACGTCCTGCTGCTGGACGAGCCGACCTCCGGCCTCGACCCGCTGATGGAGGCCGAGTTCCAGGCGCTGGCACGGGAGGCGGCGGCGCGGGGCCAGGCGGTGCTGCTGTCGTCCCACATCCTCGGCGAGGTCCAGGACGTGTGCCACCGCGTCGGGATCCTGCGCGCGGGCCGTCTGGTGGAGGTCGCCGAACTGGCGACCCTGCGCGCGCTCGGCGGGACGGTCCTCGAAGCTCTGCTCGCCGGCCCCGTGCCCGGCACCGCCGACCTGGCCGGCGTCCCCGGCGTCACGGCCGTGGAGCCGATCGACGGGGGACTGCGCGTGTCGGTCTCCGGGCCGCCGGGACCGGTGCTCGCGCGCCTGAGCACGTATCCGCTGGTGCGGCTGCGCAGCCGGGAGCCGTCCCTGGAGGAGATCTTCCTGAGCTACTACGAGGACGCCCGGTGAGCGGCGTCGTCACGGCCGTCGGCCCGAACGCGGTGCCGGTCACGGCCGCCGGGGCCGGGACACGGGTCGCGCGGCTGACCGTCCGGCTGGTGCGCCGGGGCGCGCTGCTCCTGGCACTGGCCACCGCGCTGTACGCGGCGATCGACGCCCTCACGTTCGTGCGGACCTATCCGGACGCCGCGTCCCGGGGCAGGCTGGCGGCGTTCGAGGACGACCCGACCGTCCGGATGCTCCAGGGCGTCCCGCACGCGATCGGCACCACGGGCGGCTTCGTCGTCTGGGACATCGGCTGGCTGCTCGCCCTCGTGACCGGCGTCTGGGTGCTGCTCACCGTCACCCGGCTGCTGCGCGGCGACGAGGAGGCCGGACGCGCCGACCTGGTGCTCGCCGCGCCGGTCCGGGCGACGCGCGTCCTCGCGGCGCAGGTGCTCGTGGTCGTCGGCGCGGTCGCGGTGGTCGGCGCGGGGCTGGCGGTGACGCTGGCCGCGGCGGGCGCCGGGACGGGCGGGTCCGTCCTGTTCGGGCTCGGCATCACCGCGTTCGGGGCGACGTGCGCCGGGATCGCCGCGGTCTGCGCGCAGGTCTGGCCGACGCGAGGCCGGGCGACGGCGGGAGCGGCGGCGGTCTTCGGTGCCGCCTACCTGCTCCGCATCGTCGCCAACGGCGCCGACGGACGCGCCCGGCTGCGCTGGTTCACGCCGTTCGGCTGGCTGGACGCCCTGCACCCCTACGGCGGCGACCCGGACTGGGCGGCGCTGGCGGCGCCGGTGGCCGCGTCCGTCCTGCTGACGCTGGCGGCCGTCCGGCTGCGCACGGCGCGCGACGCAGGCGGCGCCCTCATCGCGGCGGCGGACCGGCGCCGTCCCCGCACCCGGTTCCTCGGCGGGCCGCTCGCCTTCGCCTGGCGCACGACGGCGGCCATGACGACGGGCTGGTCGGCCGGGATCTGCGCCTACGCCGTGCTGATCGGGGCGATGACGACGACGTTCACCCGGTTCGTCGCCAAGGACGCCGGGACGCGGCAGATGCTCGCCGACATCGGCTGGGACGCCGCCGACGCGGCGGCGGGCTTCGTCGGCCTGATGGGCGTCGTGCTCGGGCTGCTGATCGCGCTGTACGCGTGCTGGCGGATCGGCGCCGCGCGGACGGAGGAGGCGTCCGGACGGCTGGAGCACGTGCTCGTCCGCGCGGTGACGCGGCGGCGCTGGCTCGCGGGCCACGCGGCGCTGACGCTGGCCGGCGCCGCGCTGACGGCGTGCGCGTCCGGCGTCGCGGTCTGGGCGGGCGCGACGGCGACGGGCGCGCACGTCGGCCTCGGCGGGGCGCTCGCCGCGACGTGCAACCCGCTGCCCGTGGTCGTCCTCGCCGCCGGCCTCGCGGTGCTCGTCTTCGGGGCGCGTCCGCGCGCCACGGTGGCGGCGCCGGTGACGCTGACGGTCACCGCCTACGTCGCGGAGATGGTCGGCCCGGCGCTGCACTGGCCGGAGCGGGCGATGGACCTGTCGCCGTTCCACCACCTCGCCGCCGTCCCGGCCGAGCCGTACGCGCCGGTCGCCGGGATCGTCCTGACCGTCCTCGGCCTGCTCGCCCTCGCCGCGGGCGCGGTCCTGTTCGAGCGCCGCGATCTCACGGCCGACTGACCCGCGTTCCTCGGGACCCCGGGCCGGACACGGCACCGGGGTCCCGTCCGATGTCCGGGGAACACGTGCGGTTCGGCACGACCATCCGCGACCCTCGCCGGAGAAACGGCGGTGCCCCCGGCGAACCGCCGGGGGCACCGCCGTCGTTCAGGAGTCGGCCGCGTGGGCGACGGCGACGGGGCAGGGCGCGTGGTCCAGCAGGGCGCGGCTGACCGAGCCGAACAGCAGGCCGCGGAACCCGCCGCGTCCGCGCGTCCCGACGACCACGAGCGCGGCGTGCTCGGCGGCCGACAGCAGGACGTCGCGCGGGGAGCCGTCCACCACGTCGGCGCGCACGGCCACGTCCGGGTACTTCTCCCGCCACGGCGCCGCCAGGCGGAACAGCCGCTCCTCGGCCACGTCGCGCAGGCCGTCCGCGTCCACCAGCGGCGCCGGGTCCGGGCGGACCGAACGCGGCCAGGCCAGCACCAGTTCCAACGGGACGCCGCGCAGCGCCGCCTCGGCGAACGCGACGCCGACCGCCTCCAGCGACGCGGGCGAACCGTCCACGCCGGCCACCACCGGACCCGGCGTCCCGGACCCGCCGACCTCCAGCGGGCCGCGCACGACCACGACCGGGCACGGCGCGTGCGCCGCGACCTCGGCGGCGGCCGAGCCCGTCACCAGGTCCCCGACCGCGCTGTGGCTCCGGGACCCGACGACGACCAGGTCGGCGTGCTCGGCGGCCTTCAGCAGGGTCTCCGCCGGGGTGCCGCGGCCGAGGACGCCGCGCACGTCCGCCACGTCCTCGCGGGCGTGCCGGACGCCCTCGGCCAGCAGCCCCCGCGCCGCCGTCTCGACGTCGGTCACGGGGAACACGATCGCGGTGCTCCACGGACCCACATAGACGTCCCAGGAGTGGACGACCGTCAGCGGCGCTTTCCGCCTCCGCGCCTCGTCCGTCGCCCAGCGCAGCGCCGTCTCGCCCTGCGCCGACCCGTCCCATCCCACGACGACGCCCCGCGCCGTCTCCCGCTCGTCCATCGTCACTCCTCATCCGGTCGCGCGGCCGTCGCGCCGCCCTCGCCCAGTCCAGCGCCCGCGACCGTCCACCGGCAGGGCCGTTGGCCCCCGGACGAGAGGACGTGCGACCGTCCCCGTCTGGAGACCACCGCACCGGAGGACGCACGACGGCGGGGCCGGCGCCGGGCGAGGGGGAGTGCGGCGCGGTTACCAGCCGCCGTTGTTCAGGCCGTTCAGCCACTTCCAGAACTGCGTCCACCAGTCGTCGGCCGGCTGGGAGGGGGAGGGGTTCGGCCGGGTCGGGGTCGGGGACGATCCGGGCGGCGTGGGCGTGACGCTGTCGCCGGAGCCGGTGAACAGCAGCCGGTTGGCCGAGCCGCTGCCGGGGTTGGTGACGGCGCCGGCGGTCGCGGCGGAGGTCAGCGCGGAGCCGACCTGGGCGGGGGTGTAGGTCGGGTGGGCGGCCAGGACCAGGGCGGCGGCGCCCGTGACGTGCGGGGTGGCCATCGAGGTGCCCGACAGGGTGTTGGTGGCAGTTCGTCCGCCGATCCACGTCGACGTGATCTGGTAGCCGGGCGCGAACAGGTCCAGGCACGAGCCGTAGTTGGAGAACGAGGCGCGGGCGTCGGTGGAGGTGGTCGCGCCGACGGTGAGCGCGCCGCGGGCGCGGGTCGGCGAGGTGTTGCACGCGTTGGCGTTGTCGTTGCCGGCGGCGACGGCGAAGGTCACTCCGGCGGAGACGGCGCGTTCGATCGCGGCGTCGACCGCCGCGCTGGCGCCGCCGCCGAGGCTCATGTTGGCGACCGCCGGCTTGGCGGCGTGGGCGGCCACCCAGTCGATGGCCTTGATGATGCCCGAGTTCGGCCCGCTGCCGTTGCAGTCCAGAACGCGGACACCGACCAGCTTGACGCCCTTGGCGATCCCGTAGGTCGCGCCGCCGACCGTCCCGGAGACGTGAGTGCCGTGGCCGTTGCAGTCGTTGGCGTCGCCGTCGTTGTCGATGAAGTCGTATCCGGAGCTGGCGCGGCCGCCGAAGTCCGTGTGCGACGTCGAGATCCCGGTGTCGAGGATGTAGGCCGTCACGTTGGACGCCTTGGTGCCGTAGGCGTAGCTGTGGTTGAGCGGCAGCGTCTTCTGGTCGGCGCGGTCCAGGCCCCAGGACGGCGGGTTCGACTGGACGTCGGTGGCCGTCGAGAGCGCGTCCTGCTCGACCGAGGCGACGGCGGGGTCGGCCGCGAGCTGCCGCGCCTTCTTCTCGCTGAGGTGCGCCTGGAAGCCGCTGACGGCGCGGGAGTAGACGAACCCCACGCGTCCCGAGTACTCGCGGGTCAGGTGCTGCGCCCTGCCGCTGACGCCTTGCTGCCGCAGGGCCGGGGTGTTCTTGAGGGTGACGATGTAGCTGCCCTTGACGGGCCGCGCGGCCTGGGCGTTCAGGATCGGCCCCTCCGCGACCGCGGGCGACACGGTCAGGAGAGGCAGGACCAGGGCGCCGGCCGCGGTGATCGCGCAGCGGGCGAGGCGTGGTGAATGCATCTGGGGTTTCGCCTTTCGTTCTGCGGGGCTCGACGTGCCGCGAGGGGAAGAGGCACGTGGGAGAGACCGGGAACTCGCCCGCCGATTACGGCTCACCGAAAAGAAGTTCTCCGGACGACCCGCGCCGCGCCCGTGCGACCGGTGTTCCGAGGGGCCGCGCGCCGGCGAAAGGGACGCGGCTGTAATCGGCCGGGGTCGTGGCCGTCGTACTCGGAGGGAGACCCGTGGGACGGCACGCAGGCGCGGACCCGGTCGGGGAAAGAAAAGGATCGCCGTGCCCGTCTCCCCGATCGAGGGCGCGTCCGGCCCGCGCGGGACCTCCCGCCGGGCGGCGCCGCCGCGACCCATCCCGTGGAGCAAAGGACCCCGCCATGCTGATGAACAATGCGTCCGTCCTGCACGGCCGCATCGCCGCGTTGATCGAACAGAGCTATGACCTCGAACGGGCGGCGCCGCGGACGCAGGCCCGCGAAATCCACGGACTCGCCGACGCCTATCACGCGTGGTACGCCGAAGTGATGCACACGTTCGAGGAGGCGTTCCAGGACCGGATCTTCCGGCAGCGGCAGATCCTGTCCCAGGTCGAGCCGATGGTCGGCGGCCCGTCCGGGACGGGGATCGCGCTGCTCGAACGGCTGTGCCGCAACTTCCCGAGGTTCCTCGCCCCGCTGCAGGGACGGATGCCGGGCAGGCGGCCGTTCGCCGTCCGGGACGCCGTCGATTTCCACGACGCCGTCCACGCGCTGCTCAACGCGTTCTTCGACGACGTCGAAGTGCGGGAGGTGGTTCCCGACCGGCTCGGCGCCAGGCCGCGCGGCGATTTCCTGCTCCGCGCCGAACGCGTCGCGGTCCAGCCCCGGACGGTCCGGGCGGGCGCCGACACCGAATTCCTGGCGGAGGAGGTCGCCTACGACTTCCCCTATTACGCGGCGCACCCGAGTTGCGACGCGCTGGTCGTGCTCGTTCACGACCCCGATCGCGCCCTCGAGAACGCGCGCGGGCTGGAAAGGCGGCTGACGTGCCGGCATGACGGGCTGTTCGTCCACCTCTACGTCACCCCTTAGCGGAGGGGCAAGGGTTTTCCCGGTTTCGGGGAATCGCGGGCGTTCCTAGGTTGAGCGCGGCAAACGGGCGTTCACACCGTAGGAGACTGGATGATTTCCCTCTTTCGGACCGCGGCCTTCCGGCGCTCATGGGGCGCCGGAACGGCGCTGGTCCTGGCCTTTCCCACCGCCGTCGCGGCGTCCCCGCCGCCCGGCGGGCCGACGATCGCGCCGGGCATGGCGGCGGCGATGCGCCGCGACCTCGGCCTGAGCGACGCGCGGTTGCGCGACCGGCTCGCCGCCGAGGCGGACGCGCGGGGCGTCGCCGCCCGCCTCGCCGCCGGGCCCGACCAGCCCGGCCGGTGGTTCGACGCCGCGTCGGGACGGCTCGCCGCCGCCGTCACCACCGACGCGGCGGCGGCGCGGGCGCGCGCGGCGGGCGCCGTGCCGGTGCGGGTCCGGTACGACCAGGCCGCCCTGGCGCGTGCCGTCCGCGCGGTGACGCCGGCTCCCGGCCTGGTCAGTTGGGGGATCGATCCGCAGCGCAACCGCGTGCGGGTCGCCGTGGACCCCCGCGCCGAGGATCCGGAGACCGCGGCCCTGACCCGGCGGCTGCGCGGCCTCGGTGACGTGGTGTCGATCGTCACGGCCGCGCGGCAGCACCAACAGGGCAACGTGCGCGGCGGCGACAAGTGGGTGCCGGGCAGCGAGGGGGCGTGCTCGGTCGGATTCTCGGCCGTGGGCGCGAACGGCTCCCGACACTTCCTGACGGCCGGGCACTGCACCAACGACGCCAACCAGGCCGCGTACGGCTATGACGGCTCCCGCGTCGGCACGTCCAACACCGGCGGCACGCACAGCGTCAACGCGCGGGAGGGGGACTTCGGCCTGGTCGACGTCGACCAGGCCGGGTGGACGCTCTCACCGGACGTCAACACCTACGGCGGCAGCGACGTGGTCGTCACCGGGTACGCCCAGCCCGTCACCGGGATGTCGATCTGCCGGTCCGGGCAGACGTCCGGGTGGCGGTGCGGGACGGTCACGGCGGTGAACCAGTCGGTGGACTACGGGAACGTCGTCATCGACGGCCTGTTCATCACGAACGCCTGCTCCCAGGGCGGCGACTCGGGCGGCTCATACGTCACCGGGGACAAGGCGGTGGGGATCCACTCCGGCGGCGGGAACGCGTGCGGGCAGTCGAATCCCAACACCGACGCCCAGCCGGTCGGCGAGGCCCTGGCCAAGTGGAACCTCACGCTGAGCACCGGAGCGACGCAGCCCGGCAAGGTCACCGTGGCGTCCCCCGGCGACCAGACCGGGACCGTCGGGCAGGCCGCCGCGCTGACGCTGCACGCGTCCGGCGGCACCGCGCCCTACACCTGGTCGGCGACCGGCCTGCCCGCGGGCCTGCGGATCGACGCCGCCACCGGCGCCGTGTCCGGGACGCCGACCGCGGCCGGGACGAGCGCCGTCACGGTCACGGCCCGCGACAAGAACGGCACGACCGGCGGCGCATCGTTCGGCTGGACGGTCCGCACGACCGGAGGCACGACCCCGACCATCGTCGATCCCGGCGCGCAGACCGCTTACGTCGGTACCCCGGTGACGCTGACGATCAAGGCGTCCAACGCCGTCCGCTACCAGGCGACCGGCCTGCCGCCCGGCCTGCGGATCGACGCGGCGACCGGCGTCGTCTCCGGCACGCCGGGACAGTGGGGGATCTTCACCTCCACCGTCACCGTGACCGGATCGGGCGGGGCGACGGCCAGTGCCCGGTTCGCCTGGAACGTCTGGTTCCGCTAGGTCCGACCTGACCGCCGGGGCGCCCGTCCCGGCGGTCAGGCACGCGGCGCGAGCGCTCCCGCGAGTTCGGTGCGCGACCGCACGTCCAGCTTCCGGTAGACCCGGCTCAACGCCGCCTCCACGGTCTTGACCGACAGGAACAGCCGCTGCGCCGCCTCCCGGTTGGTGGCCCCCGCCGCGACCAGGACGGCGACCCGCCGCTCGGTCCCGGTCAGCGCCGTCCCGGCGGACGCCGCCGGACGGTCCAGCAGCGCCGCCGCCAGCAGGCTCCACGGCCGCGCCCCCGCCGCGTCGAAGAGTTCGGCGGCGTGCTCGAAGCGGGTGCGGGCGGCGGCGCGGCGGCGGCGGGCGCGTTCGACACGGCCCGCCGCGAGCAGCGTCCGGCCCGCCTCCACAGGCATGCCGAGCGCCGCGAACCCGGCGGCGCCGGCGTGGAACCGGGCCGCCGCCTCGTCGTAGCGGCGCCGGGCCGCCGCGCACAGTGCCGCCGCCCGGTCCACGCCGGGATGGGGTTCCAGCGCGGCCAGCGCGTCCTCGGCCTCGGCGGTCGCGCCGACCGCCGCCAGCGCCTCGGCCAGCTCCGGCCGCCAGCGCAGGACGCGTGGGTCGGCGACCTGCTGGCGGGCCTCCAGCGCGGCGACCTCCCGCAGCGCCGTCACCGCGTCGGCCGCGCGGCCGGCGGCCAGGTGCGCCGAGCCGAGCGCCAGCAGCCCGCGCGACAGGAAGACGAGGTCGTGCTCCCGGCGCGACGACCGGACCGCGCGCCGGGCCAGGTCGGCGGCGCGGTCCAGGTCCCCGCCGGCGGTCTGGGCGACGGCGGCGGTGTACCAGGCGGGTCCCGGCGACAGGCCCGCCGCCGCGCACACGGCGACGGCGCGGTCGCTCCAGTCGAGCGCGCGGGCGCAGGCGCCGTGCCGGACGTCGACCTCCGCGAGGCTGCGCAGCACCTCTTCCAGGTCCTCGGCGTCGCCGCGCCGCTCGGCCACGGGCAGCAGCGCCAGCAGGCGTTCGCGGGCCTCGTCCAGGCGGTCGTCGAACACCGCGTGCCGCGCGGCGAGGTACTGCGGGCTGCGCTGGACGCCGACCGTCTCCACCGGGACGTCCAGCGCGAGCGCGGCGGCGAGGGTATTCGCGGCGGCGGGGTCGCCGGTGATGCGCTCCATCCGGGCCAGCATCGTCAGGGCCGTCGCCTCGCCCGCGCGGTCGCCGCCGCGCCGGGCCAGTTCGACCGACCGGGCGGCGGCCGCGCGGGCGCGCGCCGGGTCGCCGCCGAGATTGTGCCGGACGGCCGTCCGGAGCTGCACCGCCGCCGCCAGCGCCGGGTCGTCCCCGGCGGCGGCCGTCGCGGCGGCGAGCACGTCGTCCAGCGCGTGCAGCGCCTGCCCGCCCGCGTCGACGGCGGCCAGCAGCGCCGCGACCCGTTCCGCGCGTCCGGCCGACGCCGCCTCCACCGCCGCGCACACCCGGCGGGCCAGCTCGGCCGACCCGCCCGCGCCGGCGTCGGCCGCCGCCGCGCGCAGCCGGGCGCGGCGCACGCCGTCCTCGGCCGGCGGGGTCCGCCGGGCCGCCAGCAGCGCCAGCTCCCCGGCCGGCTCACGGCGGCCGTGGGACCGGGCGACGGCGGCGGCGCGGTCGGCCTCGGCCGCGAGCGCGGCGTCGAACCCGTCCCGGGCCAGCAGGCGGTGCCGGACGGCCTGCACCGGGTCCTCGACGGCCGCGGCCAGCGCGGCGTGGACGGGTCGCGGATCGCCCGCGTCCCGGACGAGCGCCGCCGCGAACAGGCCGGCGGTGAAACGGACCGTCCCGTCGTCCTCGGCCTCGACCACGCCCGCGCACGCGGCGGCCTCCAGATGAACGGCCGCGTCCCGGTACCCGGCCCGGTGCAGCACCGCCGCCGTCGGCCGCCGCACCAGGGCCGCCGCCGTCAGCGTCGCGCGGACGTCCGCCGAGAGCCGGGCCAGGCCGTCCGCGGCGGCGTCCAGCGCGTGGGACGGCATCCGCGCCGGTCCGGGCGCGTCCGCCGGCAGGCTCTCGGCCAGCGCCACCGCCAGCCGCGGATTGCCGCCGCAGGCGCGGTGCGCGGACGGCGCCCAGCGGGCCGGGAGCCCGTGGGCCTCCAGCAGCGCGGCGACGTCGTCGACCGGCAACGGCGGCAGCAGCAGCCGGGTCGTCCGGGGGCCGCACAGCCGGAGGGCGTTCCCCGGACGCGGTTCGGTCGCCGTCACGCGCGCCGGGACGGCGCGGAGGGCACCCGCGAGGATCCCGACGTCGGCGGCGTCGAGCCACTGCGCGTCGTCCACCAGGATCCGCGCCGACGGTGCCGCGCCCAGCGCCGCCGCCACCGCGAGCCGCACGGCGACCGGGTCCCAGCCCCCGGCCGGCGGGACGGCCCGGCGCACGAGCGCGTCGGTGACCTCGCGCAGCGGGCCCGTCAGCGCGGGCGCGAGCCCCGCCGCCTCCAGGCCGGCCAGGAGTTCGGCGACCGCGCCGTACGGCCCGCGCGGCCCGTCCGGGTGCCCCGAGATCCGCACGACGGGGCCGGGGACGCGTTCGGCCAGCGCGTCCAGCAGCCAGGACCGTCCGGAACCCCACGGGCCGAAGACCACGGACCGTGCGGCCGACGCGGCGCGGGCGACCGGGCTCGCACGCGTCATCCCCGGTCCCGGTGGAAGCGCCAGGCGTCCTCGACCATCTCGGGGAGGCCGCGCCGGGCCGTCCAGCCGAGGTCGGCGCCGATCTCCGCCGCGGACGCGACCAGCACGGCCGGGTCGCCGGGGCGTCGCGGCGCGATCCGGGCCGGGATGGGACGCCCGGTGACCTCGCGGCACACCTCCAGCACGTCCCGCACCGAGTAGCCGGTCTCGCCGCCGACGTTGTAGACCGCGTGCCGTCCGGGCTCGCACGCCTGGAGAGCGAGCACGTGGGCCACGCCGAGGTCGGCGACGTGGACGTAGTCGCGGACGCAGGTCCCGTCGGGCGTCGGATGATCGGCGCCGAAGACGGCGGCGTGGTCGCGGCGGCCGAGCGCGACCGCGAGCAGATTGGGGATCAGATGGGTCTCCACCGTGTGCCGCTCGCCGTGGCGGCCGTACGCCCCGGCGACGTTGACGTACCGCAGGCTGACGCTGCCCAGCCCGTACAGCCGGGCGGAGTCCTCCAGCGTCCGGTCCACCGCGAGCTTGGCGGCGCCGAACGGGCCGGTCGGGACCGTCGGGTCGGTCTCGTGGACGGGCGCCGACGCGGGCTCGCCGTAGACGGCCGCGGTCGAGGACACCACGATCCGGTCCACGCCGGTGCAGCGCATGGCGTCGAGCAGGGCGAGGGTCTCGCAGAAGTTGGCGTCCCAGCAGATCTCGCGCCAGTGCGCCGTCCCGTCGGCCACCGAGCGCGCCGCGAGGTGGAGGACGGCGTCGAACCCGCCCTCCGACAGCACCGAGAACGCCGCGGAGCGCAGCGTGCCCCGGACGAGCCGCGCCCCGGCCGGGCAGGCGTCGGCGTGGCCGGTCGACAGGTCGTCCAGGACGACGACCCGGTGCCCGATCTCCAGAAGCTGGGCGGCGACGACGCTGCCGACATAACCGGCGCCCCCGGTGACCAACAGCTTCATCGTCGCCCTTTCGCTGCTCGCTCGCGGTGCCCGGACGGCGCCGGGAGACCCCCGGCACCGCGCACTCGGGGTTCGCGCGGTGCCGGGAATCCTCTACCAGGACTGAGACCGGGCCCGCCGATTACAGCCGCGCGCGAACTTTTCGCGGCGCGGCGCCGTACCCGCCCATCGCGCGATCACGACGTGACGTAGAGCTTGCGGTCGTAGGTGCCGGAGTCGGGGGTGGTTTCGCCGCGTGCGATGGCGGTGGCGGTGAGTGTGCCGTTGTTGGGGCAGAGGCCGTCGCTTCCGGTGAGTTTGACGAGGGTGACGTTCACCGCTTTGCCTTGGGCGTCGTCGTTGGGGAGGGGGCGGTTGGGGTTGTCGCGGTTGTAGAGGTCGAAGGTGAGTGTGTTGGTTGCGTTGGTGCGGATGGCGTAGTGGCAGGTGCGGTGGGCGAAGAGGAAGTCGCCTTCGAGGGTGAAGGTGAGGTCGCCGTCGATGGTGAGGGTGCCGTCGCGTCCGCCGGTGATGGGGTTGTAGGTGACGTGGCCGGTGTTGTCGGGAAGGTCACCGAGGTCGGTGGGGGGTGAGGACAGGCCGTTGGAGGTGGTGCAGGCACCGATCGACGCGGCTGTGAGCGCGCCTTCCCCGGTAGAGGCGAGGGTGCCTTTCAGGTTCGCGGTGTCGCAGGTTCCGGTGATCTTCTGGCCGAAGAACGTGATCCCGAAGGTGACGGGGCCGACGGTGGACACCTGCCAGTTCCCCGAATAGGGGGTACCGGTGGCGGTGTCCTGACGGACGGTGGTCGACGCAGCCGACGCGGCGGTCGCCGCCATCCCGAGAACGGCACCCGCCGCCACGACGGACAGCGGAAGAAGCGAACGGATTTTCACGTGTTCTCCTGATGGGTGGGATTCCGAAGAAAGGACGATGCGGTCATGAGATTCCGGCGGAGAGCGTCGCCGAAAGGCCTCTGCCGAGCTGGTGCCGTGCTCTGAGCGCGTTGCGGACGGGCGGCGTCCGGGAGTTCCCGGTTCGCGGCCGGACGAGTCGTCCGCCG
This sequence comes from Actinomadura rubteroloni, assembly GCF_002911665.1. Classification (NCBI taxonomy): domain Bacteria; kingdom Bacillati; phylum Actinomycetota; class Actinomycetes; order Streptosporangiales; family Thermomonosporaceae; genus Actinomadura; species Actinomadura rubteroloni. The sequence goes on from NZ_MTBP01000003.1 coordinate 543,555, forward strand.
CCGCCGATGGGTTCGCCGTGCCGGGAGCGCAGGATCATTTCCAGTTCGAGGCAGCGGTGCGGGTCGTGGAGATCGGAGCCGAACAGCTCTTCCAGGCGGCGCAGCCGGAGCCGGACGGTCTGCGGATGGACGTTCATCCGGATCCCCGCCTCGGTGGCGTTGAAATTGCACTCCAGCAGCGCCAGCAGCGTCTCGGCGAGCCGGTCGGCCTGCGCCGGGGGGAGATCGGCGAGCGGGGCGAGCCGGGTGTCGGCCGCGTGGTCGAGAAGCTCCTCGCCGGCGGCGATCACCAGCAGCGGGACGTGGTCCATGCAGCGCACCAGGTCGTCCGCGCCGATCGTGCCGCGCCGGGCGAGGGCCAGCCCGCGCCGCGCCCAGGTCAGCGACGCGGGCAGGCGGGGGACGGGCAGCGCCGGCCCCTGGACGACGATCCACTCCTTGAGCAGCGTCCCCATCTGCCGGGTGCGGGCGCCGCCGTCGGGGTCGGGGACGATCAGGCGCGGCTCGGGGAGCACCGGGTCGACCAGCACGTCGGGCGGAAGCAGGAGCGGACGCGGTTCGGCGACGCGCGGGTGCAGCAGGACGGCCGCCGCGGCGGCGGGGACGCTCCAGTTCGCCGCGCGCGCCGCGTCCGGGACGGCCTGCGGGTCGACGCCGTCGAGGAGCTGCCCGACCAGCCGGGCGCGACGGCGGTGCAGCAGTTCCTGGTCGCCCGCCCGCCCGGCGGCGTGCCCGGCGGCGGCCTCGGCGAGGACGGCGTCGAGGTAGGCGAACTGGGCGTCGGCGATGGAGCCGAGCGCGGCGCCGTCGAGGTCGAGCGACGCCGCCGCCGGGACGAGCGCCCGCCAGACGGCGCGCGCGCCCGAGTGCAGCGCGGTGTGCAGCTCGCCGAGGTCCAGGCCGCGCAGCGCCGCACCGCGTCCGATCTCGCGGTAGGTCGCGGCGACGTGCGGCCAGGCGCGGCCGGGGTCGCGGGCGAGCGTCTCGAACAGCCGCAGGCTCTCGGCGGCCCAGGAGCGCGCTTCGGCGCTCGCGGCGCCGGCCTGCGGATCGGCCGCCAGCTCCTCGGCGGTCAGGACGACGTACGGGCGGATCCGGTCGAGCAGGTCACGGCGGATCGCCTCGAACGGACGCGTGTCGAATCGGGGTCGCCGCATGGCGGCGGCTCCGCGCGCGTCCGTCCCCGGGGACTTCGATCGGTCGCTCATCGCTCGCGCGGACCGCCGTGCGCCGCGACGCGCCTTCGGAAGTGCCGCTCGGCGTCGTCCACGGCCGTGACCGCCCGGGTCCGGGACGGGTGGCGGGTGCCCGCGGCGGCGCGGAGCATTGCGGCGAAGCACGGTCTGGTGCGCGGGGACATGCGAGGTCCTTTCGGCGTGAGCGTGTGAACCGTCGCGAGGAAGACTCCGGCCCGGCGGCCGGATTACAGGCCCGCGCGAAGTTTCTTCCGGCGCGCACCTGGGGCCGTGTCGCGCGTGGGCGGCGTTGTCATCCGCGCACGAGCGGACGCGCTGAGAGCGCGCGGAGAATGCATTGCCCGGCACCTGCGGCCGGAGCATCCTCAGTGCTCCGCGATCGTCCGGCGCGTCGGCGGAAGGCGGCTCGGCCGTGCGGCAAGACGGACCACATCCGTTTCTGTCGTATATGTCGGAACACAACTATGAAAACGTTTCACTTTTGGCTCCGCTATGGACGTTTTCATTGCTTTCGTAACTGTTGTGCGTGATGGTGGGCGCGGCGATGTTCGTCTCCGGGGAGGGAGCCTGAACATGATCGAGACGGTCGGTGCGGATCTGCCGGATCTGGCGGAACGGGTGCGTGCGGGCGACGAGCAGGCGGTCGCGGAGGTGTTCCTGCGGCACCACTCGGCGATGCTGGCCTACGCGTACGCGTTGTGCCGGGATCGGCACACGGCCGAGGACCTGGCCAGTGAGGCGTTCACTCGCGTGTTGCAGGCCGTCCGGCGCGGCGGGGGCCCTGACGGCGCGTGGCGGCCGTATCTGTACGCGGCGGTGCGGAATCTGGCGGCGGACTGGGCGCGGGCCCAGCGCCGGGCGGTGCCGTCCGACGACATCGCCGACCTGGCCGAGACCGCCGGCCCTTCGGCGGGCGCGGGGACCGGGCCGGACGAGCACGCGGCCCGTGCGGAGGACCGGTCGCTGATCAGCGCGGCGTTCCGTGCGCTGCCGGCGCGCGAGCAGACCGTGCTGTGGCACACGATCGTGGAGGAGGAGTCGCGCGCCCAGGTCGCCGCGACGCTGGGGACGACGCAGAACCATCTCAACGTCCTGGTGTTCCGCGCACGGGAGAGCCTTCGGGAGGCTTATCTCGCGCTGCACGCCGCGAGTACGTGCGCGGGGTATGCCAAGCTGCTCGCGCGCGCCGTCCGCAGGCAGCGCGATTCCCGCAAGCTGCGCGCTCACCTGGACGACTGTCCCCGCTGCCGTGCCGCCCACGCCGAGCTGACCGAGCTGGACCGGTATCTGCGCGCGGCGCTGCTGCCCGCGGTGCTGCTGCCGACGCTCGTCGCCAAGTCCGGGGCGGCGGCGGTCACGGGCGCGGTGACGGGTGCGGTGGGGAAGGCCGGGCTGCTGCACAAGCTGGTGTCGCTTCCGGCCGCCGGGGCGGTGGGGGCGGCGGGTGTCGCGCTGGTCGCCGTCCCCGTCGTGATCGCGTTGAACGCGCCGGAGAACCCGGCGCCGCGGGGCGACCCGCCGGCCGCCGCGTCCGCGCGGCCCGGACCGTCCGAGCCCCGTCGGCCCCGCCTGCCGGGCGCGACCGGCGACGTCGTGGCCGAGCCGATCCAGGGCCAGACCGCCGTGACGACGGCCGCGCCGTCCGCGCCCCCCGTCCGCACGGCGCCCACGCCCAAGGCGAAGCCGAAGCCCGCCCCGGGCGCCACGGGCGCGCAGTGGCGCGCGATCCAGGACGGACGGCCGATGATCGCCGCCGCCAACCAGGGACGCGCCGGCAACGGCGTCCCGGCCTTGCGCACCGACGACCGCCTCAACCGCGCCGCGGCCGACCAAGCGCTGGAAATGGCGCGCACCCGGGCCGTCCAGACGCAGACCCAGCAGATGACCGAGCGCTACGGCTACCAGAACTGGACCGGGGCCTACAGCTCGGGCGGTATCGACCCCGTCACCGCCGCGACCCGCTGGTTCGGCGCCGAGGCCCCGGCCGGCAGCGTGGCGCGCTCGTTCGCCACCCGCGCCATCGGCGCCGCCTGCGCCCGCAACGCGCAGGGCATGACCTGGTGCGCCCTCATCGTCGGACAGAGCTGAACGACTCACCGCCCGGTGGGGCTCGGGCCCCACCGGGCCGGGACGGCTACGCGGCGCCGCCGAGCGTGCCGAGCAGCCAGGACCAGAACTGCGTCCACCAGTCGTCGCCGGACGGGGCCGTCGGCGTCGGTGTGGGTGCGGGCGCGTCCTTGGTGGTGATCCGCACGGTCGCGCTCGTGGCGGTGGCCGACACGGTCTCGATCGTCACGCCGCTCTGGGCGTCGGTGACGCGGGCGCCGACGTTCAGGTCCGTGTCGTCCTTGCCGGTGGTTCCCGCCGACGGGTCCACGAGCTGCGAGGCGTTGCCGCCGTCCTTCTTGGCGATCAGGTGGAGCTGGACGCCTTCTCCGACGCCGGTGTCGATGGTGTTGCCGTTCTTGCGGTAGGCCACGGTGACCTGGGCGCCCCCGGAACCGCGCGGGATCTCCAGGACCCGGGCGCCCTTGACCGACCGCGGTGCGTGCAGGGGCACGAGCGTGTAGGTGCCGGTACGGGGAGCGGTGACCCGCTGGTCGGCGGTCAGCCAGCCGTTGTACAGCAGTTCCGGGGCGGACAGCCCGCTCTGGCCTCCGCCGCTGCCCATCGGCGACGACCCGTGAAAGCCCGTGTCCTTGCAATTGCTGAGCGTGCCTTCGGTGCAGGTCACGGTGGGCAGATGGTGCAGGCCCAGGTTGTGGCCGAGTTCATGAACGACGGCCGACAAGCCGGTGGCGGACCCCTGGGGGATCCACGTGACCGATCCCGGCTGCTGGCCCAGTCCGCCCCAGTTGCACTTGGCCTTGCCGTTGGGGAACACGATCGCCAGCGAGTCGAACCCGGTGACGCCGCGCGCCGTCAGGACTTTGCGCGTCTCGGTGTTCATCGCCCCCGAGTCGCACTTCGCGGCCATGTTGATGGTCAACGGCCCCAGGATCTTCGGCTGCCCGGACAGCGGCGCGAACGTCAGCGCTCCGTCGCTGGCCTCCCGGTAATAGCCGGCGGCCGAGCCCGTGGCGCCGAAGTAATTGTTCTCGACCTTGGACCGGTACTCCGACGACGAGTCGATCTTGTCATCGGTGAAGTTGACCAGCACCACCGCCAGGTGCTTGGTGACGGTTTTCGGCGCGGTATCCGCCGACGCGTAGGAACCCGCCCCCGCCGTCATCGCGCCGACACCCAGCGCGGCTCCCGCCGCGGCGAACGCGCGGAATTTGAACTGTCGCTTCCCCATGGGATTCACTTTCTGTTGTGCGGATCCGACGGTGTGCGGCGGATGAAGCCGCAGAGCCCGGCCACTGCGCGCCCCGCCGTGGCGCGAGCACGCCGCGAGCCGATACATCACCGGTTAGGACCTCGCCCGGCACCGCCGATTACAGAAAACCGCGAGAAAAGTCCCACCGACGCCGAAAGGTCGCGCGACCGCCCGTGGGCGCGACGGGCGTTTGCGGACGGACTGGTCGAGTAGTGGCCGACCGGTAGGCCTCACCGGGGCGGTGGGGCAGTCGCCGCCGGGGCGATGGCCGCATCGCCCCGTCACGGCGTTGATGTCCGCCCACTTTCCGTGCCTTCGCCGCTGAAGTCCACCCGTTCGCGCGGCCGGAATATCACTTCGAATATTGAGCCGGAAGCGTCATTCCGCTTCGGTGGCGATTATTCAACGTGTTCAACGCAAGTAAGGCTGGTCTTACCTTTGGGATAGCTACGCCGCATTGGGCTCTGCTGTTTGAATAACTTGCGACAGGGAACTCGCATGTCTGTCGGCGCGAACTCGTTATTCCGAGTGTCCGGCGTCGGCAGAAGTTCTGTCCGGAGCATTCCTCGGCCGCACCCTTCCCGCCGCGCCGTCGGCGCTGGTCCTCGGTGCGGTCGAACAACAGAGAGGTCTTGGGCCAGTGGCAAGGCGAACGATTTTCGACGAGGCGCTGCGCGGTGTCGGTCGTACGAGCAAGGGCACGAACAAGGCGCTACGAAGCGGGATGCGCGTCGGAAAGCGCAAGAGCGGCAAGAAGCGAATCAAGCGCAACGAGCGGCAGATCGAGAGGCTGAGCGAGCAGATCGAGAACCTCACCCGGCAGGTCTCACTCCTCACCCAGTTCCAGTCGAACGACGGGGTTCGCCAGGGCCAGCGGGCGGAGTAAAAGCAGTTTCGGCGCGGTGCGGGGGACGGGAGAGGTCAGTGCCGAACGGACGCACGCGCCGGCTGGTGCGCATCGTGACGCGGTCGGCGGTGGACGATGCCAAGCGCACCGTCCGCCGCCGAACCTCGGACGACACGGCCGCGCACCACAACGAGCGCGCCGTGGCATTGCGCCGGATGCTGGAAGACGTCGGGCCGCTCTACATCAAGGTCGGGCAGATTCTCGCGACCCGGCCCGACATCGTGCCGCAGTACCTCCGCGACGAACTAGAGAAGCTCAACGACCAGGCCCGGGTCAGCCCCTTCGTGGATTTCGAGCCGGTGCTGGCGGCGGAACTCGGTCCAGAGTGGCGCTCGTGCTTTCAGAGCATCGACACCACGCATCCTCTCGGTTCCGCGTCCATCGCCCAGGTCTACAAGGGCGTCTGGCGGGACGGTCGGCCGTGCGTGGTGAAAGTGCAGCGGCCGAGTGCCGCGGCGGACGTGCGCGGGGACATGGTCGTCCTGCGCCGGGTCACCTGGGTCATCAGCCGGATCGCCCCGCACTTCACCGAGGTCGTGGACCTGCGGGCGATGCTGGAGATGCTGTTCGCGGTGATGCAGGACGAACTGGACTTCACCCATGAGGCGAGGAACATGAAGCACGCGCGGAAGACCGCGCGCGAGTTCAAGCGGATCAAGGTGCCGAAAGTCCTGTGCGCCACGCCGCGGGTCCTCGTCCAGAGCTTCGCGGAAGGCGTCCCGATCAACCGGGTCAAGGACACGGAACTCACCCGGCGCAAGCGCAAGCAGATCGGTGACCAGCTCATCGCGTTCATGCTCTACACCTATTTCGTGAAACGGGAGTTCCACGCGGACCCCCATCCGGGGAACATCATCGTGAGCGAAGACGGCCACGCCTACCTGATCGACTGGGGCATGGTCGGAAAGCTGGACCGGAGGAACAGCCGGATGGTCATGGCGACCATCCTCGGCCTCGTCCGCAATGACGGCGAGGCGCTCGCGCGCGGCTGGATCGCACTGGGCAGGGTGACGCCCTGGGGAGATGCGACCGGTTTCATCCAGGACGTGTCGAGCATCGTCCCGCGCTGGGCCGGCGCGTCGTTGCAGGACCTCAACTACGGAGTGGCCCTGATGTCCCTGGCGCGGTTCTCGGCCAGGCGCGGCATCCAGGTATCACCGCTCATCACCGTCGTCGGGAAGTCGTTCGCGAACATCGAGGGCTCGGTACGCGGCATCCATCCCAAGACGAAGATCGCCGCGTCGTTCGGCGGCATCATGCAGCGCATCCTCCGGGACCTCGCCGCGGATCAGATGACGCTCGACGAGGGCGCCCAGGCCGCTTTGGAGATGGCCGACCTACGGGACTCCGGCGCGCGTCATCTGGTCTCCTTCGCTCGCGACCTGGCCTATCGGGAGAGTTCGCTGGGAGTCCGGCCGAACCTCGCGGACGTCACGACGAAGCGCAAGCGGCATCGGCAACGAACGTCTCTCGGCTGAGCACCGGACGCGCGGCAACACCGTCCCGGTCTTCTGAAAGACTTGCCGCCTCTTGTCGCGCCGCCGTCGCCGCCTGGCCGGAGTGCGACTTCACGGCCGCCATTTTGTGACCTGTGCTATCGGCCGGATCCGGGCTTTGATCTCCGCGCACCGCCGTCGGCGAACCCGTGCGCATGTTTTCGGCACCTTCCACTCGCGGTGGAAAGTTTGCGCCAATAGTTCAGGTTAGCGCAACCTTTTAAGGCATATGTAGCGGTTTGGGGAAATATCTTCGGGGTATCGCACTCGGTGCAGGCGCCCCCGAACGACAAAGGTTCCGCCATGAAGAATCGCGGTCCGAACTGCATCGGCCATTCGGCGCAAAGGGAATACCTGTCCGATGTGGTCCCTCTTCCGGGGGTGCTGGGCGGCGAGCCTGTACCGGAAGGGCGGCATCGGTGAACGGATGAGTATTTCACCGATTCCACCGTCTTCTGGAAAGGTTCGAGAACATGGCACGCCGAAAGAACAATGAGCGACTCTCCGCGCTGCTGGAGGAGGCACAGTGGAGCGCCGCGGACCTGGCGCGGACGGTGAACGCGCTCGGACGGGCGCAGGGCATCCCGCTCCGCTACGACCGGACATCGGTCGCGCACTGGCTGACCGGCTCGCGTCCCCGGCCCCCCGTTCCGGACCTCGCCGCCGCGGCGTTCAGCCGGCGCACCGGGCGCGTCGTACTGCCCTTCGAAACGGGCCTCACGTCCGAGCCGCCGGTCCTGCGGATCGCCGTGGGCGAAAGGCCGGGCACCTCGCCGCGTCCGCTCGCGGAACTCGTGGAACTGTGCAGAGCCGACGCGGACCCCGCTCGCAGGCAGCACCTTCTCCGCGGCGCTCATCGCGTCCTCCCGCCTCCGGCGCCGCTGTGGCAGCCGCCCTCCGGGCAGTCGGCCGAGGAAAGGCGCGGCGACGCGGACTCGCTCGCGGTGGCGGGAGTCTCCACACTGCAAAAGGCCGTGGTGACGGTGTCGGAGTGTTTCGAACATCATGGCGGCGCGTATGCTCGCTCGGCTTTAGCGCAGTATGTCGCGGACGACGCGAGCAGCATCCTGCACCGCGCCGCCGGTCATCCTCTCGAACGCAGGATGCTCACCCTCGTCGCCGAACTGACCGGTCTTCTCGGCAGAATGACGGCCGACGCCGGCCATGCGCACCTCGCGCAACGCTATAGCGAGCGGGCGCTGAAACTCGCCCATGAAGCCGGCGACCGGCACACCTATTCGGTCCTTCTGCGCTCGATGAGCGTCCAGGACCTGCGGCTGGGCCAGCCCCGCAACGCGCTGCGACTGGCCGAGGCGGCGATCACCGTCGCGGCGGGACGAGCCGACATCGTCAAACCGGACACGCTGACCTTTCTGCTGAGCCAGCGCGCCGTCATCTTCGCGCGCCTCGGCGAGCCCGGCTCGGCACTGGCCGACCTGGACTCGGCGTGGACGAGTCACACCGACCGCGTCCGCGGAAAACGCGACCCTTTCGAGGTCTACCCGCGCGCCGCTCTCGAATATCAGCAGGCCGAGGTCCAGCGCGTTCTCGGCAATCCGTCGGAGGCCGCCCGGCACCTGGCCGCATCACTGCGGGACCGGCCGCCGGGCCATGTCCGGGCACGGGCGCTCACGCTCGCGAAGCTGGCCGAGGTGCATCTCAGCGCCGGCCATCTCGATGCCGCGTGTGAGCGATGGGATCAGTTCCTCGATCTCTGCCCGCACCTGCGCTCCGTCGAGGCCGCCCAAGCGCTGGCCCGCATGGGCCAGTCCCTGCGCCCGCACCGCCGCTACCCGCAGGCGAGGCTCCTGCTCGAACGGGCCGTCGCGATCCGCTCCTCCTTGCGGTGAGGACGATGCGAAGCAACGGGCCGAGCCGGCCGGGCGAACGGCGCCCCGACCGAACATGAGGATCATTCATGGACCATGCTTAATTCTTCCGCGCCGCTTGCGGCAACCAGAGCCGCGTAAAGGCATCGCCTGATTTCCGCCCTGGGGCAAATTTCTCGTTCACCGAATGCCGGAGGTCACGCGCCAATGGCGTGGGCACCCCCGTCCACGTGGACGATCTCGCCCGTGGTCGCCGGAAACCACGGGGACAGGAGCGCCACGCACGCCCGTGCGACGGCATGGTGATCGTGCCCGCCCCAGCCCAGGGGCGCCCGGCGTGCGAAGGAATCGGCCAGGGCGGTGAAGTCGACGGCACTGGCCGCCACGGTGCGCACCGGCCCGCAGGCGACCAGATTGACCCTGATCTCGCGCGGACCGAGGTCGCGGGCGAGATACCGCGCACATGATTCCAGCGTGGATTTGGCGATGCCCTGCCAGTTGTAGCCGGGCCAGGCCGTCGACGCGTCGAAATCCAGGGCGACCACTCCGGCGCCCGGCCGCAGCAGGGAGAGGACGGACTGGGTCAGGCTCTTGAGCGAAAAGGCCGACACGTGCAGGGCGTGGGCGGCGTCCTCCCATTCAGTGCGGAGGATGTCGCCGCCGAGTCCGGCCGGCGGCGCGTACGCGATGGCGTGCAGTACGCCGTCCAGATGGTCGACGTGTTCGCGCACCCGCTGCGGCAGGGCGGCGAGCTCGTCGGCGTCCGTCACGTCGAGTTCGACGACCGGCGCGGGGTGCGGCAGCGTGCGGGCGACCAGTTCGACCAGGCTCATGCGACCGTAGCCGGTCAGGACGATTCGCGCGCCTTCGGCCTGCGCCAGGCGGGCGGTGTGGAAGGCGAGCGACGAGGTGGAGATCACTCCGGTGATCAGGATGTTCTTTCCGTCGAGCAATCCCATGGGTCACCTTTCCGGTGTCGGTCGTCAGCGGGTCGGGCGTCAATGGCCCATTCCGAACCCGCCGTCGACGGGCAGGACCGCTCCGGTGACGGCGGCGGCGCAGTCCTGCGTCAGGAAGTGGACGGCCGCCGCGACCTCCTGCGGGGTGATCGGCCGGCGCAACGGCGTCCGGGCGAGGAACGCGTCCCGCTGGCGGGGGGACAGGTCGGCGGTCAACGCCGTGTCCACCAGCCCGGGCGCGACCACATTGACCGTGATGCCGCGTCCCGCCACCTCGCGTGCGAGCGAGCGGGCCATGCCGACCAGCCCGGCCTTGGCCGCCGCGTAGTTGGCTTGTCCGGGCGACCCCGTGAGGCCGAGCGCGGAGGAGATGATCACGATGCGGCCGTGACGCGCGCGCAGCATGCCCGGCAGTGCCCGCCGCACCGTGTAGAACGTGCCGGTCAGGTTTCCCGCCACGACCGCGTCGAAGTCAGCGTCCGTCATCTGGACCAGAAGCCGGTCCCGGCGCAGCCCGGCCCCGGCGACCAGCACCCGGACGGGACCGTGCGTCCGCTCGACGCGGCCGAACGCCCGGTCGACCTGCGCGGGATCGGTGACGTCGCACGGCACCGAGAGAAGACCGTCGCACGGCGCCGCGCTCCGCCCGACCACGGCGACGGCGTGGCCCGCGGCGGCCATGCGCCGGGCCACGGCCGATCCGATTCCGCGCGTCCCACCGGTGACCATGACCGAGTACACCGCTTTCCTCCTCGTGGACCATTCGTCGTCCGGCGGCGGTGACTACGGCAGCCGGACGACCTGCGCGGCCCAGGTGAGACCGACGCCGAAGCCCATGAGCACGGCGAGGTCGCCGGACCGGACCCGCTCGGTGGACAGCAGCCGCTCGATCGCCAGCGGGATCGAGGCGGCGCCGGTGTTGCCGTCGTGCCGGACGGAGTCGGCCACCACGACGTGCGGGGGAGGCCGGAGCGCGTCGACGAGCGCGCGGGTGATCCGCGCGTTGGCCTGGTGCGGGACGAAGGCGGCCACGTCGTTCCAGCTCACCCCGGCCGCGCGCATCGCCTCCTCGACGATCGGCGCCGGCGCGGTGGAGGCCCAGAGGTAGAGCGCCTGTCCCCGCATGCGCGCGCGAGGCCGGGTGACGTGCTCGTCGCGGCTGCCGGTGAGGTCGGGCGCGAGGGTGAACAGGTCCTCGGCCGTCCCCTCGGTGCCCCACACCACCGGGCCGAACCCCGGCCGGTCGGCGGCGCTGACGACCGCCGCCGCGGCGCCGTCCCCGAAGAGGGCCGACGTGCCCCGGTCCCCGGCGTCGATGATGTCGGACGTCCGTTCGGCGGCGACGACCAGGACGTGGTCGGCATGCCCGGCCGCGATGTGGCCGGTGGCCGCGGTCAGCGCCAGGCTGAATCCGCCGCAGGCCGCGTTGACGTCGTAGCCGCCCGCCCGGGAGGCGCCGAGCTCCCGGGCCACCGCCGGCGCCAGGCAGGGAACCTGCCGGATGTTGGTCATCGTGGCGAGCAGCACGGAGCCGAGGTCGTCGGCTTTCACACCGGCGCGCGCGAGGGCCCTGGTTCCCGCGCGGAAGGCCATCTCGACGATCGTCTCGTCCGCTGCCGCCCGTCCGCGCCGTTCGATTCCGGTGCGGCTCCGGACCCAGTCGGGCGTGATTCCGAGGTGATCGGTGATCTCGGCGTTCTCGACGACCCGCGCGGGCCGGTAGGCGCCGAAGCCGCGCAGGGCGCTGGGCCGGCCCGGCATCGGCCGGGCCAGCACACCGGTGGGGATCGGATCAGCGGTCATGACGTCGTGCCGCGATCGGCCGCCAGTCGCGCGTTGACGTAGTCCAGGGCGTGGCGGGGAGTCGGGATCTCCTCGATCACGTCGTCCGGGATGGGGACCTGGTAGGCGGCCTGCAGGCGTTCGGCGAGTTCCACCAGGGCCAGCGAGTCGAGTCCCAGCTCGAAGAAGGGACGGTCGAGCATGTCTTCACCGACTCGCGTGCCCGCGTCATGGGAGGCACTGATGGCGTCGTTGAGGTCGTCGATCGTGAATTCCTTCATGTGTCCTCCTTCGTTGCGCCGACGCGCGCCGTGTCGTTGTCGCGTCGCCGCATATCGTTCTCGATGTGCTGGATGAGACGAGTCAGGACTCCGTCTTCGCCGGCCTCGTAAAAGTCGACGCGGCCCGGCAAAGTGTCGAGAAGCCATTCGATGGACGGCTGCCACAGGACCGGGTGAGTGAGATGCTCGGTGAGCCGACGGCCCAGCGTCTCGATTCTGTGCGGGCGGGCGGTCACGTTGCAGATCACCGGAACGCGGGGATGGCGCGGTCGTATTCGCCGCAGTTCCGCGGCGAACGGCCTGGCGGCCGGTGCCATGAGCGGTGAGTGGTAGGCGCCGTTGATCCGCAGCCTGGTCACGAGTCTGGCGCCGGCCGCGCGCAGGACGGTCTGCGCTTGTGCGATCTGCGGTGCGGGGCCGGAGAGAACGGTCTGCGCGGCGCTGTTGAGATTCGCGAGCGTCACGTCCGGCAGGCCTTGCCGTGCCAGGGCCGCCGCGATCTCGTCGCGGTCGAGACCGACCACTGCCAGCATCCGGCCGGGCAGGTCGCACGTGGCGTCGGCGCGTGCCAGGACGAGGCGCAGCCCCGTCGCGAAGTCGAAGACGCCGGCGGCCTCCAGCGCGTTGTACTCCCCGAGGCTGTGGCCGAGGACCGCCGCCGGTTCGATCCGGTTCGGCTCCAGCACGTCCGCCCGCAGCGCCCGGTAGGCCAGGGCGTTGACGACGTACGCGGCGGGCTGGGCGAACAGGCCCCAGGCGAGCCGGTTGTGCGGGTCGTCCAGGCACAGACGACGCAGGGAGTACCCGACCTGCTCGTCGGCCCGGGCCACCAGGTCGGGAAACCGGTCGAACCAGCGGGCGCCCATTCCCCGCCGCTGAATCCCCTGGCCGGGGAACACGACCACCGCGGCGGTCATCTCGCCGGCCTCACCGGTTCCGCGGGCCGGCCGGGCGACGGGCGACGCTTGTTCGCAACTCGATCGGTGCTCATTTTCTTGCCGACAGCATGGATCGCCTTTCAGGTCGAGATATTCACCCCGCGCCTTGGTGTCGCCGGCAAAGGTCGGGGCTCCTCTAGTAATTCATCATCGGTCGCGTTGACGGAACCGTGCCCGGCGGCTCGGGGCGTGAACACGTTGAACGTTCGCGCCGGGGCGCGGTCCGATCGCCGGCGCCAATGAAGACGGACTCGGTGATACGCCCGCGGCCGGGGGAGTTCGGTGTTTTCACGATGGTGCAAGCGTTCAATGCATTCACGCCAAGGTAGGCGGCGAAGGGTTCCGTTGCGCGTTCGGACATGCGATCAATGGATGAGGCGCCCGTGGAGGTGCGGCCCGCCGGGTTCGCTCGCGGGCGGTGAGCATCCGGGTGGTCCGGCGTCCGGTGTCAGAACCGGCCATCGGCGACGAAGAGATCTGCGGATCACGCGATCGGAGGGCGGGACGATGGAATCACGTCCGCTTAACGGGTTGGAAAGCTTCCTGGCGATGCTGGGCATGCCGGTGTTCGGCTCGTGGACGGTTCGTGGCCCGGTCGACACCGGTCGGTTGCAGCGCGCCTTCGAGGCCGTCCATGAGCTGTATCCCGTGCTCGCCGCTCGTCTGGTGAACGGCTCCGGCAAGATTTCCCTGGAACTGCCGAAGACGACGGCCGTGCCCGCCGTGCAGTTCGCTTCCCATCCGCAGCATCTCCTCCCCTTCGCCCTGGAGGATCCGCTCGCGCGGCTGGTCGTGTCGCCCCACGGCGACGGCAGCCATATCATCACGCTGGCCGTCAACCACGTGATCACCGACGCCCTCAGCTTCATCACGGTTCTCGACGTTCTCCGGAACGTCTACACCGAAGGCACCGTGACACGCCGGCCAGAAGAGCAGGGCGAAGGTCGGCTCCCGGAGCCGTTCACCCATTGGCTGGACGACCCGACCGCCGCGCCGGAATGGCGTCCACCCACGTTTCCCGGCAAAGGAGAGTCGCTTCCGGCGCGTGCCCGGAAAGAAGGTCCCGCCAGTTCCCCCGGTCACGCGCGCGTGGAATCCCTCGCCGTCTCCGCCGGGGAGATGTCCGGCCTCGATCGCGCCGCCGCCGAGGGCGGGACCGACGTCAACGCCGTGCTGTGGGCGGTCGCCCTGCTCGCGGTACGCGCCCAGATCAAACCCGCGGACGTGCCGGTGCGGCTGACCGCGACGATGAACGTCGACCTGCGGCGGCGATGCCGTCCCCCTCTGCCGCAGGATCGTCTCTGCCTCGCCGCCAGTTACATTCCGCTCGGCATGGAGATCACTCCGGACGCCGACCCCCTGGAACTGGCGCGCACGGTACGCCGGGCGGTGCTGTCCGGGTTCGCCCGGCGGACCCCGGAGGCCATCGCCCTCGCCGCCACTCCGGAGCTGCCCGAGTTCACCGAGGCGCTTCCGAGCGTGATGATCGCTTTTCTCGGATCCATCGCGTTCCCCACACCGCTGAACCCCGAGCGGGAGGACCACGACCTTCTCCTGTTCTCCCGCCCGCCCGGACCATTCCCGTTGATCATCATGTACCTGATCGACGGACATCTGCATATCACCATTTCGGCGCGAGCGGAGGATCACACGGCCGAGCAGCTCAAGGCTTTGTCCGAGAATATTGGAGTGCGTGTTCACCGGCTGGCCGAGAACTATTTGAAAGGGTGACTTCATGCAACACATCGTCGACCGCATACGTCAGCACGAGCTGCGTTTTCTGTCGTGCGCCCGGAACTATCTCGAAGCCGCATGCGCCGACCGGACGATCCCTTACGAAGGGGCGTACGTCCCGCATTCCCTGCAGCTCATCGCCGATCTCACGCTGCGCGGAGGAAAGCGAGTCCGCATGGCACTGGCTTATGAGGCCGCACGCCTGGCCGGTGCCGAATACGATTCCACCGAGGCGAACACCGCAGCCTTGGGAATAGAGTTGCTGGATACGGCCCAGCTTATCCAGGACGATATCGTCGATAATTCCGATGGGCGGCGCGGCGGATGGTCGGTGCCGTATGCGCTACGTCATCTGGCGCCGCATCCGAGTGCGCAGGGGCTGTCCGCTGTCGTCAACGATCTCGGCCTCGTCCTCGCGTTGCAGGCGGTCTCGGCCGCCGGGCTTCCCGATGCCCAGTCCAACGCCATGACCGGTGTTCTCGTCGATGCGACGAAAGCAGTCTGCATCGGGCAGATCATGGATATCGAAGGCCGCCAAGAAGGTCACTGGAGTGAAATCGGCATCGAACACATGCATGAGGACAAGTCCGCACGAGCCTGTTTGCTCCCGGCTGTGCGGCTCGGATTGCTGGCGGCCGATCGTGCCGATCTCGCTTTCAGTTCCTCCGTCCATCGATATGGAATCGCCCTGGGGGTGGCCTACCAGGTCGGCAATGATTACGCCGACATGTTCAGCGATTCGGAGGTGAACCGGCGGAGGGCGGGAAACGATATCCGCGCGGGCGTCCCCTCGGTGGCGATTCGTGAACTGCTGCGCCAGGCCACTGGAGACGAGAAGAGGGAACTCGATCTGATCATCGGCAACCCCAACGCCTCGGATGATCAGGTCGACACTGTCCGTTCCATGATGGACGCGCACCAGATCAGGCCGATCGTGGCCGGTGAGGCTCAGCGTTACGCACGTGCGGCCGCGCAGGAGGCGAACACGTGGAGTTCCTGGGGCCAGGCCGACGCGTTGACGTTCCTCCGGGATATGCCTCGGTGGGCGCTGGGATGTTTCTCGGTTCCCCTCGGGCCGCTGGAGACGGACCCTCTGTTCCTCTCCTGACGCGAATAACGGCTTTCGGTGCGAGCAACGGTTGGGGCATGTATTTCATCGTCAGGAGGATCGACGTGTTCAACTCGGGTCGTCCATCCGGTCCGGACTCTCAAGGGCGCCGGTGATGGCTGCCGTGAGACCGTCCATCGGGTCGGAGGCGATCGTTGTCCCGGCGCCGGTTGAAGTGGTCGACGACCGTGAGTCGCCCGAGCGGGTGGCCGTCCTCGACATGGACGGCACGCTCGTCCCGCGCACGCTGGGTCTCGACCTCCTCGCCGAACTCGTCGCGCGCGGACACTGCGACGTCGCCGTGGCCCGGCGGGTGTTCGAGCTGGCCCGGCGAGGCGGAGGCACCGATGACCGGCTCAACGCCGCCATGTACGGGCACTACCACCACGCGGTCGTCACGACCGCGCCGGAGCGCCTTGCGGCGGCGGCGGAACGGACCTGGTCGCGGGCGTCGGCGAGCGTGTTCCCCTTCGTCGCCGACCTCTGGGCGCTGCTGCGCCGGCACGGCCACCGCATCCTGATCATCTCCGGAAGCCCGCAGGAGGTCGTCGCCGTCGCCGCCCGCGCTCTGAACGCCGACGGCTGGCGCGGCGCGGACCTCGGACGGCACGACGACCGGGCACTGCTCACGGCCCTCCCCGGCGGGAAGACCAAGGCGTTCTCCGCGCTCACCGCCGCGCGGGCCGTTGATCTCTCCGCGTCGTTCGCCCTCGGGAACTCGCGCTTCGACGCCGAGATCTTCGCTTTGGTCGGCCGCCCGCTGGCTTTCGAACCGGACGCGAAGCTCTTCGAGCTGGCCGATCGGAACAACTGGTCGACGGCCACCCGCGACACCGTTCTCGCCCGGTCCCAGGAACTCCTCGGCGGTCGCGGCGAAGTGCGGAGCGAGCGGCGGTGATGTCAGCGCGTCGGCGGCTGCGCACAGCAGCCGGAGAACGGCAGGAAGTGCACCGCGCATGTCCGCGGCGCCTCGCTGAGTGGAGCCTTTTCATGGCTGGTTCGGAGAAATCTCTCGGTATCGGGTCCGCGCACGGGAAGGTGATCCTGGTGGGCGAGCACACGGTCGTCCACGGGACGCCCGCGATCGCCTTTCCCGTTCCGGGCCTGCGGGTGTCCGCGTCGGTCCGCCGACACGTGACCGGGCAGAAGGGCGTTCAACCGCGCGGCGTCGAGACCGCGGTCGCCGGCGCGCTGCGGCGCTGGAACCGGGACATCGAAGGCGTGGACGTCGCCCTGCACTGCGGCGTCCCGCCCGGACGAGGACTCGGCGCGAGCGCCGCGTGCGCCACGGCGGCCGTGCGCGCGGCGGCGGACCTGCACCGTGTGCCGCTCGACGCGCGAACGCTGCACGAACTCGTCCAAGAGGGCGAGCACGTCGCGCACGGACGGGCCAGCGGCGTCGACGCCCGCGCGGTCGCGGCCGACACGCCGATCTGGTTCGCGGGCGGAACCGCCCGTCCGCTGGCCGTCGAGATGGACGCGTCCCTCGTCATCGCCGACACCGGCGTCACCGCCAGTACCTGTGACGCCGTACGGCGGGTCCGCACCCACCTGGCGGCCTCGCCCGCCGACCGGGAGCGGACGCTGGGGCGGGCGGCGGTCCTGGTCGAGGCGGCGGCCGACGACCTGGCGGCCGGGGACGCCACCGGCCTCGGCCTCCGGATGCGCGACTTCCACGAGCTGCTCGCCGCGCTCGGCGTGAGCGCCCCGGCCGTCGACCGGCTGGTCGCGGCGGCGCTGGCCGCCGGTGCCGCCGGGGCGAAACTCACCGGCGGCGGCCTCGGCGGCTGCGTCCTCGCGCTCGCCGCACCGGCCCGGGACGCCGCCGGCCTGCGCGCGGCCCTGGAACGGGCGGGCGCCGTGCGGACGTGGTCGGTCCCGTTGGGAGCGGCGTCATGATGAACGACCCGTCGGCGGCCGGGCCGGGAGCCACGGCCGTCGCCCATCCGAACATCGCGCTGGTGAAGTACTGGGGCAAGCGCGACGAGACGCTGGCGCTGCCGGTCACCGGCAGCCTGTCGGTGACACTGGACGTCCTCCCGACGACCACGCGCGTCACGCTCATTCCCGGTGCGACGCGGGACGTCGTCGTCCTGAACGGCGAGCCGGTCGGCGCCGGCCGGGTCGGGGGATTCCTCGACCTCGTCCGGGCGCTGGCCGGGCGGGGCGAACGCGCGCTGGTCGAGTCGGACAACCAGGTGCCGACCGGCGCGGGGCTGGCGTCGTCGGCGGCCGGGTTCGCCGCGCTGGCCGCCGCCGCGACCGCCGCCTACGGGCTCGACCTCGGCGGCCGGGAGCTGTCGCGGTTGGCCCGGCGGGGGTCGGGGTCGGCCTGCCGGTCGGTGTTCGGCGGATTCGTCCAGTGGCACGCGGGCTCGGGCGGCGGGCACGCGGGCGACCTCAGTTCGTACGCCGAGTCGGTGCCGGTGGGAGCGCTCGACCCGGCGCTGGTCGTCGCCGTCACCGACACCGGCGCCAAGGCCGTGCCGAGCCGGGACGCGATGCGCCGGACGGTCGCCACCTCGCCGCTGTACGAAGCCTGGGCCAGGACTTGCGAGAAGGACCTGGCGCGGATGCGCGACGCGCTGGTCCA
The DNA here is from genome assembly GCF_002911665.1 of Actinomadura rubteroloni. Taxonomy (NCBI): domain Bacteria; kingdom Bacillati; phylum Actinomycetota; class Actinomycetes; order Streptosporangiales; family Thermomonosporaceae; genus Actinomadura; species Actinomadura rubteroloni. The sequence goes on from NZ_MTBP01000003.1 coordinate 561,697, forward strand.
CGGGGACATCACGGCGGTCGGAGCGATCACCGAGGGCAACGCGCTGTGCATGCACGCCGTGATGCTCGCCGCGCGGCCCGCCGTGCGCTACCTGTCGGGGGCCTCGCTGGCGATCCTCGATGCGGTGGCGGCGCTGCGCGCGGACGGCGTGCCCGCCTACGCCACGGTCGACGCGGGTCCCAACGTCGTGGTGCTGTGCTCGCGCGGTGACGCGGCGCGGGTCGCGGCGGTGCTGCGCGCGGCCTGGCCCGTCCGGTCGATCCATGTCGCCGGGCCCGGACCCGGCGTGACGGTGGAGGGCGGTGCCGGCCGGTGATCACGTTCCGGGCGCCCGGGAAGCTGTTCGTCGCGGGCGAGTACGCGGTGGTCGAGCCCGGTGTCCCGGCCGTGCTGGTCGCCGTCGACCGGCACGCGACCGTCACGGTCGAGGACGCGGGCGGGCCGACGGTCCTGACGTCCGACCTGGACGGCGGCTCGGCGCTGCGCCGCGACCGCGCGGACCCGCAGGTCGCCGCGAGGTTCTCGTTCGCGCTCGCGGCCGTCGACGTGGTGGAACGGCTCGCCGTCGAGCACGGACGACGCCCCCGCCCGTTCCGCCTGTCGATCCGCACCGATCTGACCGCCCCGGACGGCCGCAAGCTCGGGCTCGGTTCCAGCGCGGCCGTGACGGTCGCGACGTGCGGTGCGCTGGCGCGGTTCTATGAGTTACGGCTGAGCCGCCCGGACCTCTACCGGGTGGCGCTGCTGGCGACCCGCGCCGTCGCCCCGGCCGGGTCGGGCGGTGACGTCGCCGCGGCGGTCTTCGGCGGCTGGCTGTTCTACTGCTCGCCGGACCGCGCCCGCTCGCCCGCGCTCCGCGACGTCGCGGCGGCCGGGGTGAGCGCCGCGCTCGGCGAGACGTGGCACGGCCTGGTCGTGCGCCCGCTGCGTCCGCCGCCGGACACGCGCTTGGAGGTCGGCTGGACCGGCAGGCCCGCGTCCACCCACCGCATGGTCGGACGGATCGACCGGGAACGCCGCCGCGCACACGGGTTCGAGGAGTTCACGGCCGCCAGCGCGGGCTGTGTGTCCCGGCTGGCCGCGTCGCTGGAGCGCGGGCACATCGAGCGGACGCAGCAGGAGATCAGGCGCGCCCGGGACCTGCTGCGCGACCTGGACGCGGCCCTGTCGCTCGGCTGGATGACGCCTCGGCTGCACGCGCTGTGCGCCGCCGCCGAGGCGATCGGCGCGGCGGCCAAACCGTCCGGCGCGGGTGGCGGCGACTGCGGCGTCGCGCTCGTCGGTCCCGCCCAGGAGCCGCGTGTCAAGGAGCTGCGCGAACGGTGGATCGAGGCGGGGATCGTCCCGCTCGATCTTCGTCCCCGCCTCGCCGTGCCGGAGGGAACATGACAGGAAACCGCAAGGACGACCACGTCAGGTACGCCGTCGACCAGCAGCGGCGGAGCGCGGCGTGCAACGACTTCGACGCGGTGAACTTCCTGCACCACGCGCTCGCGGGCATCGATCGCGACACCGTGGACCTCGGCGTCAAGACACCCGTCGGCCACTGGCCCGTCCCGCTCTACATCAACGCCATGACGGGAGGAAGCGACCAGACCGGGCGGATCAACCGGCAGCTCGCCGTGGCGGCGCGCGAGACCGGGCTGCCCGTCGCGTCCGGGTCGATGAGCGCCTATCTGCGCGACCCGGACCTCGGCGCGACCTTCCGCACCTTGCGCGACGAGAACCCCGACGGCGTGGTGATCGCCAACGTCAACGCCAACGCGACCGTCGACCAGGCGCGGCGGGCCGTGGACCTGCTCGGGGCCGACGCCCTGCAGATCCACCTCAACGCGGTTCAGGAGATCGTCATGCCCGAGGGGGACCGGGACTTCGCCGCCTGGCCCGGTCGCGTCGAACGCATCGTCGCCGGGGCCGGCGTCCCGGTGATCGTCAAGGAGGTCGGGTTTGGGCTCAGCCGCCGGACCGTCGCGCGCCTGCGCGACCTCGGCGTCGCGGCGGCGGACGTCGCCGGGCGCGGCGGGACCAACTTCGCCCGCATCGAGAACGACCGCCGGCCCCGCGGCGACTACGCGTTCGTCGACGGCTGGGGCCAGTCCACGGCCTGTTGCCTGCTCGACGCCGCCGGTGCCGGCGGGATCTTCCTGCTCGGTTCCGGCGGCGTCCGCTCCCCGCTGGACGTCGCCCGCGCCCTCGCGCTCGGCGCCGGCGCGGTCGGCGTGGCCGGACGATTCCTCGGCGTCCTCACCGATCGCGGCACCGAGGCGCTGGTCGCGGAGATCCGCGCCTGGCTCGAAGCCCTCACCGGGGTGATGACCGTCCTCGGCGCGGCCTCGCCCGCCGATCTCCACCGCTGCGACCTGCTCCTCACGGGCGACGTCGCCGAGTACTGCCGTGCTCGCGGGATCGATCCCGCGGCTTACAGCTCCAGGAGTGTCCCCACATGAACGAGACCGCCGCGATCGTGCCCATGCGATGGATAGGGCCGATCCGTATCACCGGTAACACCGTCAACGACGAGGTGTCCGTACCGCTCGCCACCTTCGAGAGCCCGCTCTGGCCCTCGGCGCAGCGCGGGGCGCGCCTCTCGACGGCCGCCGAGCGGGGGATCGTCGCCACGCTGGTGGACGAGCGGATGACCCGCTCGATCCTGCTGCGCGCCGACGACGCCCCCACCGCGCACCGGGCCGTCCGGCAGCTCACCGCCGAGTTCGACCGGCTCCAAGCCGTCGCGGCCGAATCGAGCAGGTACGCCCGCCTCATCGGATTCACGCGGCAGATCGCCGGGAACCTGCTGTTCCTCCGGTTCGAGTTCGTCACGGGAGACGCCGCCGGGCACAACATGGTCACGCTGGCCAGCGACCACCTCATGGAACACATCCTGAAAACGATCCCCGGCGTGCGCTACGGCTCCATCTCGGGCAACTACTGCACCGACAAGAAGGCCACCGCCGTCAACGGCATCCTCGGCCGGGGCAAGAACGTCGTCACGGAGATCCTCCTTCCCGCCGACACCGTCGCCTCGACACTGCACACCACCGCCGCCGCCATCGCCGACCTCAACGTCGGCAAGAACCTCATCGGCACCCTGCTCGCGGGCGGAATCCGCTCCGCCAACGCCCACTACGCCAACCTGCTGCTCGCCTTCTACCTCGCGACCGGCCAGGACGCCGCCAACATCGTCGAGGGCTCCCAGGGCGTCACCCACGCCGAGGACCGCGACGGTGACCTGTACTTCTCCTGCACGCTGCCCAACCTCATCGTCGGCACGACGGGCAACGCCAAGAACCAGGGCTTCGCCGCCGACGCCCTCGCCCGCCTCGGCTGCCGGGAGGGCCGTGCGCCCGGCGACAACGCCCGCCGCCTCGCCGTCCTCGCCGCCGCGACCGTCCTGTGCGGGGAACTGTCCCTGCTCGCGGCGCAGACCAACCCCGGCGAACTCATGCACGCGCACCTGAAATACGAACGCTCCACCGCAACGAAGTGAGGACACCGATGACCGACGTCACGACCGGAATCCACGACCTCTCGCTCGCCACCGCCCACTACGTCCTGGACCAGACGACGCTCGCCCGGGAACTCGGCATCGACGACGCGAAGCTCAAGGACGGACTCGGGCAGGACGCGATGAGCGTCCCCGCCGCCGACGAGGACATCGTCACGATGGCCGCCACCGCCGCCCGGCCGATCATCGACCGGCACGGCGCGGACCGCGTCAGGACCGTCCTACTGGCCACCGAGACCGGCGTCGACCAGTCCAAGTCCGCCGGGCTCTACGTCCACGGACTGCTCGGCCTGCCGCACACGTGCCGCGTCGTGGAACTCAAGCAGGCGTGCTATTCCGCCACCGCCGCCCTGCAGTTCGCGACCGCCCTGATCGCTCGCGATCCCGAACAGCACGTTCTCGTCGTGGCCAGTGACATCGCGAAATACAAGCGCGGTTCCGCCGCCGAACCGACGCAAGGGGCCGCCGCCCTCGCCATGCTCGTGACCGCCGACCCCGCGATTCTGCGCGTCGAACCGTCCTCGGGCATGCACTCGGAGGACATCATGGACTTCTGGCGCCCGAACTACCGCGCCGAAGCGGTCGTGGACGGGAAGTTCTCGATCGACGCCTATCAACGCGCCGTCGTCAGCGCCTTCGCCGACTACCGGGAGCGGGGCGGACGAGACCTGGCCGAATTCGCGGCGTTCTGCTACCACCAGCCGTTCACCAAAATGGCCGTGAAAGCCCACCGGCATCTGCTGGACCACCTCGGCGTCACGGCCGGCCCCGCCGATCTGCACGCGGCTGTGAACGCGAGCACGCACTACAACCGCGTGCTCGGCAACAGCTACGCCGCGTCCGCCTACGTCGGCCTCGCGTCGCTGCTGGACCACCGGGACGACCTCGCCGACCAGCCGATCGCCATCGTCAGCTACGGCTCGGGAAGCGTCGCCGAGTTCCTCGGGGCCACGGTCGTGCCCGGCTACCGCGACCACCTCCGGTCCGTCGAGAACGCCGCCGCGATCGACCAGCGCAAAACCGTCGACTACACGCGCTACTGCGAACTCCACGACGCGTGCACGCCGCCGGACGGAGGCCACCACCCGAATCCCCAGGAGACCACCGCGCCTTTCCGGCTCGCCGCGATCTCACAGCACAAACGACTGTACGAAGCCGTGGCGTGATCCACCGCGCCGCCCGTCGATTCAAAGGGGGCGTCTTTCATGGACGGATCCGATGACGCACGCGCCGTTCCGCCCTTGCTCGCGGGCCGTACCCGGTGGCGGCGGTTCGCGGCGGTATTCGCCCCGGGTCTCCTGATACTGACCCTGATAGGGGTCGGAATGCTCCAGGGCTCGCTACCGGTGTGGGCGACCCTGCGGGGCGAGCAGTACATCAAACTGTCCATCACCCAGATCACCGGGTACGGCCGCGGGTCCTCTCCGCAGCTTTTCCGGAGCATGGACGGCAAATCCCACCCCGTCCTGGTGGCCGCCGTGGACGACGCGCGGATCCGCGGACTGTGCGCCTCCAGCAAGGTGAAGGCGCCCTTCGGCACGGTGGTCGCGCGTTTCGTCGTCCCGCCGGACGGGCCGGTCGTCCGCGTCCGCTCGCTGCGGATGGCCATCCAGGACATTGAGATCGCCGACCTGGCCGACGGAGCCCTCACTCTCGGCCGTCCCGGCGGCGGCGCCCGTGACGCACGGCCCGGCAGCCTGCCCCTCGACGGCCGCGACCTCCGTCTCGCCGTCCACGCCAAGGTCCGCTGGGTCACCGTCGAGGGCATGAAGGCGTCCGGAATGCGCCTGTCGACCGGCACAGCCGTCAAGGAGTGCTACTGATGTCCGGCGCATCGGCCGACTTCGCGCGGCGTGCGGCACGGCGTGCACACCGCTCCGTCGTCCGCTGGCGGCGTTGGCGGCGCACACGTCCGTTCTGGGCCGGTCTCCTCACCCTGGCCGGAGGACTGACGATCGCTGCGGCACCGGCCGGCGGCTACACGATCCTGAGACTGCCCGGCCTGTCCACCCTGGCACCGCTGGCCTTCGGCGGCGCCCTCACCGCCCTCGGCGTGGCCATATGGAACCGGCCCCGCGCCCATTCCCGCGCCGGGGCGGCGGCGATCGTCCTCGCACTCGGCGCGTTCGTGTACGCCGGCCTCGGCGGCTATCTGCTCGGCACGCTCCTGTCCCTGACCGGCGGAAGCCTCGCCTGCGCCTGGACCACCGGGCGGCAGACCCGCCGACGTGCCGACCCGGCGGACGAATGATCCGCTGAGCTCTCCCAGCGCCGAACAGCCGCCCTACCTCAGCAGACGGCGCCGGAACGCCCGTCGGTTGTATGACGTGCGTCATACCGCAGGGATCCGCGTCATTTGACGGTCTCCGCCGGTCGTCCGGAACGCCAGTCATCCGACGGATGTCGGCGTTGTCGGGTCGTCCCCAGACTTGTGCCCCGGACCGGCGCCGGTCATCGGGCCGGACGATCCGATCTACCGCGAGGAGCACCATGACGGGAACACGATTCGGCCCTGCGGGGCGGTTGCGGCGGCTCATCGGGACGCGGTCCAGGTTCGCGGTCGCGGGCACGGCGCTCGTCGTCGGGTCGCTGTCGCTGGCGTCGGCCCAGATCAGCCCCGCGCACCAGACCCCGGACGTTCCCGGCGGCTACCGCTCCTGGGCCGCCCTTTACGCGTTCCAAGCGCGGCTGGACAAGGAGGCCGCGCGCGTCCAGTCCGTGCCCGGCCAGAACGCGTCCGACGGGCTCGCCGGAGTGGTCGCCGACCCCGACGCCCACGCGCTGACGGTCTACTGGCACGGCGCGCGGCCGGTGGCGCTGCGGGCGGTGCTGGCCAAGGCGCGCGTCCCGGTGACCGTCCGGACGGCGCCGTACACGGCCGCGCGCCTCCAGTCCGCCGCCGACCGCGTCGTCGCCCGGGTCAGGCGGCAGCCCGCGAGCATGGTCACCTCCGTGGCGAAGCTGCCGGACGGCACCGGGCTGAAGGTCGGCATCAGCGGCACGCGCGCCGACGCCGGACGGGTCCGGCGGGAACTCGGCGATCCGGCGGTGCCGCTCACGATCGTCCCCGGCACGCAGGCCCAGCAGGTGATGGCGGGGTCCCGGTGGAACGACCTGACGGCCGGGGGCTCCCTGATGGTCGCTCCCGTCTGCACCCTGGCCTTCGCCATCCGCCGCGCCGGTCAGGCGCAGATGCTCACCGCCCACCACTGCTTCGGTGTCGGTGACACCAACTACCGCTACGACACCAACGACAGCGGCCAGGCCGGGAACAGGTTCGGCGTCCTGGATTCCCCCACGTTCGTCAGGAACGGCGCCACCGTCGACGCCGCCGCGATCCGCAACCTGTCGAAGAACGCCTTCCAGCCCTACGTCTGGCGCGGGACGAACGGCTCGGCGTCGGGCGACGGGCAGTTCAAGGCCAAGGTCGTCGGGGCCGCGACGCCGCAGATCGGGAACTACGTCTGCACCTCGGGGTCGCGGTCGGGAGAGATCTGCAACATCAAGGTCGTCGAGCGGGTGGACACCTACCTGGCGTCGTTCGGCACCGACGGGAAGAAGACGCTGTACGGGCCCGGCTGGACGGGCCAGCAGAAGACGTCCGGCAAATCGTCGGCGGGACGGGGCGACAGCGGCGGCCCGGTTTACCTGGACAACCAGAGCAGCCCGGGCAGCGGCCCGCCGAGCGGCGGGGTCACGGCCGTCGGCGTCATCTCGGCGGGCAGCGTGTCCAAGCCCTGCCAGGGCGTCCAGAACCGCTTCTGCTTCCGGAACGTCACCTTCGTCGGCATCGACGACGCGCTGCACGCCCTGGACAACGCCGCCATCATCACCACCAACGGCGACAAGACGTTCCCGGCGGGCACCCGGCCCGGAACGGTCGCGCGTCCGACCTACCCGGTCCACGAGGAACTGGTGGACGCCGGGGGACTCTCCATCGACGTCTCCGGCAACAACATCGTCGCCACCACCGACCTCAACGCCCCCGGCGACGAATGGGTCTTCACCGACGCCGGCGACGGCTGGACGAACATCCGGTCGTCGCTCGGCACCGGGGCGCTCGCGGACGCCGACGACGCCGGGAACCTCATCCCCGACAGCTACAAGTGGAAGTTCACCGACCTCGGCGACGGCTGGACGCAGATCGTCAACTTCGACGGCCGGTGCGTGAGCACGAAGACGCTGGGGCACCAGGCCGCGGCGTGCGACGCGTCGGACCCGGCGCAGCGCTTCCAGGTCGTCGAGGTCGAGTCCGACGACCACGACCCGGCCACCCCCGTCCCCGGCTACACACCGGGCAGCAAGCTGTAAGGCGCGAGGGGGCCGGGGTCCGGCCCCCTCAGTCCTCGGCGGGCAGGGCCGCGAGGGCGTCGCGCAGCGCCGCGCGGGTCGCGACGCCGAGCTTGGGGAAGATCCGGTAGAGGTGGCTGCTGACCGTGCGGTGGCTCAGCGAGAGCCGGGCGCCGATCTCCTTGTTCGTCAGCCCGCCCGCGGCCAGCGCGGCGATCTGCCGCTCCTGCGCCGTCAGCGGACCGGTCCCGGCGGCGCGCAGCTCACCGGCGGCCCGGACCGTCCACGGCCGCGCGCCCAGCCGCTCGAACGTCGCGAGCGCGGCGGCGAGATGGTCGCGGGCGGCCGGGGCGCGGACCCGGCGCAGCCGCTCCCCGTAGGCCAGCCGGACGCGGGCGTGCTCGAACGGCCAGCCCGGCCCCTCCGGAATCGCCAGCGCCCGCTCGAAGATCGCGACGAACTCCGCGTCCGGCGCGGCCAGGCCCGCCGCGCCGCCCGCCAGCAGCGCGAGCCGCGGCGAGATCCGCTCCACCCCGGCGCGGCGCAGCTCCGCGACGTGCGCGCGGGCCTCGGCGAGGCGGCCGGTGCGGACGGCGGCCTCCACCAGGTCCATGCACACCCACAGGACGTGCGGCGTGTGGGACGGCAGGTGTCCGGGACGGGCCATCGCGGCGGCGTTCCGGTAGGCGTCCTCGAAGTCGGCGCGGCCGAGCGCGGCCAGGCAGCGGACGTGGTGGAAGTAGAGGATCCGCCGCGTCGCCGTCGGCGCCCGCATCTCCTCGGCGAGGTCGGCGCCCGCCCGCTCGTCGCCGCGCGCGGCGGCCAGCAGGCCCAGTTTGTACCGGGTCGTCCACGCCATGAGGTGGTAGCCGTGCGTGCGGCACGTCTCCAGGCACTCCTCGCCCAGGGATTGGGCGCGGTCCCAGTTCCCGGTGAGGAAGTCGTCGAAGGTGAGGATCAGGGACGCGTTGATGGCGTGCATGACGGCGCGGCCCGTCCGGCCGAGTTCGCTGACGCGGGTCAGGGCCGTCCGGCATCCGGCCTGCCGGTCCACGTACACCGCCGCCATGCCGACGCGGGAGACGTGGGCCGGGTCGGCGGCGCCGTCCAGCCCGGCCACGGCCGCGTCCACCCGGGCCAGGTGCCCGGGACCGGCGCTGAGCGGATCGGCGAACGTCACGCTGCACAGCGCCAGCGGTTCGGGCACCGGCGGCGGGACGGCGGCGACGGCCTCGTGCAGCGGCGCCCACAGCTCGGGCCGCCCGATGAACATGCAGATCGAGATCAGCGTGTGCAGCGCCTCGATCAGCGCGGCGCGGGCGGCGTCCGCGCCGCTGCCGTCGTCGGCGTTCCACGTCCGGACGGCGCCGACGATGAGGCGGTAGGCGGTGTCGAGGTCGCCGTCCTCGTTGAGCAGGACGAACGACGCCGCGACGGCCGCCTGGAGGGACACCGCGTCCGACGGGTCGTCCGGCCGCGCCTGGGACAGCAGCTCGACCGCGCCCCGCAGCTCGCCCGCCATCTGCGCGCCGAGGTAGGCGGCGCTCGCGCAGCGCCTGGCACGGTCCCGGGTGCGGGGGCTCAGCTCGGCGGCCCGGAGCAGCGCCGTCATCGCCGTCCCCGCGTCGCCCCTGGCCAGCACGGACTGGGCGGCCCGTTCGAGCCGCGCGGCGACGTCGTCGTCGGGCTCGACCGTGGCCTCGGCCAGGTGCCAGGCGCTGCGCTCGGGCTCGTCCGCCAGCGCGTCCGCGAGCCGCCGGTGGGCCGCGCGGCGCTCCGCCAGCCCGGTCGGCGCGACGACGGCGGACCGGATCAGCGGATGCCGGAACCGCAGCCGCCGCGTCGGCCCGTCCAGGTAGACGAGCCCGGCGCGCTCGGCCGGGTCGAGGTCGGCGAGGCCCGCCGGTCCGGCCGCCTGGAGGACGCTCAGCTCTCCGGTGCCGTCCAGCGCGGCGAGCAGCAGCAGGTGGCGCGTCGCCGTGGGAAGTTCGGCGATGCGGGACGCGAACAGTTCGCTGAGCCGGCCGGTGAGCGGCAGCGCGGCGGGCAGCGGACGCCCGGTGCTCAGCCACCGGCTGTCCAGCGCGGCGGGCAGTTCCAGCAGCGCCAGCGGATTCCCCCGTGCGTCGGCGAGGACGCGGCGGCGCGCCCGGGGCGCGAGGTCGGGGAAGCCCGCGCGCAGCAACTCCTCGGCGGCGTCCTCGGGCAGCGGCAGCACTTCGTGCGTGGGAAGCCCGGCCCGGTCGGGGAACGCGCCGCTCCCGGGGCGGCCCGCGATCAGCAGCGCGACCCGGCTGCCGGTCAGGCGGCGTGCGACGAAGCCGAGCGCGGCGGCGCTGGCCCGGTCGAGCCAGGGGGCGTCGTCGACGAGGACCAGCAGGCCCGTCCGCGCGGCGCTGTCCCTCAGCAGCCCGAGCGCGGCCGTGAAGATCATCAGCCGGTCGGGGGCGTCCGCCGACGTCGTCAGGCCGAGCACGATCGCCAGCGCGTCGCGCTGCGCGGGGGGCAGGCCCGCGAGCCGGTCGGCGAGGGGCAGCAGCAACTGGTTGAGGCCCGCGAAACCGAGATCGGCCTCGAACTCGATGCCGGACGCGCGCAGCACCGGGACGTCCGCCGCCGCCGCGACCGCCGCCGCCTCGTCCAGCAGGGCGGTCTTGCCGATGCCGGGATCGCCCGACAGCACCAGCGCGCCGCCGCCGCGGGTCCCTTCGCCGACGAACGTGCGCAGCAGGTCCAGTTCCGCGTCGCGTCCCACGAGCCCGCCGAGTGGACGCACGACACCTGCGATACCCATGGAGGCCCCCAGATACCGCGACAGTTGACGTGTCCCAGTTTAGGGCAGCACGAAATGCGGGGCGGGTGGCCGGATGTGGGCACGGAACGCCGTCGGCGGGTTTCACCGCCCGTGCCATTGTCGGGTGTTCACGCGACTCCCCAGCGTCATCGACTTAGATCCGGAAGCCGGATTTTCGACCGCTTCGTACTGGAGATGATGGGCGTCAATCCGCCGGAAAGCGTCGCCCAGCGCGATGAGGTGGCACGGCGCGTGATGTCGGCCCTTCGGCGTGAGGGACGCCGCTATGCCCGCGCCCCTGGTGTCAGCAAAACCGAACTCGCCGCCATAGGTTGCGACCGCACGCTCGTCCGCATTCTCGACGCCGTCTCGGGTATTCACCCTTAGCCGCGAGCGTTTCCCGCGGAAAGCGGACGATGAGGGTCGGTCTGAGCCCGTGAACCGTCAAATGGGTGGCGCAGACCGGCCCGTCATCGAGCCGCGCGCCGGTATCGGCTGAGGACGGCCGCGCCGACCTGTTCGACGCCCGCGCACTCCAGTTCCCTCGGGGCGCCGTCGGCCGGGAAGAGCCGTCGGCCCGCGCCGAGGACGGACGGGAAGGTCAGCAGCCGGTACTCGTCCACCAGGTCCGCGGCGGCGAGCCGGTCCACGACGCTCAGGCTGCCGGTGACGACGACGTCCCGCCGCTCGCGCTTCACGGCGTCGATCACGTCGCCGTCGACGACCTGCGAGTTCGCCCACGCCGACGTGTCGGCCGCGGTCATCGTCCGGGACGCGACCAGCTTCGGCACGGCGTTCATCCGCGCGGAGAACGGGTCGTCGCGGCCGGGCCAGAGCCGCGAGAACAGCTCCCAGGTGGTGCGGCCGAGCAGCAGGACGCCGTCGTCCAGCGTGCGGCCGAGCCGGAACTTGTCCCCGGCCACCGCCTCGGGGCCGTGCCGGAACGCCCAGCCGCCCGACGGGGTGCCCGCCGATCCGTCCGGGTCGGACACGATGCCGTCCAGGGTGATGAACTCGATGACGACGACGCTCATGATGAGTCTCCTTCGGTTCGGTGCTCACCGGTATGTACCGGCGGCACCGCCGCGACTCATCGCTCCCGGCACGGCTTTTCGGCGGGGAGCCCGAACGCCGCGAAGACGCGCGGGTCGGCGAACACGACGTTGTGCGCGACCCGTCCCGCCGCGACGGTGAGCACCTGGAGGGTGTGCAGGCGGTGCCCGCCGCCGGGGTGCGGCGCGTACGCGGCGAACGCGGGCTGCCCGTTCGCGGTGAGCGTCCGCGTGGCCCAGTCCGTCCCGCGCGTCCGGAAGACCCGCTCCAGGAAGCGGCCGTAGTCCCGGCTCCCTCGGTACCACAGCGGCACCGGCGGCATCTCCAGGACGGCGTCGTCGGCGAGCAGCCGCACCAGCGCGGGCACGTCGGCCGCCTCGAACGCCCGCAGGTACCGCTGGACGACCGCCCGCACCTCGGGATCGTCCGGCTCGGCGACGGCGGCCGCGTCCGCGCCGGCGAGCGTGGAGCGGGCGCGCTGCAGAGCGCTGTTGACCGCCGCGACCGTGGTCGCCAACTGCTCGGCGACCTCGGCGGCGGAGAACGCCAGCACGTCGCGCAGCACCAGCACCGCCCGCTGCCGCGGCGGCAGCACCTGGACCGCCGCCACCCACGCGAGCCGCAGGTCGGCCCGCGCGTCCGCGTCGGCCCGCGCGTCGGGGAACGGCTCCAGCCAGGGAACGTCGAGGGCCGGTGCCAGCGGCGCCTCGGGATCGTCGCTCGGCGAGCCCAGCCCGGACGGCAACGGCCGCCGCCCGCGGCCTTCCAGCGCCGTCAGGCATGCGTTGGTCGCGATCCGGTACAGCCACGTCCGCACCGAGGCGCGCGCCGGGTCGTACCGGTCGCGGGCCTTCCAGGCGCGCAGCAGCGTCTCCTGCACCAGGTCCTCGGCTTCGTGGAAGGACCCCAGCATCCGGTAGCAGAACGCCAGCAGCTCGGCCCGGTACGGTTCCAGATCCACCGGACCATCATGCCCCGTCACAGCAGGCCGTCACGTTGGGCCTGGCAGACGGTCGCGGTGAACCCGAGGCCGCGCAGGAGGGTCCCGGCGGCACGGCCCGCCCAGGGATCGGTGAGCGGCTCGGCGGACGGCTCGCAGGGCGCACCGACGATCCGCGCGATCTCGTAGTCGGTGTCCCGGGCGGAGCTCGGTCGGGCTCTCCCTGCCGCCCGCCGCCGTTCGGAAAGGCCCTGCCCCACAACCCGCACGGCTGATGTGGTCCAACAACCGCGACAACCCGGCAGGTGTCACGCTCGCGTCGAGGAACTCGACCTGTACTGACCGTGGTCACTCGGGCGTCACGAACGTGGTCGGCGCTTGGGCGACAAGTAACGGGGCAGATGGGTGATCCAGGGCTCGGGCAGGGGCACGTATCGCCGGGGCATGACGTTGAGGTCGATCACGGTGACGGTCAACCGCTCGCCGTCGTTGGTGGCGTTGAGCCATATCAGCGCAGTGTCGGACTCGAACCACAGGCCGAATTCAGCCCCGTAACCGAGGGACGTCCTGGAGGGGCGGAGGCCGAGTTCCGCGCAGGCGTCCAGAAGACGTCGGTGGGGTGGGGCCGGTTCCAACCTGACCTCGAAATCAGGTGTTCCGCTCACGGAGGGCGTCGAGAACACCCTGAGCCGAACGTGGTCGCCGCGGATCCGGGTGCCGTCCACGTAGGTGATGGGCGTGTTCAAGCCGATCGGGATGCTGTAAGGGACGGCGACCGACTCTCTGGCGTCCAGCCGCAGGTCGGCCGCCAGTTTCTCGGTGTGCAACACCTCTACGGGCGCACCGTAGAGGTCGTCCCAGCGGCTGACGCAGCGGACTTGGAGCGCCGTGGACAGTGAGGTGATCGCCAGCGGAGCGGCGCCCGCCCGCACCGTGATCTCGCCACTCAGCGTCCCACCGGGGATGGCCCGCAGCCCGTCGGGGTGAATGCGGATCGATGCGTCGTTCGCCATGATCGCAATATCCCACCGCCGTCGCGGCATGGCGAAGCCGTCGAGGCCGCCCGCCAGAGCCACGGCATCGGGAGATCGGCGCAGCTCGGGGCTCATGACACGGTTCTTACCGACACCCGCCTTCATGCGCTCCCCGGCCAAGTCGTGCCGAAGAGCAGCCTGCTAGGCAGACAATGCGTCAGTACCCATTCCAAGCCGTTGCAGCGATAAATCATTTACCAGCGTCAAAACCCCCCAGCCCCCAGTTTCGTCGTCAGTGACGAGACCGTCAGCCCGAGCCCGGCAGATCGTAGGGGAATCCTCCTGGGTAGGCGGCGGCGTTCTGCACGCAGGGCAATTCGGGGGAGACGTTTCCGCGGCACAGCCACGCCACCCCGGTGCTGGTCTGGGCGATGGTGAAGAGCTGGGCCGGGTTCTTCGGCGGCGCGAGGACGCGGAACGCCGCTGACTTGATCAGCTTCGTGCGCGCCGTGCCCGCCGAGTGATAGACGGCTTCGAGGTCCCAGCGGCAGGAGCGAGTACCGGTGAGGACTGAGAGGTTCACCGCCCAAGAGGGCTGGCCGTTGCCCAGCTCGACGTTCTTGTCGGTGAAGAACGGCTTCAGGCTGTCGTTGCTCTGGTCCTGGGGGTTCTTCACCACCGACTGGAGTTCGAGGGTCCTGTGTAGTGGCGACAGATCCAGGGCGACGTTGTCGTTCTCGCCCGCTCCCTGCGCGCCGAGGTAGAGGACCGCGGGCGCGTCGGACTCCTGGCACCTGACGTTGACCGCCCTCAGGTCCCTGATGTCGACGGAGTCCTGCAGACCGCTCTGGAAGGTCATGGCGAACCTGCTCCAGGCGTTCCACACGTTCTGCGGGGCGTCGCTTGCGTCGGATCCCGTGTTGTGGGGAGAGTAGTACTTGCGCGGGGGCGACCGGCTGAACGCGATCACCGGAGCCGGATTGAAGGTTCTCAGGATGCGCCGGACGGCGTCATATATGTCCGATTTCCCGAGGGTCGAGACGATCTTCACCTGCTCCACGCGGGTCAAGGGCCGGTCGAAGACGACGAACAGCGGCGGGACGAAGTTCGTCTGGTCCAGGTCGTCAAAACGTGTCGTGGTGACCGTGAACAGCGCCGGATTCGCGGTGGAGCCGAGCCTGGGGCAAATGACGGTATTGCCGTTGCCGTTGGCGTTGCAGGCGTTCCCGGTTCCCTTCGTCGTGTTCGTGCCACCCGTGGAGTTTGCGCAGGCGGCGAGGAGCAGGGCCGCGGCCAAGGTTCTGCCCATACGCATACCTCTGCAGGCGCGCGCCAAGGGTGGCCTCCGCGATCGTAGGCGTTGTGAATCCCGATGCTGCCGGAGCAACCACTTGCCCCGCAAGACCGTCAAAGGCATGACGTAGCGACGAGAAGTCACAGGAGTTGACATGGTCACACCGGCACCGGGCGGTGAGCAGGGCAGCGGCGGTTTCCTGGGTTGGCTGGGAGATCATCGCTGGGCCGGCATTTCGGCGATCGCGGGGATCGTCGCGATCGTGGTGACGATCCTCCTGTCATCGTCCGGAGGTGACAACACGACCCAGGGGAACGGAAACACCTGCAACGCCAACGGCAACGGCAACACCGTTGAATGCGTGCCCAGCAGCAAGGCACCGTAGACCAGCTATGGCAGACGGGCGCGGGTCCGCTAAATCCGACGCCGCGCATGGCGTTGTCACGCCTCCGGTCGACGGCGCGGATGCAGCCGAGCACGACCGGGGCTGTTGGGCGCCCAGGGGCCGTGGCGGGCGATGATGGAGACGGGGACGCCACGACGCGCCGCCGTGCCTTTCAAGCGTAGCGGCCGCCATTGACGGCTCAGGTGGGATCGGGGATGCCGGGGTGGGCGGATGCGGTCGTGGCGGGAAATGGGTCATTCTCCGCCACATCAGAGTGTCGGGCCTCCCGGCTACCGTGCCGGCACGTCTGACACGTTGGCCGCTCCGCTGCGGGATCCGTTGCCCGGCCCGGCGCCGCCAGCCCCGCGCGGGTTGTCCGGACGGCTACAGCGCAGAGCGCGCTGGCCGCTCACTGTGTGCGCACCGCCAAGCTTTCTCGGCGGTGTGTGGAAGGCCTCGCGGCGTTTTGGAGTCACCTCAGTGCCATCGGCAGAACGCCAGACGGGGATGGCAAAGCGCTGGTGTTCGCCACGCGGAACGGCACGGCGCAGAGCGTCGGCAGCGTCCGGCGCGAGTTGCGAAGGCCGAACTGGTCGCGGACGACTGGGCTCCGCGCGAGCTGCGCCATAGCTTCGTGTCCGTCCTGTTGGACAGCGGAGTTGAGTTTGAGCCGATCTCTCGCCTGGTTGGACACCAGGGGGCGGCCGTCGCGGAAAAGGTGTACCGACACTAGATCAGACCCGTCATGGACGACGGCGCGACGGCGATGGACCGCATCTTTCCGAGCGTGGCGGGCGGTGCGGATGAATCTAAAGAGCCGACAGAGTAGCCCCCAGC
Organism: Actinomadura rubteroloni; assembly: GCF_002911665.1. Lineage (NCBI taxonomy): Bacteria > Bacillati > Actinomycetota > Actinomycetes > Streptosporangiales > Thermomonosporaceae > Actinomadura > Actinomadura rubteroloni. The sequence goes on from NZ_MTBP01000003.1 coordinate 577,769, forward strand.
CGTATGTAGAAGTTCGATTGTTTGTTTGCCTAATGTCGTGAGTACCCACCGTTCGCTCTTTCCTTTAAGGAAAGCGCGAACGGTGGGATCGCGCACCAGGCCACCGCTTACCAGAATGCCAATGAACGGGTTGATTACGTCGGCAAATTCGGGAAGCTCTCTAATGAGATCCTCTTCTCGCCAACCGAAGTTGGCCTCTCCCGGCGTGGGTGGCGCTTTCTTGGTGAGCGTCTCCAAAATCCTGGCGTGTGGCTCTTCAATAGTCGTCAACACGTCTGCGAGCAGAATTGCGATGTCGAACTTGGCATCGTCCCAAAGGCCCATCGCAAGGACGTGGCCGAGGGCATGCACTTTGGTATCGAGATTGACCGTGTGGCTAGCGGCGGCAAGAACGCGGGCAAAGAGTTCTGTCATCGCATCTGATGACTCAACTCGCGCCTGCAGTTCCTCGAGTCCGTAACCCGATACAGAGACGGCGACATTTACCGTCTCGACGGCTCTTTGAGTGCGTGCTTCGTGCGACCGCTGGTCTAGAACAATCACTTTCTTGAGTGTCGGGCCGAAGAAGGGAGCAAGGAAGGCAACTGGGTTGCCGCCGCTCGCTGCGAACGCAACGCTGCCGGTCACGGCGGCCGTGACCCAGTCCGCAGTCGTCGATGGAGTGACGGTAGGTGGCTCGTCAGGATCATCAGGTTGGGACATGGTGGGAGCCTCTGTCAGGCAGCACAACCACGAAGGCCGGTCCACGATGTGAACCGGCCTCTGACCTGGGTGGGCGATACTGGGTTCGAACCAGTGACCTCTTCGGTGTGAACGAAGCGCTCTCCCACTGAGCTAATCGCCCGGGACGGTGTGCCGCTGGGGCGTTCCGTCGTGGAAAAGCCTAGCGCATCCCGTGGGGTCCCCGCGCATCGTTTGGTCGGTGGGTGGCCGGGTGGACGAGGGAAGTGTACATTTTTGGTAGGGATGGTTGTCTAGCGGGGCGGCGTGCGGGGCGGTCTCTGTTTCGCGGCAGGGGTGCGCCGCTGTTCGATCTTCCTTGCACCGGTCCGTTCGCCTTCGACATGCATCTGAAGGAGAGCATCGTGAGCACCGACGAGGACGCATGGAAGCTGTGGCATGAGGAGCGGTTGCGCGCGGTGCGGGCGCCGCTCGGCGCGCTGTCGATCACCGGGACGCACTGGGTCGCGGACGAGACGCGCATTCCGGGTGTTCCTGGCGTGTGGGGGCCGCATGAGGCCGGTGTGCGGTTGAAGGCTGTCGCGGCGGACGGGATCCGTGCGCACGGACAGGTGCTGGAAGGGGTCGTCGTACTTGAGGCGGGCACGCCCGGTCTGACGGTGGGGGACCGGACGTTGGCTGTGCTGGTCCGCGACGGTGTGCCGGCTGTCCGTGTGTTCGACTCGGCGGCGGCGAACCGGCTGACGTTCGACGGGATCGAGACCTTCGACTTCGACCCGGCGTGGACGGTTGCCGCGACGTTCACGCCGTACGACGCTGAGCGCGCCGCGACCGTGCCGAACGCGGACGGCGTCCGCCGTGCGCTGGTCCTTGCGGGTGACGTGGCCTTCGAGCTTGCGGGAGAGCGCAGGACGCTCGCGGTGTCGCGCTCGGCCCAGGGCCTGAGCGCGGTGTTCGGTGACGCGGCCAGCGGGAGCTCCACGTTCCGCTTCCTCGATCTTCCCGAACCGGACGCCGAGGGACGAACCGTGGTCGACTTCACCAGGGCCTACCTGCCGCCCTGCGCGTTCACCGACCACTCGCTGTGTCCGTTCCCGCCGCCCGGCAATGTCCTGGACGTGCCCGTGACGGCGGGGGAGCGGTCCGTGCGCCGCGTCTGACCTCAGGACGCGGGCCGTCCGCCCGGATGCCGGTGCCGCCAGACGACGAACACGACAAGGGACACGATGCTCCACGCGGCGAGCACGAGATACGGCTGCACATGCTGGTGTCCGGAAAAGTAGACGGCCGTATGTTGCGCGCTTACCGACGCGCCGGGCGGCAGCCACCGTCCGATGGCCCCGAGCCCGGACGGCAGCAGCGGCCATGACACCGCGCCGCCCGACGACGGGTTGCCGAGCATGACCATCAGCCCCCACGTCGGAAGCATCGCCCAGCGTCCGACCAGGGTGTTGAACATGGTGAAGACCATCCCGCTGGTGAACAGCGTGAACGACAGGATCGCCCACGACAGCACGAACGGCAGGGCGAGGACGCCGAGGAGCCAGTCCACGACGGCGCCGATCGCGAAGCCGCCGAGCAGCGAGTACGCCGCGATGAACCCGATGCGCTCGGCCGGGTTCAGCGGACGGGCGTGGACGCTGAGCTGGATCGCCCCCACGAACCCGATGATCACGGCGGCGAGTGAGATGTAGAAGAGCGCGAGCCCCTGCGGATCGGACGACTGGAGCGGCTTGACGTTCCGCACGGAAAGGGGGATCCGGGCCGCGGCCGAGGCCGTCGGCGCCGCCTGGACGAGCACCCGCGCCACCGATGCCCCGGCGGCGGGTGCGATGTCCAGCCGGGCCGCCGCCGGGCCGGCCGTCAGAATCGCGAACCGGCTCTGCTCGTCGACGGCCCGCCGCGCCGACGCGTACGACGGGTACGTCCGGACGGCCAGCGTCGTGGACATCGACCGGTCCAGAGCGGTGACCAGGGCGTTCGCCCGTGCCGGAGTGCCGACGACCGCGATGGGCAGATGCCGGGGCGCCGGGTTCGCCATCGCGTAGGTGTAGGACCCGGCGAACAGCCCGGCCGCCGCCGCCAGGATCAGCGTCAGGACGAGCGCGGACAGGTACGGCGAGCCGCGGAACGCGTCCCAATGCCGCCGGGGCGTCCGCTCACGAGCGTGTTTGCGCACGTCAACGGCCCTACCCGGAGGCGGGTGGCGCTAAGGATCAGGACCAGGGCGTCCAGTCGGCGACGTGCCACGGCAGGTTGAAGTGGTACAGGCACAGGTACGCGATCACGGCCGCGCCGCAGACGAGCCCGCCGAGCACGGCGAGGACCGAGTTGCGGCGCTTGGTGCGCGGGTCGAGCGCCTTCTCCTTGGCCTTCTCGGCGGCGACCTTGGCGTGGTGGAGCGCACGCTGCGCCCAGGCGAACTCGGACGCGAGGATCGCCAGGCCGACGATGATGCCGAGGATGCCCGGGCCGGGCGCGACCATCATGACCAGGCCGCCGATGAGGACCGTCATCCCGACGGTGAAGACGCCGATGCGCCAGGTGGTGTTGAGCAGCGCGTTCCGCCGGATGCGCTCCCGGAAGCGGTGCAGCCTGCCCGGCTCCCCGGTCTCCTCCGGGGGCGACGACGGTGTGTCGTTCTGCTGGTTGATCGCCACGTTTTTACCCTACGCCAGAGGACTCACGACTTCGGGCGTCCGCGCCGCCCTCACCCCCAACGACCGAGCACCCTCGATCGTCACACACGGGATGTTCTGTCGCAGGGCGAATACCCCGCACCATCCGGCATGTTGCCCCCTTTTGTGCAGGTCAGGGGGGAGATTGACATACGTGAGATAGATCACACCGCACGCGGGGCGCGGAATGTTCCCACAAGTCGGCCCCGTTACGCGTCATAGATCCAGGGGACATCCGTCAGAGGGGTGTCTCCCATCCGGAACACCCGCGCACGCCGGGACCGACGTCTGAAGGATTGGCCATGAACAGCAGTACCTCCGTGTCCGCAGAGCTGGGCCTTCGCCTCGTCGTCCCCGACCGCGCGTCCGTCCCGCTGCTGGCCGGGCTGGAGTACGCGGCCGACGACCCGTACGCGATCCGCATGGCGTTCTACGTCGGCGACGACGAGCCGGTCGAGTGGATCTTCGCGCGCGAGCTGCTGACCGTCGGCATCGTCCGCCGCGCCGGGGACGGCGACGTCGAGGTGTGGCCCGCGGGCCCCGAGGCCGACGACACGCTGAACCTTGCGCTGTCCTCGCCGTTCGGGGACGCGCTGTTCGAGGTCCCGCTGTCGTCGCTCGCGGAGTTCCTGCACCGCACCTACCGCGCCGTCCCGGCGGGCCAGGAGAGCGACTTCATCGACATCGACGCCGAGCTGGAGAACCTGCTCTGGTCGTCGTGACCGGGCGTCAGTCCACGAGCCGCGCGATGTGGCGCATCTTGTTCGTCGCGTCCAGCGCCGCGACCTTGTAGGACTCCGCCAGCGTCGGGTAGTTGAACACGGCGTTGACGAGGTAGTCCACCGTCCCCCCGAGCCCCATCACCGTCTGGCCGATGTGGACGAGCTCGGTGGCGTTCGTCCCGAAGACGTGGACGCCCAGCAGCGAGCGGTCCTCCGACGAGACGAGCAGTTTCAGCATCCCGTACGAATCCCCGATGATCTGACCGCGCGCCAGCTCCCGGTAGCGCGACACCCCCACCTCGAACGGGATCTTGGCCTCCGTCAGCTCGTCCTCGGTCCGTCCCGCGAAGCTGATCTCCGGGATCGTGTAGATGCCGATCGGCTGGATCTCGTGGATGTCGGAGACCGGTTCGCCGCAGGCGTGGTGCGCCGCCAGCCGGCCCTGCTCCATCGACGTGGCGGCCAGCGACGGGAAGCCGATGACGTCCCCGACCGCGTAGATGTGCGGCACCTCGGTGCGGTAGTCGTCGTCCACCTTGATCCGGCCGCGGTGGTCGGCGTCCAGCCCGGCGGCGGCGAGCCCCAGGTCGTCGGTGACGCCCTGCCTTCCCGCCGAATACATGACCGTGTCGGCGGGGAGACGTTTGCCGCTCTCCAGGACGGCGATGGCGCCGCGCGCGTGCCGCTCGACGGACGCCACGGCCTCGCGGAACCGGAACGTCACCGCCAGGTCGCGCAGGTGGTACTTCAGCGCCTCGACGATCTCCAGGTCGCAGAACTCCAGCATCCGGTCGCGCCGCTCGACGACGGTGACCTTGCTGCCGAGGGCGGCGAACATCGACGCGTACTCGATCCCGATCACCCCGGCGCCGACCACGACCATGGTCTCGGGGATGCGGTCCAGGTGGATGATGCCGTCGGAGTCGATGACGGTCCGGTCGTCGAACTCGACGGTCGCCGGACGGGCCGGACGCGTCCCCGTCGCGATGACGATCTTCCCGGCGGTGTAATCGTGGACGCGGCCCTCGCCGTCCTCCACGGTGATCGAGTGCGGGCCGGTGAAGCGGCCGTGGCCGCTCAGCGTCGTGACGTGGTTGCGGGCGAGCTGGCTGCGCACCACGTCGATCTCGCGGCCGATCACGTGCCGCGTGCGCATCCCGAGATCGGCGACGGTGATGTCGTCCTTGACCCGGTAGCTCTGCCCGTACAGTTCGCGCTGGTTGAGGCCGGTCAGGTAGAGGACGGCCTCGCGCAGCGTCTTGGACGGGATCGTTCCCGTGTTGATGCAGACGCCGCCGATCATGGTCGCCCGGTCCACGATGGCGACGCGCCGGCCGAGCTTGGCGGCGGCGATGGCCGCGCGCTGCCCGCCGGGGCCGGATCCGAGCACAAGGACGTCGAAGTCGTTCACGTTCCTCAGTGTCGCAATCGCGGGGCCCGCTTATCAGGTGGACGCACATTCCGGATCCGGCCGGGTTCGTTGAGGACGCTCCGAAAAGGGCAGAATCACGCCATGAGCTTGCTGGGCATCGACATCGGCGGATCGGGCGTCAAGGGCGCCCCGGTGGACCTCGCCACCGGGGCGTTCGAGGCGGAGCGGATGCGCATCGAGACCCCCCGTCCCTCCGAGCCGAAGGCGGTCGCGGCGGCCGTCGCGCAGATCACCGCGCACTTCGGCGGGACGGGACCCGTCGGGGTGACGTTCCCCGGCGTCGTCCTGCACGGCGTGACGCGGACCGCCGCCAACCTCGACCGGAGCTGGATCGGCGTGGACGCCGCCGCGCTGTTCGGCGAGGCCACCGGACGTCCCGTCAGCGTCCTCAACGACGCCGACGCCGCCGGGATCGCCGAGATGCGGCTCGGCGCGGGCCGCGGCGCGCAGGGCACGGTCGCGATCTTCACGCTCGGCACCGGCATCGGCAGCGCGCTGTTCACCGAGGGCGTGCTGCTGCCCAACACCGAGTTCGGGCACCTGGAGCTGGACGGGCACGACGCCGAGACCCGCGCGTCCGCCAAGATCCGCGAGGACGAGGACCTGAGCTGGGACAAATGGGCGCACCGTCTCAGCGTCTACCTCCGCCACGTCGAGAAGCTGATCTCGCCGACGCTGATCGTGCTCGGCGGCGGCGTGAGCCGCAAGGCCGACAAGTTCATCCCGCTGATCACCGGGGTGAGCGCGCCGATCGTCCCGGCCGCGCTGCACAACAACGCCGGGATCGTCGGGGCCGCGATGGTCGCCGCCGCCGCGCGTCCCTGACGGTCAGGGGTCCATCACCTCGGCCGCCCGCGCCGCGAACGTCTCCATCGCTTTGGCGGTGATCGGGCCGGGCGCCGCCGGGAGCGCGACGCCGTCCACCAGCGCGATCGGCTGGAGATCGCGCGTGGTGGAGGTCAGGAACGCCTCGTCGGCGTCGCGCAGCGCGTCCAGCGAAACGTCCTGCTCCTCGCCGCCGCACCACTCCAGCGCCAGCGCCCGCGTGACGCCCGCCAGGCAGCCCGCCGACAGCGGGGGAGTGACGAGCCGTCCGCGCCGGACGACGAACACGTTGCTGCCGGTGCCCTCGCACAGGTTCCCGGCGAGGTTCCCGAAGATCGCCTCGCCCGCGTCCCGCCGCGCCGCATGGTCCAGCGCGACGGCGTTGTCGGCGTAGGACGTCGTCTTCAGCCCGGTCAGCGGGCCCCGCTCGTTGCGCGGCCACGGGACGACCGCGACCGCCGCCGTCGCCGGGAACGGGCGCTGCTCGGCGGCCGTCACCACGACCGTCGGCCCCGCGTCGCCGCGCGCCGAACCGAGCGGGCCCGGACCGCTCGTGTACGTGACGCGGATCCGGCCGAGCGGCCAGCGCGGCGCCGCCGCCAGTACTTCCAGGACGCCCTGGGCGATGGCGTCCTGGTCGGGTTCGGGCAGTCCGAGTCCCGCCGCCGACACCGCGAGCCGCCGCAGGTGCCGGGTCAGGGCGAACGGCTCGCCGCCCGTCGCCTTCACCGTCTCGAAGACCCCGTCGCCGACGAGGAAACCGTGGTCGAGCACCGACACCGTCGCCTCGCGCGGGTCGACCAGATCACCGTTGATCCAGACCTTGCCCTGCTCCGTCACCGGAAGCCACCTCCAACAGCCGAGCCGCCTTCAGCTCGGTCTCCCGCCATTCGCCGGCCGGGTCCGAGCCCCAGGTGATGCCCGCGCCGGTGCCGAGGCGCAGCATGCCGTCCTCCGCCCAGAAGGTCCGGATGCCGACCGCGAGGGCACCGCGCCGGGCATCGGCGTCGACCCAGCCGATGGCTCCACAGTACGGCCCGCGCGGGACCGGTTCGAGCTCGGCCAGCAGCGCCAACGCGCTCGCCTTGGGCGTCCCGGTCACCGAGCCGGGCGGGAACGTCGCGGCGATCAGCTCGGGCCAGCCCGTCCCCGGCGCGAGCCGCGCCCGGACGGTCGAGACCATGTGGACGAGCCCCGGATGCTCCTCCACCGCGCACAGCTCCGGCACCGTCACCGAACCCGTCGCGGCCGTCCGGCCGAGGTCGTTGCGGACGAGGTCCACGATCATGACGTTCTCGGCGCGGTCCTTCGGGAGCAGGCCCGCCGCCGTCCGCGCGGTGCCCTTGATCGGACGCGACTCCACCACGTCGCCGTCCCGCGCCAGGTACAGCTCAGGGGACGCCGACGCGATCTCCAGGCCCGGGACGCTCAGCGTCATCGCGTACGGGGCCGGGTTGCCGCGCGCCAGCCTGCTCCCGAGGCCCGCCATGCCCGCGCCCGCCGGCAGCGGCGCCGACAGGACGCGGCACAGATTGGCCTGGTACACGACGCCGTCGGCGATCTCGTCCCGGATGCGCCGTACGCCCGCCGTGTACGCGGCACGGTCCAGGGACGACGTCCACGCGCCGGGAGCGCTCCACGGGCCCTCCGGATGCGGGGCCCGGCGGACGTCGGTGAACCGCACGCACGTCACCTTGCCCTCGAACGTGACGGCCACCGCCCACCAGCCGCCGCCCTCCAGCGCGGCCGGATCGCTCGTCGTCTCCGCCGGTCCCGTCGCCAGCACGCCGCCGGCGTACGCGAAGTCCATCCCAGTCCGCCCCCGCCGTCCGCTCTCGGGACCAGTGTGCCGGGCGCCGTGGCCCGTGCCGTCGTCCGGGGCCCGACCTCGGGAAAGCCCCGCGCGGCCTTAACCGGTTTGGGGAACGCGGCGGAACGCGCTAGTGTTCTGCATGTCGCCGCGAGGGACCGGCCCGGAAGGGACCGGAACCGAGCAGCACACGCGGAAGTGGCTCAGGGGTAGAGCATCACCTTGCCAAGGTGAGGGTCGCGGGTTCAAATCCCGTCTTCCGCTCTGAGGGCCTCGGGGCTTTGCACGGCAGGGCCCGCTCGGTGGAGTGGCCGAGAGGCGAGGCAACGGCCTGCAAAGCCGTGTACACGGGTTCAAATCCCGTCTCCACCTCAACCGTCGTCTTCCCCCCGGGGAGAACGCGCGGGCGATTAGCTCAGTGGGAGAGCGCTACCTTGACACGGTAGAGGTCACTGGTTCAATCCCAGTATCGCCCACGAGTCGGGCCGTCGTGGTCGGTGCTTCGCACCTTCCCCGGCGGCCCGCAGTGTTTTCCGGGGCTCCCTTTCTACGTCGGTGTTCCGTCTTCGGACGCGACCACGTGGGGGGCGATGCTCGTCAGCTTCTCGCACGTCTCCTCGAATTCCCTTTCCGGATTCGAGGCGCCCACGATTCCCGCGCCCGCGCGCAGCCATGTCCGGCCGTCCTGGCGGTAGAGGGCGCGCAGGACCAGCGCGCAGTCCAGTGCGCCTTCGTGGGTCACCGAGAGGGCCGCGCCCGAATAGAGGCCGCGCGGTTCGTCCAGGCGGGTGATGGCTTCGATCGCCTGCGCTTTGGGGACGCCGGACGCCGTCACGCCCGGGAAGAGGGTGTCGAGCGCGTCCCAGGACGTGCGGTCGCGGGCCAGCGTGCCGGTCACGGTGGAGCCCAGGTGCTGCACGCTGCCGCGTTGTTTGACGGTCATGAAATCGCCGATCCGCACGGTTCCCGGGGCGCAGATCCGCTGCAGTTCGTCTTGTGCGGTGTAGACGGAGATCGCGTGCTCGAAGACCTCTTTCGGGTCGTGCAGGAGCTCGTTCCTGAGGCGGGGGTCGTCGTCCGTCCGGTTGAAAGCCCGGGTTCCCGCCAGCGGGTCGGTTCGTACGCGTCCGCCCGCGGTCACCAATGCCAGTACTTCTGGGCTGAAGCCGAGCGCCTGGTGGTCGCCCAGTACCGACAGGAACGAGCGGGCCGGCGTGTTGGCCCGGCGTCCGCGTACGTAGGTGGCGATGACGTCCACGGGGAACGGCACGTCGACCGTCCGGGAGAGGATCACCTTCTGGTAGCGGCCCGCGTGGATCTCGGCGATGGCTTCGGCGACTCGTTCCCGGTAATGGTCGCCGTCGGTGCGGATCTGCACTCTGGTCGGTGCGGCCGGTTCCGGTGCGCCTTTCGCCAGCGCGGCGGTGACGCGTTCGACCTCGTCGCGGTCGCCTCCCGTGATGTGCGCGGTGCCGTCGTGGACGCGGACCTCCACGCGCGGGACGAGCAGGTGGGCCAGGCGGCCGGCCGGGCGGCGGGCGGCGAACTCGAACGCGATCCAGCCGTAGGCGTTCCACGTCGGCAGGGGGCAGGCGGCGAACGCCGCGCGTAGCGCGTCGGCCGGACGGCCCGACCACGGGCGCACGTCGCGGGGCGCGTCCGGCCAGGCGGTGCTCACCGTGTCGGCTTCGAGGATCACCTCGCCCAGCGCGCCGCCCGCGAACGTCCACATGCCGGGCTTCTCGTAGACGACGTATTCGTCGAACAGGTTCGACCCGGCCAGCGCCGCCATCAGCAGGACGGGGGACGCACCGGTCGCCACCACCCGTTCCGTGCGTTCCGGGCGCTCGACTGGTGGGACGGTCACGGGGTGGCTCCCTTCGGGCCGGGACGGCTGACGCAGCCGTTCCGCAAGAGTGTGGTCACGATCCGTGAATTGTCCATGGCCCGCTCCGGTAGAGAACCCTTGCCCCACCAGTCACAATGACACAGCGTCATCGACTGGATACCTCGCGCCGCGTTAGGGGTAGGGTCCGAGGACACGTCGGCCGCCTGACAAGCGTTTCGGCGGAATGCGGAGTGTCCCTGCCGTCAGGTGTTCGGGCACGCTCCCATCTCGCGTCCGGATCCCGCCCGGGTGTGCTTCTTCGCTTCTGGAATCGAGCGTCCCATGACCACCTCCACGCCGTGTCCGTCCGTTCCCTCGCTGGCGGGGCTGCTGCCCGGGGTCGAGCCGCCGGTGGCCGAACCGGGGTTGCGGGAGGCGGCGGAGCGCCGGTTGCGCGACTGGGTCCGCCGCTACGACCTGACGCCCGGCACCGACGAATGGCTCCATCTGACGCTCGGCGCCGACACGGCCGCCTGCTGGCCTACGGCCGACATGGACGTCGTGGACCTGTCCGCCCGGCTCTACTTCACGTTCATCGCCGTCGGCGAGGTCGTGGAGGAGGTCGCCGACGGCGCGGACCTCGCCCGGTTCGTCCATCTGCTGATGGCGCTCACGACCGTCCTGGAGGAGCCCGGGCGCGTGCCGGACGGCCGGGGCTTCGACGCGGCGCTGGCCGACGTCCTCCGGCGCAGTGCCGTGATCCTTTCGCCGCGCCATCAGGAAGACCTGCTGGCCAGCGTGCGGTCGCTGCTCGGCGTGTGGCATTGGGAGGCGCACCACCGCGTCACCCGGACCTGGCCCGGCGTCGACCACTATCTGACGGCCCGCCGTCATCTGTCCCTGATGTGGCTGACGCGGACGCTGGCCGAACCGCTCTGCTCGGTCACCATCACGCCCGGTTCGCGCCACTACGACGACTTCCTCCGGCTCAAGAAGGCGGCGACCCGGGTCATGGTGATCCACCACGACCTCGCGTCCTACGCCAAGGAGCACCACGCCGTCGGGGGCGTCCCGTTCAGCCTGCCCGGTGTGCTCATGCACGCCCACGGCTGCGACCTTCCGTCCGCGCTCGACCGGACGCGCCGGATGTTCACCGAGGCCGCCGCGCGGGCCGTGGACGTCCTCCGGCCGCTGCTGTCGTCACCGGATCCGATGATGCGCCGGTACGCCGACGATTCGGCGCTCTTCCTCGTGATGACCGACGCCTGGTACGCGTCCGTGGCGGCGGAACGGTACGTCGCCCCCGTCCGGTGAGACGCGTGCCCGGCGATCTCCGAAAAGGACAGTGAACATGCCCGATGTGCCTCTTCCTCGGCTTCCGCTGGAGCGACCGGACCTGCTTCGTCCCGCTCCGCTGATCCGTGAGTTCCACGACCGCGACGAAGTGCGGCGCGTGCGGACGGTGGTCGGCGACGAAGCGTGGCTCGTCACCGGTTACGCGCACGTCCGCGCGCTGCTCGACGACGAACGGCTCGGCCGTTCCCACCCCGAGCCGGCCAAGGCCGCGCGCGCCGGGAACGCCGCCATCTTCTCCGCCCCCGGCAAGAACTTCGACCGGGAGAGGCAGGAGCACGCGCGGACGCGGAGCTTCTTCCAGTCCCATTTCACCGCCCGGCGCATGCAGGACTTACGTCCGCGCGTCGAGCAGCTCACCGGGGAACTCCTCGACGGGATCGAGCGGCACGGCCCGCCCGCCGACCTGCAGAGGGATCTGGCGACGCCGCTGCCCATCGCGGTCATCAGCGAGGTGCTCGGCGTTCCGCACGACGATCGCGGCAAGTTCCGCGCCTGGTCCGAAGCCGCGACGAACACCGCCGACCGCGACGTCTCCCTGCAAGGGCTGGCCGAGCTGTACCAGTACGGGACATGGCTCGTGGAACGCAAGCGGAAGGAGCCCGGCGACGATGTGATCAGCCGGTTGTGCGCTCGTCCCGACGCGTCCGACGACGACGTCATCACCGTCCTGTGCAAGCTGCTCATCGGCGGGCACGAGACGACGGTCGTGCAGATCGGCTGGGGCGCGCTGTTCCTGCTGGCCGACCCGGGGCGGTGGGCGGCGCTCGTGCGGGACCCGTCGGCCGTCCCCGGCGCCGTGGAGGAGATGCTGCGGGCGCCGATCACCGTGCCGAGCGGCGTCGTCCGGTACGCCCGCACGGACCTGGAGTTCGCGGGCGTCCGGATCGGCGCCGGGGACCTCGTGCTGCTGGACACCGGCGCGGCGAACCATGACCGGCGCGTGTTCGAGGACCCCGACGGGTTCGACGTGGCGCGGGACGTCAACCGGCATCTGGCCTTCGGGCACGGCCGCCGGCACTGTCCGGGCGCGCCGCTGGCCCGGCTGGAGCTGACGGCGGTGTTCTCCCGGCTCGTCGCGCGTTTCCCGTCCCTGCGGCTGGCGGTTCCGGCGAGCGAGCTGAAGGTGCGGGAGCACGGGCTCACGGCCGGGCTCGTCGCGCTTCCCGTGACGTGGTGAGCGTCCGCGCCATGCTCCACGCGACCGGGACGGCCGCCGCGCCGACGAGGACGGCACCGGCCAGCGCGCATCGGGTCATGCCGTGGACGAAGGCGTCCTTGGCCGCCGCCACCGCCGCCGGCCCGGGGCCGCCCGGGACGTGCGCCGCCGCCAGGAGGGCGTTGACGTCGTCGTCCGGGACCGCGCCGCGCAGGTCGTGCAGGCGGTGCGCGGAGACGGCGGACAGGGCCGACCCCTGCACCGCGATCCCGAGGGCCAGGCCGACCTGGCGGGTGACGTCGTTGAGCGCCGACCCCAGCCCGGCGCGCTCCCCGGGGAACGCCGCCATCACCATCTCGGTGCCCGCCGCCAGGATGACGCCCGCGCCGGTTCCCAGCAGCACGAGGTACACGGCCAGCGCGCGGTAGCCCGACGCGGTCGTGAACGTCGCCAGCAGGGCGAACGCCGCGGCGAGGGTCGTGAGGCCCACCACGATCGCGGTCCGGTCACCGAACCGCCCGAGCTTGTTGAGCAGCGGCAGCGCGATCGCGGCGCCGACGACCATGCCCGCCGTCGCCGGGAGCGTGCGCGTCCCGCTGCGCAGGGCCGAGTAGTCCAGGACGCCCTGCATGTAGAGGTTCAGGATCAGCACCGAGCCGAAGACCAGCGCGGAGACCAGCGCCATCACCGCCAGGCCGAGCCGGACGCGCGGCGCGCGCAGCAACGACAGCGGCAGCATCGGCGCCCGGCAGCGCGCCTGCCACACCGCGAACGCCGTGAGCAGCACCGCCGCGCCGGCGAACGCCGCGAGGACGGCCGGGCTCGTCCAGCCGTGCCTCGGCCCGGCGACCACGGCCCAGACCAGGGCGCTCAGCCCGGCGGTCGAGAGCAGCGCGCCGCGATGGTCCAGCGGGGACGCGTCGGCGTCGCGCGACTCGGGCACCATCCACGCCGCCAGGGCCGCCGCCGCGACCGCGATCGGCATGCTGCTCCAGAACGCCGCGCGCCAGGACGCGTGATCGACCAGCCAGCCGCCCGCGACCGGTCCGAGCAGGCCGCCGACGCCCGCGACCGCCGCCCAGACCGCGATGCCCCGGCGCCGCAGGTGCGGTTCGGGGAAGACGTCGATGATGATCGACAGCGTCGCGGGCATCATCAGCGCGCAGCCGGCGCCCTGCACGACCCGCGAGGCGATCATCTGCGCGGGGTTCGTCGCGGCGCCGCCCGCGACCGAGGCCGCCGCGCACAGCAGCAGCCCGGTGACGAAGACGCGGCGCCGCCCGATGCGGTCGCCGAGGCTTCCCGCCGCCAGGACCGTCCCGGCCATGACGACCGCGAAGGCGTCGACCGTCCACTGGACCTCGGCCGTGGACGGGCGCAGGGCCCGTTGCATCGCGGGGATCGCGACGTTGAGGACGGTGCCGTCGACGCCGATCAGCAGCAGCCCGGTGCACGCGACGGCGGTCGTCGCCCAGCGCCGGGCCAGGCGCGCGTTCGCCGGTTCCGGGTCGGCGAGGCTCTGCACGGTCATGGGCGCGGCTCGTTTCCTGAGGTCGGTGTCACGTGTGGAGGGCGCACAGCTCGGTCAGCGCGGCACGCCACAGGGCGCCCAGCCGCTCGGGGCCGGCGGCGGCCGATCCGGCGAGGGCGGCGTCGACGGACGCCACCGCCGTCACCCGCGCGCCGTAGAAGACGATCACGACGGCGAGGCGCACCAGCGGCACCGGCGCGGGCGTGATCGCCACCGCGCGCACCGGCGCTCCGTCGACGGTGAGCCCGGACGCCACGCGCAGGGTCGTCACGAACTGGCCGACGACGCCGGCGCGCTCGCACTGGCCGACCACCGTCCGCAGCAGCGCGTACGGCACCGACGGCGCCAGCGCCCGCGCGAGCGCGCGGTGGAGGGCGATGCGGCGCTCGCTCGTCTGGTCGACGACCTGCCGCAGGTGCTCGCGCGGGGACGGCGCGCCGCAGGGCAGGTCCACGCGCAGCAGGCCGAGGTGGTGGCCGAGCGCGCCGCTGCGTTCGGGCGGCCACAGGTTCATCGGCACCTGGACGGGCAGCGACGCGCGGCGGTCGGCGCGGTCCGGGGGCGTCCAGGCCCGCAGCGCGCCGGTCAGCGAGGCCAGGCAGACCTGGTTGACGGTCGTCCGCCCGGCGCGCGCGACGGTGAGCAACTGCGCGGTGTCCAGTTCGACGGCGTGCATGACGAAACGGCCGGTGGGCGTCCGCGCGGGCAGCGGCCACGGCGTGCGGCGGCGGCGCGCGGGGCGGCGCAGGGCCGGGAGCGGGAACGCGCGCGGACCGGTGCGGCCCGGGTTCGGCGGAGGCTCGGGCAGCCGCCTGCGGCCGAACAGCGCCTCCACGGTGCCGACGACGGCCGTCCCGTCCTGGAACATCGTGTGCGAGCGGTAGCACAGGGCGTACTCGCCGGGCGCGTGGCCGTGCAGGAGCGTCAGGTCCCACAGCGGCCGTCCGGCCGGGAGGGACGGCAGGTCCAGCGCGGCGGCCCGGACGTCGGCGCCGGGCTTCAGCTCCCGCTCGCGGATCTGCGGGCGGACGTCGAACGGCTCGATCCGGACCCAGCGCCGCCGCCGCCCGTCCGGCCGGTACCGCAGGACGGGCACGCGGTCGATCCGGTCGGCGATGTAGGCGCACAGATCGGACAGGGCCGGGGCGGGGCCGTCGACGGTCAGGATCACGCACGCCGCCGGGGGCGCCTGCGCCCGCGCGGCGACGTCCCCGGAGACCCGGTCGATCGCGGTGAACGGGACGGTTCCCGGCGGCGGCGCGGGACGGAGAATCGGCACCTGCGGCTCCCTCCAGGATCGGCCCCTCATGAAACTCCCGGCGGCGCGGGAACGTGCCGTGTTCGGCGTGACTGTGGCCGCGTCGGCATATTCATCGGGCGGCCGAGTAAGAATCGGCGCCGCGCGTTACCGGAAATGCGGATATCGCGTCATGAATCGCGGTCGAAGAAAGCGCGGAGAGACGTCATGATGAAGTTTTCTCGGCGACGCGGGAGGTGCCGCGAGCATGGACGGTTTCACGCCCTGGCCGCCGGAGTTCGCGGCCCGCTACGAGGCGGAGGGCCACTGGGGGCGGGATCTGCTGGGCGACGTCCCCGGCGGCGCGCCGGGCCGCACCGCGCTGGTCGCGGGGGACACCCGGCTGACCTACGCGGAGCTGGACCTGCGCGTCCGGCGGGCGGCGGACGGCCTCACCGCGCTGGGCCTGCGCCGGGGCGACCGGGTGATCGTCCAGTTGCCCAACTCCGCCGGGTTCGCGGTGGTCTTCCTGGCGCTCGTGCGCAGCGGCATCGTTCCCGTCCTGGCGCTGCCCGCGCACCGGGCCGGCGAGATCCGGGAGCTGTGCGCGCTGACCGACGCGCGCGGCTATTTCATGAGCGAGACCGACGGGGACTTCGACGTCCGTCGGCTCGCCCGTTCTCTTCCGGTGGACCATGTCGTCGTGGACGGCGACGCGGGGGAATTCACCACACTCGCCGACGTCGAGGCGGCGGGCCGCGCGGACTCTGTGCCGGAGCGTCCGGAACCGGGCGACGTGGCCGTCCTGCTCCTTTCCGGCGGAACCACCGGGTCCCCGAAACTGATCCCGCGAACACACCGCGACTATGTCTACAATCTTCGCGCGAGCGCGGAAGTATGCGGATTCGGCCGGGACACCGTCTATCTCGCGGCCCTTCCGGCGGCGCACAATTTCGCGCTGGCGTGCCCGGGGATCCTCGGCGCGCTGCACCGGGGCGGCACGGTGGTGATGGTGCCGACGACCTCGCCCGCCGAGACGTTCCCGCTGATCGAGCGGGAGCGCGTGACGGTGAGCGCGCTCGTCCCGCCCGCCGCGCTGCTGTGGGCGCGCGCGGCGGCGCGGACCCGGCACGACCTCGCGTCCCTGCGGCTCGTGCAGGTCGGCGGCGCCCGGCTCGCCCCCGAGCACGCCGCGACGGTGCCGCGCGCGCTCGGCTGCGCGCTCCAGCAGGTGTTCGGCATGGCGGAGGGCCTGCTGAACTTCACCCGCCCGGACGACCCGCCGCATCTGGTCGAAGGCACGCAGGGACGCCCGCTTTCACCGGCCGACGAGATCTGCGTCGTGGACCCCGGCGGCGCCCCGGTCCCGCCCGGCGAGGTCGGCGAACTTCTCACCCGGGGCCCGTACACGCTGCGCGGCTACTACCGCGCGCCCGAGCACAACGCCCGCGCCTTCACGCCGGACGGCTTCTTCCGCACCGGCGACCTCGTGCGGCGGCTCCCGTCCGGGCATCTCGTGGTGGAAGGACGCACGAAGGAGCAGATCAACCGGGGCGGCGAGAAGTTCGCCGCCGCCGAGCTGGAAGGGCACCTGCTCGCGCATCCGGCGGTCCGCGACGCGGCCGTCGTCGGCCTGCCCGACCCGGTGCTCGGCGAGCGGACCTGCGCGTTCCTGGTCCCGCGGGACGGGACGCCGCCGCCCGCGCTCGCGGCGATCAAGGAGTTCCTGCGCGGCAGGGGCGTCGCCGCGTTCAAGTTCCCGGACCGGATCGAGGCCGTCGGCTCGTTCCCCCTGACCGGCGTCGGCAAGGTCGACAAGAACGGCCTGGCCGCCCGGCTGCGGTAGCCGCCCTCAGCCGCCCGACATCAGGTGCTCCAGCTCCGCGACGGTCGTCGTGGCGTTGAACTCGGTCTCGTCCAGCCAGACGCCGAAGTCCTCCTCGATGCGGACGCGCAGCCGGAGCAGGGCGAGCGAATCCAGGCCCAGGTGCTCGAACGTGTGCTGCGGCCGCAGGTCCGTCCGGTCGATCCCGGCGTCCTCGGCGATCAGCGCCGCCCAGGATCGGTCCTCGCCCATCGGCGCTCCTTGTCGTGACGAGCCAAGAGAAACGGGCGAGCCCGCCGCCGGTTCATTGCCGGTCCGGCGGTCACGAAGCGTGACGGCACGTCTGAGGCCAGTGGCCCGGAGGACAGCCCGTCGTCACCTCGCCGCGTGCTCGGCGCACAGGCAGCCGACGCCCCGTTCGATCCACTCCCGGCCGGACCACTCCGGATGGCGCTCGATCAGCAGCGCCCGGACCTCCGCGGCGACGGCGTCCTCGGCGAGCGCGGAGTCGCGGCGGCGCCAGGTCTCGTCGCGCAGTTCGCGCAGGTAGGCGGCGACGTCGGTGAGGATCTCCGGGCCGCCGGGGGCGCCGTGGCCGGGGACGACGACGGCGGGACGGGACGCGGCCAGCCGGTCCATGACCGTCAGCCAGCGCACGCCCGAGACGTCGGTGTCGTGCGGCGGGAACCACGGGAAGATGGCGAACTGCCCGGTCTCGGCCAGGTCGCCGGTGAACAGGACGCCCGCGTCCGGCACCTCGATCACCTGGTCGCCCCGGGTGTGGCCCCGGCCGGTGGGCCGCAGCCGGACGATCCGGCCGCCGAGGTCCAGGTCGTACGCGTCGTCGTAGACCACGTCGGGGACGGGCACTTCGGCACCGTCCAGGCGGCGGGCGATCGCGTCGCCGAGGCCCCGGAACATCTGGAGGTAGGCCGCCCCCTTGGCGCCCAGATCGTCGGCCTGCGCGCGGTTGACCAGATACGTGGCCCGGCCGGCGAAGGCGTGGGCGCCGAACGCGTGCTCGGGGTGAAAATGCGTCGTCGTCAGAAACAGCCGACGGCCGCGCGCCACCTCATCGGCCAGCGCGAGGACCTGTTCGGCGTTGGCGGTGCCCATTCCCGTCTCCACGACGAGAACGGCCTCGGCGCCGCCGATGATGCCGATGTTGGGGACCAGCGGGACGTCGCGGTTCGGGACGATCAGCAGGTCGCGGGCGATCTCGTCGGCGTCGGTGACCCGGACGGCGGGGTCGGGGAGCTGTTCTTCGGTCATGCCCCGATTGCACCGCCGCCGCGTCCCGGACGTCCAAGACCGTTTGCGCGGGTGCGATGCCGTCCGGGTATCGTCGCCGGTCATGGAGCTGCGCACGCTGCGCTATTTCGTCGCCGTCGCGGAGGAGCTGCACTTCGGCCGCGCCGCCGCCCGGCTGCACATGAGCCAGCCGCCGCTGAGCCGCGCGATCCGGCGGCTCGAGGACGATCTCGGCGCCGTCCTGCTGCACCGCTCCCCGGCGGGCGTCGCGCTCACGCCCGCCGGGAAGGTGCTGCTGGACGAGGCGCGCACGCTGCTCGAACGGGCCGAGGGGGCGCGCGTGCGCGTGGCGGCGGTGGCGGGCGCCGCAGCGATCACTGTGGGGATCCTCGGGGACGGCGCCGATCCCGGCGCCGCGCGGCTGGCCGCCGCCTACCGGCGAAGGCATCCGGGCGTCGAGGTGCGCGTCCGCGAGGCCGACCTGACCGATCCGACGTGCGGCCTGCGCGCCGGACTGGTCGACGTGGCGTTGACCCGCGCGCCCTTCGACCCGGCGGGCCTCGCGGTGCGCGAACTGCGCGCCGACCCGGTGGGCGCGGTGCTGCGCGCCGACGATCCGCTCGCCGCCCGCGACCGCCTCGCCCTGGCCGACCTCGCCGGCCGCCGCTGGTTCCAGTTCCCGGACGGCACCGACGCCGCGTGGCGGGCGTACTGGAACGGCGGCGAGCCGCGCGAGGGCCCGGTGGTGCGCGGCGTCCGCGAGTGCGTGCAGGCCGTCCTGTGGAACGGGACGGTCGGCCTGAGCCCGCTCGGCCACGACCTGCCCGCGGAACTGGCCGTCGTCCCGCTGGCGGGCATGGCGCCGAGCCGCGTCGTGGTGGCGTGGCAGGCGGCCGACCCGAACCCGCTGATCAGGTCGTTCGTCCAGATCGCGACGTCGGTGTACCGGAGCTGAGCGTCAGGCGGCGGTGGTGCCGACGGCGCTCGGCGCCAGGTAGGTCCGGACGAACGACGCGATGTCGCCGATCGCCCGGTCCGCCTCGGGGATGACGCCGGAGAACGCGGCGAACACGTGCACCTGCTTCTCGAAGATCTCGACCTTGTGCGGCACGCCGGCGTCCGCCAGGCGCTGGGCGAGCAGGTCGGTGTCGTAGCGCAGGGCCTCGTGCGAGCCCGACACGACCAGCACGGGCGGCAGCGTGCGCAGGTCCCGGTCGGCGGGGGCGGTGACGTCGCCCTCGGACAGGAGCAGGCGCTTGAGCCGCTCCAGGCGGTGGACGGGGATGTAGGCGTCCTTGCGCGTGTACGGGAACGCGGCGCGCTCCACGTGGTCGAGGGTGACGAGCGGGGCCAGCGTCGCGATCGCGGCCGGCACGGGCCGTCCCTGCTCGGCGGCGGTCAGGGCGGTGTTGAGGGCCAGGAAGCCGCCCGCCGAGTCACCGCCGAGCGCGATGTGCTCGCCCGCGATGCCCTGGGCCAGCAGCCACTCGTAGGTCTGCTGTGCGTCGGCCACCGACGTGGTCAGGGGCGCCCCGGGAAGCTGCCGGTAGGCGACCGAGAAGGCGGTGACGCCCGCCGCCTCGGCGATCTTGGCGATCATGCGGCGGTGGGTCTTCAGGCCGCAGAAGAAGAACCCGCCGCCGTGGAAGTACAGCAGCACGCGGGACGGGTCGGCGTTCGCGGGGCGGATCCACTCGCCGTGGAAGCCGTCGAACTCCACGCGCTCGATCTGCGTCCCGCGCGGCGTCCGCATGACCAGGGGCGCGCCCAGCTCGAACACGCCCGCCAGGCGCAGGGTGCTGCGCGTCAGCGGCATGCCGAACAGCCACGGCTTGATCGCCAGCCGCAGGAAACGCTCGAAACTCCGCGCCCGGCCGCTGCGGCCCGGGACGAACTCAACCACTGGATCCATGTGGGTACGCTGCCACACGCCGGGCGCCGGGGTTATGCAGTCGGCGACGAATCCGCGCCGCCGAAACTGAATCCGGCGACGCCCCGGTCAGGCGCGGACCCCGTCGGTGACCAGCCCGAGCAGCCGCACGGCGAGGTCGCGGCGGTCGGGGCCCTCGGCGATCAGCGCGATCCCGCCGAGGACGAGCAGCAGATCGTGGGCGTCCACCTCCGGCCGGATCGTGCCGCGCTCGGCGCCCGCCCGCAGCAGGACCGCGAGCGCGTCGCGGAGCAGGCCGCGGGTGCGCATGCGGTCGTCCTCGGACGTCAGGACGGCCCGCAGCGCGTCGCCCATCGCGTGCTTGGCGGCCATGAAGTCCACGAACCGCTCCATCCACTCCCGCAGCGCGTCCAGGGGCTCCAGCCGTTCGAGCAGGGCGGGCGCCGTCGCGCACAGCCGGTCGACCTCGCTGCGGTAGACCGCCTCGATGAGCGTCTCGCGGCTCGGGAACCGGCGGTAGAGCGTGCCGATGCCCACCCCCGCCTCCTGCGCGATGGCCTTCAGGGACGCGTCCGGCCCCGAGCGGGCGAACGCCCGCGCGGCGACCTCCAGCAGACGCGACTCGTTCTGCCGCGCGTCGGCGCGCAGCGGCCGTGCCGGTGGCATCGCGCTCCTCCTTCGTGCTTGCAAACGGAGCCGGGTCCGCTTACGCTGAGCGGAGCCGACTCCGTTTAGTCTAGCGTGCTGGGAGCGCCATGATGAGAGAACTGGTCACCACTCCGTTCGGTGCCGCCTCGACCGCCGCCGAGGTGATCGAGGGCGTCGACCTGCGCGGCCGACGGGCGGTCGTGACCGGCGGCTCGTCCGGTCTCGGCGCCGAGACCGCCCGCGCGCTCGCCGGCGCGGGCGCCGAGGTGACGCTCGCGGTCCGCGACACCGCCGCCGGGGACCGCGCCGCCGCGGACATCGCCGCGTCCACCGGCGCCCGCCCGCGCGTCGCCCCGCTCGACCTCGCCGACCGCGCGTCGGTGGCGGCGTTCGTCGCCGCGTGGGACGGTCCGCTGCACGTCCTCGTGTGCAACGCCGGGGTCATGGCCCCGCCGGAGACCCGGACGCCCGAGGGCTGGGAACTGCAGTTCGCCACCAACCACCTCGGCCACTTCGCGCTGGCCACCGGCCTGCACCCGGCGCTCGCGGCGGCCGGGGACGCCCGCGTGGTCGCCGTCAGCTCGGTGGGCCACCTCAACGCCGACGTGGACTTCGAGGACCTGACGTACGAACGCGGCCCGTACGACCCGTGGTCGGCGTACGGACGGTCCAAGACCGCCAACGTGCTGTTCGCCGTCGAGGCCGCCCGGCGCTGGGCCGGCGACGGGATCGCCGTGAACGCGCTGAACCCCGGCCGGATCACCGCCACCAACCTGTCCCGCCACATCGGGGACGTGTCGGCCGCGCCGGCGTCGTTCGGCCCGCGCAGCACGGACGTGTCCTGGAAGACCGTCGCGCAGGGCGCCGCCACGTCCGTCCTGCTCGCCGCGTCGCCGCTGGTGGACGGGGTGACGGGCCGCTACTTCGAGGACTGCGCCGAGGCGGGGCCGCGCCGCGCGGGCGTCCGCCGCGGCGTCGCCGGCTACGCGCTGGATCCCGCGCGCGCGGCCCGGTTGTGGCGGGCGTCGCTCGCTCTCGTCGGCGAGTGAGCGGGCCCGGGGTCCCCGCGGCGCGGACCTAGACCCGGACGGGCAGCTCGGCGGGGCCGCGCAGGTTGACGCGGCCGTTCCAGACGACGTCCCCGTCGAACTCCAGGCGGGGGAAGCGCCGGACCAGGCGCTCGAAGGCCACCCGGCCTTCCAGCCGGGCGAGCGCGGCGCCGAGGCAGTGGTGGGGGCCGGCGCCGAAGGACACGTGCCGGCGGGCGTCCGGCCGGTCCAAACGCAACTGATCGGCGTCCGGCCCCCAGAACTCCTCGTCGCGGTTGGCCGACCCGACGCAGGCGATGACGAACGTGCCGGGCGGGATCTCCCGTCCGCGCACGGTGTACGGCGCGGTCGTGATGCGCCGCGTCTGCTGGACGGGCGAGTCGTAGCGCAGCAGTTCCTCGACGGCGTTGCCGGTCAGCCCGGGGTTCGCGCGCAGCGCGGCGAGCTGGCCGGGGTTGCGCAGCAGCGCGACGGTGCCGCCCGCGATGAGGTTCACGGTCGTCTCGTGGCCCGCGATGTAGAGCAGGACGACCTGGGCGACCAGCTCGTCGTCGGTGAGCCGGGCGCCGTCCTGCTCGGCCGCGATGAGGGCGGTCAGCAGGTCGTCGCCCGGGTCCCGCCGCTTGGCCGCGATCAGCTCCCGGACCAGCGCGACCATCGCGTCGCCCGCCCGCGCGACGGAGTCCAGGACGGCCGGGTCGAAGACGGGCTCCTGGGAGCGGACGAGCAGCCCGCTCAGCTCGCGGACGCGGTCGCTGCTGTCGGGCGGCAGGCCGAGCATCTCGGAGATCACCGCGAACGGCAGCGGGAAGGCCAGGGCGTCGACCAGGTCGGCGCGTCCCGCGTCGGCGACGCGGTCGAGCGCGGCGTCGACGAGTTCGGTGACGCGCGTTTCGAGCGCCGCGACGGCGCGCCGCGTGAACACTTTCGTCACGAGCGAGCGCAGCCGCGTGTGGTCCGGCGCGTCGTGCTCCAGCATCGTGCGGGCGAACATCGCGCCGGTCCCGCCCAGCCGCTCGTACTGGCCGAGGACGGCGCCGTGCGTCACGTTCCGCGGATTGGACGACAGCCCGGCGCGCAGGACGGCCGAGACGTCCCGGTAGGACGACAGGAGCCAGAATCCGGCGGCGCTCTCGTGCACCGGGTCGGCCGCGCGCAGGAAGCCGTAGGCGGGATACGGGTCGTCGGTGAAGTCGGCGCCGAGCGCCGCGATCGGGTCGGGGGTCTCGGTCATCGGGCACCTCTTCGGGGGGCTGACCTCGCGCATAACAATGTAATGAGCAGGTATAACATCGTCATGGCCGAAGGTCCAGGGGAGAACGCGCGGCAGCGGCTCGTCGCCGCCGGCATCCGGCTGCTGGAGCGGGACGGGCCCGAGGCGCTGAACGCGCGCAAGCTGGCGGCGGAGATCGGCGCGTCCACGATGGCCGTCTACACGCACTTCGGCGGCATGGCCGGGCTCCATGAGGCGATCATGCGGGAGGCGTTCGTCCGCTTCGGCCGCCAGTTGCGAGCCGTGCCCCGCACCGACGACCCGGTCGCCGACCTGCTGGCGCTCGGGCTCGCCTACCGGGACTACGTCCTCGCCAACCCGCAGCGCTACCGGTTCATGATCGGGCTCACCGGGCCGGGCGCGCACCCGCCGATCGGGCACGACCTGATCGCCGAGGGGACGCCCACCACGCTCGCCGAGAGTAACGCGGCGTTCGAGCAGCACGTCGAGACCGTGCGGCGCATCATGGCCGCCGGGCGGATCCGCCCCGACGACGCCATCGCCGTCGCCGCCCAGTTCTGGAGCGTTCTCCACGGCTATGTGCTGCTGGAGGCCGCCGGGGTGTTCGGCGACGAGGGCAACGGCGTGCTGCGGGTCCTCGCGCCGCACGTCGTCAACCTGATGGTCGGGCTCGGCGACGACCGCGCGGCGGCCGAGGCGTCGCTGCTGTCGCTCGCGGTCGCCCCGGCCCCGCCGCCCGCGCCGCCCGCGCCGCAGGCGCGCCGGGGTCGCCGTCCGCGCGCCTGACGCTCGCGCGCGGCTTGTTATTCAGTAGACCGGTCTGTAGATTTTCGGCCCATGCGCCTCCATCATCTGAACTGCGGGACGATGCGGCCGTTCGGCGGGCGGCTGGTCGACGGGACCGGCCCGGTGCTCGCGTCCGCGCGGGACGTCTGCCACTGCCTGCTGATCGAGGCCGACGACGGCCTGGTCCTGGTCGACACCGGGCTCGGGCTCGGGGACGTCGGCGATCCCGGACGGCTGAGCGGCGTCTTCCGGCGGCTCGTCCGGCCCGTGCTGGACGAGACCGAGACGGCCGCGCGGCAGGTGGTGCGGCTCGGGTACGCGGTCGAGGACGTCCGGCACATCGTCCTCACCCATCTCGACCTCGACCACGCGGGCGGGCTGGCCGACTTCCCGCACGCGAGAGTGCACGTCCACGCGACGGAGCTGGAGGCCGCGCTGCGTCCGGTCACCGCCCAGGAGCGTTTCCGGTACCACGCCGGGCAGTGGGCGCACGGCCCCGACTGGGTCCCGCATTCGGCCACAGGGGAGACCTGGTCGGGGTTCACGGCCGTGCGGGACCTGCCGGGGCTGCCGTCGTCGATCCTTCTCGTCCCGCTGACCGGGCACACGCGCGGGCACGCCGGGGTCGCGATCGACACCGGGGCCGGGTGGCTCCTGCACGCCGGCGACGCCTACTTCCACCA
This sequence comes from Actinomadura rubteroloni, assembly GCF_002911665.1. Taxonomy (NCBI): domain Bacteria; kingdom Bacillati; phylum Actinomycetota; class Actinomycetes; order Streptosporangiales; family Thermomonosporaceae; genus Actinomadura; species Actinomadura rubteroloni. The sequence goes on from NZ_MTBP01000003.1 coordinate 602,392, forward strand.
CGGGCAGATGGCGCGTGAGCCGTCCTGCCCGCCGGGGACCCGGGCCTTCCAGGCGCTGTTGCAGGCCGATCGGGCGTCGCGTCTCCACAATCTGCAACGGCTCAACGAACTCGCGCGCACCGGGGATGTGCAGATCTTCTCGGCGCACGACGCCGTCGAGTTCGACCGCGCGGCAGGGCGCTCGTCCGCGCCGTAGTCGGGCCGCCTTGTTCCGCGTGGTCGAGGGGATCGCCCGGTTCAGCGGACGTCGTCCAACCGGTAGGTGCGGCGGGCGACGTCGCGCGTCAGGGCGTCGAGGGACGCGTCCTCGCCGAGGACCTCCAGTACGACGCCGAGCGTGGCCGGAAGCGTCAGCCCCGGCTTGTCGACGGGGAAATTGGAGGCCCACATCGTCCGCTCGGGGCCGAAGCAGTCGTGCAGGTGCCGGACGAGCGGCGCCACCGCGTCCACGAAGGCGGCGCGCGGCCCGTGGACGTCGTCCGGCGTGAGCGGCGCGGCCCGCTCGCCGCCCAGCAGCGGCATCCCGAGCCCCGAATGCTTGGCGACGACGTTGCGGTGCTCGGCGAGCGCGGCGACGTCGTCGCGCCAGGCGGCGAGCTGCTCGCGCCGCTGATGAGCGAAACGTCCGGTGTGCCGTCCGCGCGGGCCGAGGAACCCGACCGGCGTCGCGTAGTGGTCGAGCACGAACGTCGTCTCGGGATACCGCCGGACGAGCCCGAGCGCGCCCGGCAACTGGTGCGCGTAGCACCACAGCTCGAAGCTCAGCCCCCGCTCGGCGAGCGCCGCGAACCCGTCCAGGAACGCCGGATCGGTGTAGGCGGCCGGAACGTCGGCGAAGTCCCGGACGCCCCGGTCCGGGTGGTGCGCCGCGCTGAACCGCACCCCGCGCACCAGGCCGCTGACCGCGCGGTGGGCGTCGAGCACGGCGCCCACGTCGTCGCGGCGCGGATCGACATGGACGACGATCCCGCCGAGCCGGGGCGCTCCGTCGCGGCCGAACGGCAGCCCGGCCACCCAGCGCGTCTCCGCCACGGTCCCGAGATGCTCGCGCGCGGGCCAGGCCGCCTCGATGTGGACGACCGTACCGACGGGCAGCCCGCCGAGGTCCCGCGCGTACGTGCCGGGCAGATACGGCTTGAGGACGTGGTGCGGATCGCCGAGGAACTCCCGGTCGGCCCGCGGGACGACCCGCCGCAGCCCGCGCGGCACCCGGGGAACACGGCGCAGCAGCCGCGCCCGCCCCGAGCCCGCCCGCGTCGTCGTCAGCGGATCCCACTGGTGGACATGCGGGTCGACGATCGAGGCGGGCAGGCGCTCCGCGAGCTGGTGGGAATTCATGGCCCTCGTCTCGCAGGCGATGCGACTACGGCAAGCAAGACTGCCAAACTTCCGGCGTTCCGACGACTCCGGCGCTCCGACGACTCCGGCGCGCCCGCGGCGGTCGGCCGCGCTCGTGCGACGGGAGCGGGCCGCGGCGTCAGGGGAAGGGGAGCGGGGGAGTGGGGGCCAGGGTGCGCTGGACGGCCGCGGCGGTCTCCAGTTCGGTCTGCGTGATGTCGTTGACGAAGGTGACGCCGCCGATTCCGACCGGGAGCGGGACGCGTTGCCTGCCGTCGCGGTGCCGGACGGTGTCCTGGAGGGCGCCCGCCAGGACGTCCGGTTCCAGGAGGGGATGCCAGGTCGGGAGCTCCAGCGCCGTCATCACGGCGAAGACCCGGTCGCGCTGGTGCTCGGTCAGCAGGCCGCGGTGGTGGGCGACCACGGTCGTCAGGGCCATGTCCACGCAGACGGCCTCGCCGTGCAGCAGGGACGGAAGTGCCCGCATCTCGATCGTGGGGCTGAACGTGTGTCCGTAGTCGACACTGCGTTCCAGTTCGGTCTCCCACAGATTCGGTTCCAGCTCCTCCAGCATTCCCGCGGTGGCGGCGTGGAGCACCGCGACGGCGGCCTGGTCGCCGACGGGTGTGACGCCCTGGAACTTCTCGTCCAGCAGGCGGGGGCCGTGGCGTTCCAGCAGGTCGAACAGCCGGACGTCCTTGATCAGCCCGAGCTTCAGGATCTCGGCGATGCCGTTGCTGACGTGGCGGCGGGCGAGCGTCGCGAGGAAGAACCGGTCGAGCAGCGTCAGCGCGGCGGGCGCGTAGGTGCCGAGCCGGTTCTTGTGGCCGTTGAAGTTCACCCCGGTCTTCACGCCGACGCCCGCGTCCACGAGCCCGACGAGCGTGGTCGGGACGCGGACGAACGGCGTCCCGCGCCGGTACAGGCTCGCGACCAGGCCCACGATGTCGGTCAGCACGCCGCCGCCGACGACGATCACCGGTTCGCGGCGGCGCGCCAGGCCGAACGCGTCCAGTGCCTCCACGATGCGCGCGGCGGTGCCGAAGTCCTTCGCCGACTCGTCCGCCCGGACGGTCATGATCGTGGACTCGACGTCGTGATGGTCGAAGTAGGCGCGGATCCCGGCGCCGTGCAGCAGGTCGACGGCGTGGTCGACGACGACGAAGCGGCGCCGGCCCGATCCGATCTCCAGCACGTCGGCGCGGTCGGGCCGGAAGACGTGGTCGCGGAACCGCACCTCGTAGCTGACGAGCTGCTGCGCGCGGACGCGCCACGACCCCGGACGTTCCGCGTTGGACGGTGCGTTCACAGCGGCAACCCTTCGGCTCGCTGGCGGTCAGGACGGGGTGAGCCGCACGCGCAGCCGTCCGGCCGGGCCGTCGGCGGTGACGCGGACGTCCCGCAGGTCCCGGACGCGCTCGGCCCGCACGCCGTCCGGCACCGGGCCGGGGCCGACCAGCACGGTCGCGGCCCCGGCGGCGTGCGCGGCCAGCAGCCCGGCCGGGGAGTCCTCGAACGCCAGCGCGGACGCGGGCGCGACGCCGAGCCGTCCGGCGGCCGCGAGGAACCCCTCCGGGCTGGGCTTTCCTGCGGCGACGTCGTCGGCGGTGACGACGACGGGCGGCAGCGGGAGCCCGGCCGCGCGCATCCGGGCGGCGGCGAGCGCGCGGTCGGCGGACGTCACGAGCGCCCAGCGGTCCGGCGGCAGCGCGGCGAGGAGTTCGGGCGCGCCGGGGACGGGGACGATCCCGTCGGTCTCGCGCACCTCGGCGGCGGTGACGCGCGCGGTCTCGGCCGCGACGTCGGCGCCCGGCGGCGCGAACTCCGCGACGGTCTCGGCGGTGCGGCGGCCGTGCGACACCGCGAGGATCGCCGCCGCGTCCAGCCCGTGGCGGCGGGCGAAGTCGCGCCAGGTGCGCTCCACGACGGCGGTCGAGTCCAGCAGCGTGCCGTCCATGTCGAGCAGGAGGGCCGTCGCGGCGACGACGGCGGGGGTTCGTCTCATCGTGGTGTCCCTGAAAACGTCGGGGCGTGCCGCCGTGCCCAGGCGAGGTCCGCCGCGAGCCGCGCGGAGTCGCCGTCGCGGTAGTCGTTCTCCAGCACGAGCGCGCGCACCGGGACGCGGCGCAGCGCGCCGAGGGTCGCGTCCAGCCCGGCCGTGCCGGTGCCGAGCGGGGGCGTCGCGCCGGTGCCGGGCGGCCCGTCCTTGAGGTGGACCTGGTCGGCGAGCAGGTCCCCGCAGCATGCCACGAGGCAGTCCGGACGCAGCCCCGCCTCGACCGGGTTGTAGCAGTCCAGCACGAGCCGGAACGCCGGCGACGCGACCCGCGCGGCCAGTTCCCGGGCCTGTGCGCACGGCAGGACGTTCTCGCTCCCCAGCAGCAGGCCGCGCGCGACGGCCTCCGCCGAGGCCCAGCGAAGCGTCGCGGCGGTGGCGGCGAACGCGTCCGGGCCGTCGATCGCGCTGCGCCGGAAGCTCGGCGCGAACGCCAGCGGCACGCCGAGCGCGACGGCCGTGTCGAGCAGCCGCACCAGCACGGGCCGCGCGGCGGCGGACGTGAGGCCGACGTCGTTCAGGTGGTTGCCCGCCATGGCCAGCAGCCGCACGCCCGTCGCGTCCGCCGCCGCGCGCACCGCGTCCGTCCGGCCGGGCGCGTCGAGCCACGGGCCGCGTCCCGGGCCGCCGAGGTCGAGTTGCAGGCCGTCGGCCCCGGCGCCGGCCGCCGCGCGCACCGCCGCCGCGCCGGACGCGGGCAGCCGCCACTCCGCCAGCCCGACCGCACAGGTCACCGGACCGGCCCGCTCTGTGAGGCCGGCGCGCGGTCGCGGACCGGCCACCAGGTTCCGTCGCCGTCCACGACGAGGCTGTCGCCGTGGTGCCCGGCGGTCGTGGCCAGGCGCACCGCCAGCGGGGCGAACGCGGACGGCCGCATGTACGAGCCGTAGTCGAAGCCGGGCGGCCTGCGGCGGCGGATGCCCGGCGTGTCGACCATCCCGGCCGGGAGGATCTGGACGATCCGGACGTCCGCCGGGTCCTCCTCCTGCGCCACCGCGTCCAGCAGCGCCCGGGCCGCCGCCTTGGTCGCCGCGTACCCGGACCGTCCGGGGCCGGGGTTGAACGCCACTTCCGACGACACGCCGACGAACAGCCCCGGCCGCGCTGCGCGCAGCGCCGGGAGCGTCGCCGCGAGCGTCCGCCACAGCCCGGTCACGTTCACGTCGAGCTGGCCGAGCCACTCGTCCTCGGGCACCGCGCCGAACGGGGCGCGGCCGGCGCCGTACCGGACGGCCGCGAAGCACACCGCGTCCAGCGGCCCGGCGCCGAGCGCGGCCAACCGGTCGGCGGCGTCCGGGCCGCCGAGGTCGAGGCGCTCCCACCGCAGCGGCGCGGCGCGGGCGGGTTCGCGGCGGCTGCACACGACGACGTCGGCCCCGGCGGCGGCCCAGGCGTCGGCGACGCCCCGGCCGATGCCCGTGGAGCCGCCGACGACCAGCATCCGGCGGCCGGTCAGGTCGGTCATGGGTCTCCCTCCGTCGCGGCGATCCGGACCGACAGCTTGACCAGGCGGCGGCCGTCGACCGTGCGGTCGCGCGTGCGCGCGAGCCGCCGCATCAGCCGCGCGGCGCCGTCCATGCCGGTCCGGTGCGTGATCAGGTCGCGGTAGCGGGCGGGGTCGTGGGCCAGCTCGGCGGCGGCGGCGCGCAACTGGCGGCCGGACACGCCGCGATGGCCGAACAGCCGCCCCCGCGCGGTCGCCGTGACGCGGGCCGGGGACGGCAGCCCGCCGCAGTTCGCCGCCCGCGCCGCCGCGAGGTCCACGCCCGGCAGCAGCGGTGTGGCCGCGCCGGGCGGCAGGCCGCCGACCAGGTCCACGACGACGTCCGGCCCGGCCGCCGCGAGCACGGCCTCCAGGGCGGCGACGGTCGCGTCCCGGGGCGTGGCGATCAGCGCCGCGACCGGCCCGGTAGCGCGGCTACCGTGGGAACCCCCGGATGACCTGGGGGAACAACAGAAGATGAGTGCCGAGAGAGCCATCACGGGAGCCATGATCAAGGTTCGCGGAACGCCTGAAGTCGAAAGGCCGTTCTAACTCTCGATTGGCTCTCAACAGCGGAAGGGCCGGACGCTGCAACGTCCGACCCCTCCTGACACACACCGCGTCGTGGAAGGACTGGTGGCGTCTGATGAGTACTCTACTCGTGAACGGCTACAAGGCCAGCATCTACCCGGAGGGCAAGGGCTTCACCGGCGTTCTTGATCTGGGGTGGAAGGCTGACGGCAAGCGGAACCGGCCCAAGCGCAAGGGACCGACTAAGGCCGTTGTGAAGGACAAGCTTGCGAAGCTTGCCAAGGACCTTGATGACAAGGTCACCACCGACCGATCGGTTACCGTGCTCCGGGTCGCCACCGAATACGTAGACGAACTGGAGCGCGCCGGAAAGGCGCCCCGGACGATTAGCACCTACCGGAGTTTCGTCAAGAATCACGTATCGAAAATCGGTGCGATCAAAATCAAAGACTTTGAGCCACTTCATGTGTCCGTGTGGCTTGTGGAACTGGCCGCGAAGCTCTCTCCAGAAACACTGCGCAAGGTACACGCGCTGCTCACCAACGCGATTAATCGCGCCATCGTGTACCGATACGTCAATGAGAACGTGAGCCTTCCTGTCGCGCGTCCGCAGGGAAGAAAAGATGCGCTGCGCGAAAGCAAGTCTTTTAGCGTGGCTCAGACGGACTCGATCCTCAAGACGTGCCTGTCTCCACACCAGCGGTTCGGCGGGTATCTGGCGTTGGCGCTCACGTCCGGTCTTCGGATTGATGAGCTGAATGGCCTGACGTGGGAATGGCTGGATCTGGACTCCGATGAACCTACGGTTTATGTGGAGCGCGCCGCGCGAACCGATGGGAAGCTAAAGACGGAGAACAGCCGCCGGGGGCTGACGCTCGGCGGAGTTTCCGTGACCGCGCTCAAGGACTGGCGGGGGATCCAGCGCGCGGAATTCGCCGCGCGCGGCGAAATCGTGTCAAAGGAGACGCCGGTGTTCACGCGCCCCGATGGGAGCGCCTACACCGCCATTACCGCGCGGCAAGAATTTCGCGCCTTGCTCGCTGTGGCCGGTATCGCCAACCCTGCCGAGTGGACGCTACGCGAGACGCGCACCACGTTCGTCTCGATAATGAGCCATCATGGCATTGCACGCGAAATCATCGCGGACATGTGCGGGCACACGCTCAAGACGCTTGAGCGCCATTACCGCAAGGTTCTCGCTCCTGTTCACCGGCAGTCGGCAAGCGTGATCGACGCTGTGTTTGGACAGGCTGCGCACGCCCTAGCGGCGTAGGCAGCGCACAGAAACGCCCCTGACAGTTCGTCAGGGGCATTTCTGCGTCCTTCCACGACGGCTTAGGGAGTCTCTTACGCGGGCGCGCCGCGCGAGGCTCTGAGAGAGCGTTAGGCGCTATCGCTGTCTGCGGCGTCTTCCCGGCGCTTGAGGTAGGCGCGCAACTGGCCGTGCGTTACGCGCCGTCCGCGCTCCCGGATACGGATGGAGCGAAGTTCACCCGTGCGCAGAAGTGCGAAAACCGTATCCCGCGAAACGCCGAGAAGTTCGGCGACCTCCAAGACCGTGTAGACGCGGAGTTCGTTCGTCGCATCGTCGGTGGGTTCGCCCGAAATACTGTCTGGGTCATGCCGGTCAGACATGGATTCTCTCCTTGATCGTCGCAAAGTATCGGTCGGCACGCTGCCGGGTTCTCTGTGGGCTTTCATGGTGCGGACCGGACGAGACCTGCGCGAAACTCATGGTAAGCATGAACGGTCCGCGCGTGAGGACGTAAGAGACCTTTTCGCACTTGCCGCCATTCGTGCATCCCAGGGATTCGACCCGCCGGAAATACCTCCAGCCGAACATAACGGTCCCATTTTGGCCGGCCGCGCCCTTGCAATTTCTGGAAATCCGGTCGAAATATGCGGCGGCTTTCTCAGTGGTCTCGAACTCAAGTGCGGACTGATAGAGGGAACGGCGCAAGTCGCCGCCCATCCCCCGGATGTAGTCGTTCCAGCGCTGCCCGAAAACCCGAAGTTCCCCGGCGTGAACACCGGTAGGTGCGTCGTCGGTCCATCCGCAAAGCGCGTCAACTCGCGCGCTGTCGGTTTCGACTCGGTAGTGCGGCAAGTCGCGTCGGGATACGTCGGCACGGCTGAGCATGAGACGCAGGACGTCCGGCAGGCGTTGACCGCCTGCGGCGCATCCCGCGCCGGTGCCGACTGGCGCGCACGGCGCTGTGGTGCCCGTGGACGGCCGTGCGGACGTGGGGCCGGTCGGCAAGACGGGTGAGAACCTTCCGGACGGCTGGTGGCTCCCTCCGCAGGCGGACGCCGTCAGGACGACCGCCAGGGCGACCGCGACCCCTAGGCGTCTACGTGGGGACATGGCTACTCCTTTTCGTTGATGCGCTGAACTTCTGCGTGAATTGCGAATCCGATTGCCACCGCTTCGAGCGCGACTCGCACGGCCATGACGAAGACGACCCAACCGAGCGGCAGAAGCGTGACGAATGCCGCAGTTGCGACCGGTCCGAGCCACGAGCGAAAAGCGATGACGACGGCGAGAAGAATGCTCACCCACAGTCCCGCCGTAATGCGCGTCACGCGGTACAGGACTGAGACGATTGTGGGAGTCACGAAACGCTGGAACTGCGTTTCCGTAAGTGCGGCGGACAGGGAGTTACTTTTCATCGGACACCTTCCATTTCTGTGCTTGCCGGAGTGCGGCGAGTATGTGACCGGTAGCGGCGAAGGACACCATCCCGATCCAGAGCCATTCGGGAATCGTCGTTGTCCCGAGGAAGACGACAGCAGGGAACGTGCTCAACGGCAGGATGAACAAGATCGTTGATAGGTAGCGGTGGAAGGTGGGTCCGCGCAGCCACTCGAAAATCGGAGAGAGTAGCCACATGAATGCGCCGTAGTCCGGGTACTGCGCCGGACGCGCGAGCGCGAGGAAGATTTCTGTGACCGTTTGCGCCGCCCAAGCGGCAACCGTCGCCGATAGAACGGGCATGACCGGGCGGTGTGGCGTGGTGAATGAGTCCGTGAAGATCGGGAACTGAACGGCCATAAGTGCGGCGGCCGAATAGACTACGGCCAAAGCCGCAGACCAACCGGCGACAATCGCGGCAGGAAACCGTCTCATTGGTCGTCCCGGAAAAGGTCGCGCGTTAGTCCGTCTAGCGTTGCCAGACCTTGAGAGCAGATCACGAAAAGCCGGTCAGCCGGAGCCGGAAACTTGCGTGCTATACGGGTAAGCACACCCGTCCGCCGATTGTCCGGAGCGGAGAAAAGCACACGCGGGATGACGCCGCCCGGACCGGTTATTTCGGACTGAGCGATACGCAGGTAACTGCGCATCTTCTGTTCCACAATGGACACGCTCTCTGTGCCTCGATCTACTTCGATCCACCAATGATCGGTAACCCGGTGATTGCGCCTGACAAGAGCTGCGTAAGCATCGGGCTTGATGACGTCACCAAGTTCAGTAGTCCACCAGGATTCCGGCTCGGTTTGAAAGTCCGCGACCGCGAAAGGCAGCTTGCGTGACGACTCGATGAGCTGCACGTAAATCTCGGAGACGGCAAGGACGTGAGAGTGCAACCGGGGAGAAACGTTGCTCGCTGTCGTCTTCTTATCAGGTGCGGGAACACCCCGAATTGTTTGAATGAGCACAGCCCCGGCGGGATCAATTCCGTAGATTGCGGCACCGGCTCCACCGAAGCTTCCGCCGACACGACGAGGAAGAACGATAAGCGCTCGGCTTTCAACAAGCCGATGCAATACACGCTTACGGACGCTGAAACTACTAGAAAGCCCAAAGAAATGCAGACGCTCAATCTGAGAACCAGTGGCCAGCCCAAGCCGGTAAACAGTTTCAAGATCGGCCAGATCGCGATCCGTGAGGCGCATTCCGAGCCATACGGCGCGCTCGAAGATGTTAGGTGGCGGATTCAAGAAGATCACCTTTCTCGTTAATGTATTTCTTGCAATTCTTTCGATTTCTTTCCAGGCCGGCCGGAGCTTGATCATCAAGCGTCGGAAGCAGAAGAATTGCCGACAGGCCCGGACGTAGGGGAGAGTTTCAGCAGGAGAGGGAAGAGCTAACGTGGGGCTGACCTGCGGTGATGTGCTGTGACGCGTGTTGCCCGATGGCAACACCGGAGGCAACACCGAGGGACGCGCCGACGGCTACACCTCTATGGACTCATTTCTCACCGCTTTTTTCGTCGCTTGTTCGACCAATTCTCGGGACGACTCGAAGTCGCGGTTTGACGCGCTCGGCAATCTCGGTTTCGACGTCCGCGCGAAGTGCTCCGAAACGCTGTGCGCTTTCGCGGATGAAGTCGCGTCCGTCTCTCAGCGGTTCGCCGAGGGGTCGCGTCCGTCCGGTCACGGGTGCTGCCGTCCGCGCGTCAATACAGGGACGCATGGCGATCTCGAAGGCGTCCAGCGCTCCGAGGTCGTCTCGGGTCAGTGGCGCAAAGCGCGGTGCGAGCGTGGACGCGTCGCGGTATTCCGCCTGGAAAGTGACTTGAGTGCGGACGGTTCCCAGCACCGCGTTTGTGACGTCTGCACTCAGTTGGTCTAGGTACTGGTACGCCATGTTGACGCCGAGTCCCAGGCCGCGCGCTTGGGCGAGCATTTCGGCAAAATCGTCCGCTCTCCCGAAGTGCATGAATTCTTGAAATTCATCGAGATAGGCGAAGGTCGCGTGTCGCCGGTCCGCCGGAACGGACGCCCGACTAAGCGTGATCTGCCAGAGCGTCGAGACGAGTAGCGCACCGAGCAAATGCGCGGCGTCTGGCCCGATCCTGCCTTTCTGAAGCGGCACAAGTATGATTTTGTGCTCGCGGTACAGCGTGGACAGGTCAACGCCGTTGCTCTGTCCGAGCATGAGCCGCAGCGCGGTACGGGTGGAAAACGCACGAATCTTGTTCATGGAAGGGCCGATGACTTGCGCCCGTTCTGGCTCGCTCATCGCGTCATAAGCGGTCCAGAATCCGCGCACGGCGTCCGGAATCGGTTGTCGCAGGAGGTCCCGGCGAAATTCGTCGTCGGTGAGCAGCGCCGGTATCTCAACGACCGTGAACGAACGTCCGCCGGGCGCTCTCGTGTACGCCAGCGTCAGTAGGCAATTCCGCATAACGTCCGCCGTTCGCGGTCCCCAAGAATCGCGCCACAGGGACGCGAACACATGGACTACTTGGTCCACCATGAGTTCCCGCGCGTGCTCATCAGATGTGTCCACAGAAAGCAAGTTAAAGCCGGTCGGATAGTCCAACGACGCAGCGTCGATCACCACAACATCGTCGATTCTGTTGTCGGGAATCCGGGCGGTGATGTCCTCAATTAGATCGGCCTTTGGGTCGATAACCAACACCCCCCGGCCGGCCGCGATATCCTGCAATATCAGATTGGCGAGCAGAACAGACTTACCTGATCCGGTCGGCCCTTGAATCATTACGTGCCTCAGCCGGTCATCTGCCGTCAGCGCCAATGGCCGGGATTCCATCCCCGGATAGTTGCTGTCAGCGATGACGAGGCCCGTCCGCCGCATTCGCGACGGCGGCGGCAACTGGCGCGCGGACCCGACGCTGAGACCGGGAACGGTGAGCCCCTGTGTCGGCAACGCCAGCAGTGCCGCAGCTTCCGCAGCCGACAGCAGCATTGGCCACCATGCGGACGTGACCGGCATCGCGCGGCGCGCAGCTCGCCGCGCGACTACCCGTGTCGGCAAGGCGCGTGCCCGTATGCGCGTCTCAGGGCCGCTTACAGCCGACAGGCCACCGAGGACACCCGCCAGCAGCAACGCCGCGCGTGAGCGGTGCGACGCGCGGACCGCGACGCGTCCGGACGCGTCCAGCAACGGAAAACTGTTTTTCTCCGCAACCGCCTTAGCGATGTCGTCGGGCGCACCGCGTGCCACTTTCACGCGCCGAGTAGCCGAGACAACCCATTGCACGCAAACCATTTCGTCCGAGCCGAGCGGGTACATCGTGGCGAGCACACCAGCGATAGCGCTTTCACCATGCCCGTAGTCAAGCGTCCGCCACCGTCGGCTACTCCTCAGTTCACGCGCGCGGCGGAACTTCGGATATTCCAACCCTTCGGGATCTTCTTCAAGGCGCAATCCCGGCATTGCCGCCGTCAGGCGCGTAATCATCGCTGGCGCTAGGTGCGCCTGAATGAGTATGTGATGCGTGATGCCCCGAGCCGTTCCACGTACTTCTACGACAAGTGGCCACCGACCCGAAAGCGGACCGATCAGGTACAGGGCCGCTGTTACCGTCTCCACCGAGAGATCAGCGGGAAGCCGCATTTTGTACGCGACTAAACCCGCGCGCCACCTCCGGCGGTCCATCCAGCCCGCTGTCACGACGATCACGGCACACAAACCAGCGACGGCAAGCACAAAAATTGCCGATTCCCGGTAATTCATGCCGGCCGCCTAGTAACGGCGGCGGAATCCAACCGCCCAAAAAACGATGACGAGAATGGCCGCACCGATCAAAGGAAGGATCGGGATCAACCAATCACTGACGAGGCGACCCACGTACGCGAGGACCGGGATCGCAATGAGAAACGCGAGGATTCGGCCCATCCACGGACGTCGGTAGTACATGCGCATGATGCGTCTCCCATCGGCTGATGTTTCATCAATACCGATGGTGCGAGAACAGGTCCGTTTGAAACAAGCCACATTTAAAGGCAGGCCAACAGGGACCCATCACGGCAGTCAGTTAGGAAGTTACCAAGTCAAGGAAAACGTGGCAGTTATTGGCATCGGTGCAGGTCAGCGGAAGATGATCTAGTATGGGTCGGGCACGAAAGTTTCCCACCGACGACCCGCAAAGACGCAGGTCACCGGAAGGCAACGCGAACAGGAGGAGCCCTCAAGTCCGATGATCAGTGACGATCACCCCGCCGACACGACACCGCCACCTAGCCGGGAACAGGTTCACGACGCGCTACGCACGACAGTCCGGCATGGCGCGGCCGCAGCGAACCTCACCGTCTTCACGCCCACCGTCATTGACCTTCTCGCCCCTCCCAACGGGGACGAGGACTCGAATATGACACGCGCCGCTATAGCGGAAAACCTCATCCGCAAAGGGATTACAGCCGTTGAAGAACATGACGGCCCGGCGGTCGGGAGCGCCCTGCGTATTATGCTCGGACTCGCGTCCGGTACCGCAGTGCTTTCGGTCGAGCAACGCAGACGCCAAGCCGCACGCGCCATCGGTATACAGCCAGACACGTTCCGACGAGACAACCACTCGCGCCGATATTTCCTCGAACTCGCTTTTGCGATTCACTCACTTATCGAGAGTCGTTCAGCGGGCACGAGATAGCACACTTCCAGGCGAAAAGACCGGGCGAAGGTCCCGAACGGGAACCCCGCCCTTCCCCGGCACGCCGGACAGCAGAAACGCCCCTCGTTCGGTTGAACAAGGGGCGCTCTGTAGGCGGAGCGGGTATCGCCGGTTCGACTAGAGGTTCTTAACCGCTCCGATGAATTCCCGGAACATCTGCCGAGGAAGGGGCACCTTCGGCCCGTCCGGGTTCTTGCTGTCGCGAACAAGTACCGTTCCGGCCGTGTTGGCAAGTTCGACGCATTCGCCTCCGTTGCCAAGGCTTCTCTTGGCCTTTCGCCAAGTCAGATCGCTCAAGTCCATCGTTCCGCAATCACCTTCCGAATGAACTCCCGTGATTGGTCCACGGGAAGCGCGTTAGCCCTAAGTTCGATCAGGATTCCATGCAAGACCGTCAGGTCATGACGGTCGTCTACAGTGAAGCCTCTTAGCGAGTTCTCCACGTAGGCGACTTGTCCGGCATCATCCATTGTACCAACTACGAAACTGCTACCATTCCCCTGGTGGTCCCCGCTCGATCGAACAATCTGCACGGTGACGTTGGGAAGGTCACTGAGTGCGAGCAGGTGTTCCAATTGCTCACGCATAATTTCTTCGGTACCGACTTGCCGGTAAAGGACTTGTTCGTCTACGAGGAATACGACTTGGGGAGGTCGAGGTTCTTCCCGCGTGAGTACCGCTTGCCTTGCGAGTCGCTTTTCTATCTCCCTTACGTCGCCCTTGAGCAGGACGGCCATGTACGCGCGTGTTTGCGCGAGTCCCGACAAGACGCTTAGTTGGTAGCTTTCCAGGATATCCGCGTGCTCTTCCGACTCTTGCCAGTCGAACCATACGCTAGCGGGATATCCGTCCTGCGAAAGGTTATCCCAGAGACGGACCAGGGAGCCGCTGGCATTAAGGTACTTATCGGCTTTTTCGACGAAATCCGGACTTGGCCGATGCCTTCCGTTTTCGATCTTGCTGACAGCGGATTCGGTGACGTTCGTCGCCGCCGCAAGAGCGGCTTGCTTGATTTTGAGTTTTTCGCGCAGTCCGCGTAGATGTTCGCCAAATGCCTTCTTTGCCGGAGTGGGAGCCGACCTGTCCCCTGAGCGCTTCCGGCGCGGCTGGTCTGCCATTTCGGACACTCCTTCCACTTGAGCGAACTTGCGCGCTACTTGCGCGCCTTGCGTGTCTGGTCTCAAGGATGACACATGTTGAGCGTTTCCGGTGCTCAAGCTGCGCACTGATTCGGCAAGTGGCTTCATAGGTGACACACGCACGTCGATCAGGGCAGGAACCCCGTGAAAGCTGCGCCACCCCCCATACCGGTCATACCTATCGAGTCGATCATGCTTCCGGTGCGCGACAACGCACCGAAGAGGGCAGAGGACTTCGGCGTCACGCTCTGTCGCTTGGGCGACCTCAGCGAGTCCACGGCCGGTCCTCGGGCGCTGGCATTCTCCGAACTGACGATGAACGTTCTCAGGCACGCATCAAAGGCGACGGTGAATGAACGCCTCGCGCCAAACCAGGAAGTGAGGTCCTGGCTTATGAGAATCGGGTGGAGCGCATGACCACGCGCACGCCAGAGCAGACAAGCGGAGAGGCACATCCGCCGAACGCACGCAGGATGTATCTCGGAGGACTTCGGACTTCCTTGAAGGGAGACCCGCGTCTGTCCGTGAAGATGGTGGATGACCGTGGGTTGGTGTACCTGGAAGTCACCGAACCCACACGAGACAACACGGTGGAAGTCGGCGCGGACTTCATCGACGGTCAGTGGATGTTCATCCGACGCGAGGATGGCTTCCGCATGGGACACGCAATGGATTGCTTCGGAGCCACGCGCATAATTCAGATCGTCCTCGGACTCGGGTGACGCTTCCATTCACTCCGCACGGCGGAAGGTCAACCTTTTGGTCGCGATCACCGCCGGGAATAGGAACCACGGCATGAAGAGATCGAGTCTTTCCCCGCACACCGTCCGACATCTCGCCGCAAAGGGGGCACCGCAGGCCGCCACCAAAGACACGTCCCAGGAACCCCAAGAGGATCGGTGGAGCAAGCCTCAGCTTTCCTCCGATGGCACGTGGTCATGCCGACTGCGCGTACCGCTCAGCTATGCCCAGGAGAAGGCGGGCCTTCTGTATTTCGTGATCGCAGCGACGCGCGAGGAACTTGCGCGGCTCATGGAGCACGAGGACGAGCGCGCCGCGCGTTTCGAACTTCCCGCCTACCATCACCGGGACACCTGCTGATGACGAGCCACGAGCGAATCCCTGATCTCGTCAACGCCTACGACTTGGTGGGGGCCGCATACCAGGAAGCCATGCAGCGCGCAGGACTCATGGGAGGGATGATCACAAAGGTCAACGCTCTCGCCCGTGACCGACTTCGAGAAATCTACGCCGAAGCGGAACAGGGACCGACCTACACGGTCATGATCAATAAATGGACGGTGCATCTGTCCGGTCTTCGAGCGGCGAAACGCGGTGACGGGCGGACTTGCAATGCGCTGACGCGTGCATGGGAGACCTTTACGCCGGTCGCGTCCCATACTGACCTGAAAGACGCAATGGCAGCGGTGCGCGCGACCGCGAAGAAGTGGGATCTGCGCGTGTGTTCGCACTGTGCGCATGCCATCGCTTGGCAACCCGACGCGCCCGCCAAATGAACCCCTCCGGCCGGACGGTTGCCACTGTCCCGTGTGGCCCGACGAAGCAAGTCCTGTCCGGCCGGAGGTAACCACGGCTCCCCGGACCAACAGGGACAGTCCGGGGAGCGCTCACACGGGCGCACACGCTGAGAGTGCAAGCCCTGTGAGCACAGCCCCCCGGGGGGATCGAACCTCCCTTTTCTCCCCCTGGGGGGCTGCCCTGTCCGACGCGAGCGGACAGCGGGAGCCACCGCAGGGAGCCAACCCCAACGTTCCCGCCCCTACGGCTCCCCACTTCATGAGGTCACCACACGGTATCCGCGCAGGTCAGCAGCTTTCCACCTGACTCCCTCAGATTCGATGCGCAATCCCCTTGCTACCGGTCCGGGCAGCGGCGCCCGCTCGGCGCCGACGAGCAGCGCGTCGGCCGGGTGCGGGCTCCGCAGGCTGAACACCCGGCCCGACTCGGTGCGGTGGACGAGCACCACCCGCACGTCCGCGCCGAGCACGGGCCGCGCCGCGCGGACGGCCAGGTGCCCGACGACGCCGTCCCCGACGACGAGCAGCGTGCGCGGCGCGAACGCCCGCAGCTCCTCCAGCGCGTACCGGGCGACCGCGAGCGGTTCGAGCAGCGGCGCGAGCGTGACGTCCGTGGACGCGGGCAGCGGCAGGACCATCCCGCCCGCCACCGCCGACGCGGGCAGCAGCGTGCGCTCCTGGAACAGGCCGTCGACGTTGTGGCCCAGCAGGAAGCCCGGATCGTGGGGATGCGTCGGGTTGACGGTGACGAGCGTGCCGGGCGCGAGCGCGTCCGGCACGCCCGGGCCGACGGCCGCGACCCGGCCGACGCCCTCGTGCCCGATCACCGGCGCCGGGTCGTCGCGCAGGCCGCGCAGCATTTGCAGGTCCGTCCCGCACAGCCCCGCGTACAGGGTCGCGACGCTCAGCTCGCCCGGCCCGGGGGACGGCGTCGGCCGCGGGACGACCGACACCCCGCCGCCGCTCCGCACGATCGCCCGGTGGACGCTCATCGCGCCCCCGTCCCGAGCGCCGCGAGCCCGGCCCCGACGAGCCCGTCCGCCTCGCCCGGCGCGCAGACGCGGATCCGGTCGAGCGTCCAGGCCGGGTCGCGCTCGCCGGTCAAGTAGAGGCCCTCGCGGCGCAGATGGCCGAGCAGGGCGCGGTGATAGTGAGAGCCGAGGCCCGCCGCGACGCCGCCGGTGAACGCGACCAGGTCGAGGTCGGGGTCCAGGCAGAGCGCGGTGCGGACGACGTCGGCGACCGGCCCGGTGGCGGCGGCCAGCAGCTCGGCGGCCAGCGGGTCGCCGTCGTCCAGCGCCGCCGCGAACGCCGTCTCCAGCGGCTCGCCGCGCGCGGTCCGCACGCCGAGCGGCGCCGCGTCCCACGCCGCGCCCCGCCGGTCGCGCAGGACGCCCGCGAGCCGCCGGATCCCCGGCCCGGACGCGAACGCCGCGACGTGCCCGGGCCGTCCGCAGGCGCAGTCGAGGGCCACCGGAGCGCCGCCGAGCGCGGTGGACGCGGGCAGGTGCCCGATCTCGCCCTGGAGCCCGCAGCCGTCGACCGGGATCGTCCCGGTGCGGCGGTCGATCGTGCGGCACGCGATCCCGGTGCTGACGGTCACGAGCATGATCTTGCGGCGGTCGCGGGTGGCGCCCGCCAGGTGGAGGAGCGCGGCGGTGACGTCGTTGACGACCGTCCAGGCGACGTCCGGCCGCGCCGCCGCCAGCGCCGCGCGCAGGTCGAACGGCTCGGCGTGCGCGCCCCACAGCGGGGCCGACGCGTAGACCGTCCCGGTGCGGTGGTCGAGGGCCGCGCCGAACGACACGCCCGCCGCGCCGTCGGGCGGGACCGCGTCGGCGAGCAGCCGGACCAGCTCCGCGCGCAGCGCGGCGACGTCGGCGTCCGGACGGTGCGCGCGGCTCGGGGACGGCACCCGCCGCACGGCGCCGAGCCCGCGCCCGGGGGACCAGCCCGCCCAGCGCACATGGGTGCCGCCGACGTCGATGACCGTGATCGTGCGCTCAGGCATGGGGGTCCTCGGCGGCCGGCCGTCCGGCGGGGACCGGCCCGATCAGCAGAGTCACACGGATTGACCGGGCCCGTCAAGACGCCGGGGGCGTCGCCCCGGCCGCGTCCGGCGCGGCGACGCGCGCGTAGTCGTCGGCCAGCCGCCGCATCGTGTACCGGGCGGTCGCGCTGCGCCGCGCGTGCTCGCCGAGCCGCCTCCGCAGCGCGGGATCGTCCAGCAGCCGGGCCAGCGCGCGCCGCACCCCGGCGGTGTCGGCCGGATCGACGAGCACGCCGTTCTCCCCGTCGGCGATCTGGAGCCGGATGCCGCCGACCGCCGACGCGACCACCGCGCGTCCCTTGACCATCGCCTCGGTCACCGTGAGGCCGAAGCCCTCCTCCAGGCTCTTCTGGACGACCACGTCGGCGCGGCGCTGGAGCGCGTTGACGACCAGCGCGCTCCACTCCGGCGGACGCATCGACAGGCTCACCAGATGGACGCGGGCGCGCTCGGCGGGCGGCAGCTCCGCGCGCACGCGGAGGACCTCGGCGAGGACGGCGCGCCCCTCGGGATCGTCGGAGACCTCGGACGGGTCGGTGCCCGCGAGGACGAGATGGACGTCCGGCGGCAGCCCCGCGAAGCACCGGACGACGCCGACCATGTCCTTCAGCGGGTCCCACCGCGACACCTGGACGACCACGCGCGCGTCCCGGGGGAGCGGCGCGTCCTGCACGATCGCCGCGCGCGGGGACGTGCGGGCGGCGGTGAGCCCGACCTCGTCCAGCAGCGCGGCGCCCTCGCCCGGCGCCAGCTCCCGGTTCTTCGGCGCGTCGGTGTCGACGGCGGGCGCGGCGACGAACCGGCGCCCGTCCGGCACGCCCGGCGGCGCGAACTGCGGCAGCGTGGTCACGACGGCGTCGACGGCGGCCAGCTCGCCGGCCAGCGCCCGCCACACCGCGCCCGGCCCGCGCTCGGACGGGATCTCGGCGCCCACGTGGCAGTGCCACACCACCCGCGCCCCGGCCGCCCGCAGCGCCGGGGCGAGCCCGATCGTCTGCGTGTCGTGCAGGACGGCGACGTCCCCGGGACCGATGTGCGCCAGGAACCAGGGCGCCTGCCCGGCGAGCACCGCGCGGTAGACGGCCAGGTACTCCGGATCGTCCAGCGGCGCGGCGGCGACCTGCCCGTGCAGCAGCCGGTAGAGGTACTTGGTGACGGCGAAGAACTCCGCGTTCCCGCCCGTCACGGCCCACGCGGCGTTCGTGCCCCGGGCGCGCTGCGCGGGGACGAGCCCCGACAGCAGTTCGGCGACGCCGCCGCCCGTCGCCGTGGCGTTGACGTGGACCAGCCGGGGCCGGTCGTCCGCCGGCTCGATCACCCAGAACGGAACTGTCATCGGGCGCGCCTTCCGCAGCGAACGGCCACCGGGCAACGCCGTCCATGCTGACAGCGTTCCGACCGGAGTCAACCGGCCTGTCGAGTCCGCATGTGGCCACCGGCAGAGGCGACATTTCGTGATGAATTGGACGCGCTGTGTAACGATCACGGCCGCGGGTACTGATCGTCCATCGGTCTCCCCCCGGGCCTCTGGAGTCCCCCCATGCACCGCACGATCCTGGCCGCCGTCACCGAGCCCCCCGACGCCGACACCGTCCTCGCCGAGCAGACGCGCGGCCTGCGCGCGGAACTCGACGCGCTCGGCTTCCGCCTCCGCTGGACGCACCGGGCGTCCGACGCGCGCGCGATCATCGGGTCGGACGCGACGCTGGCGGCCGTGCTCGCCGCGTGGGACGCGCCCGGCGCCGAGGACGTGCTGCACGCCGTCGCGGCCCGGTTCCGCGGCCTGCCGGTCTTCCTGAGCGGCGCCGGGGACGCCGAGCTGCCGCTCTGGGTGTACGAGATCATCCAGGGCTACGTCCATCCGCTGGAGGACACGCCCGCCTTCATCGCGGGCCGCGTCGCCCACGCGGCCGAGCAGTACGCCGAACGGCTCTTACCCCCGTTCTTCGGAGCGCTCCTGCGCCTGGAGGACCACCACCGCTACTCCTGGCACACGCCCGCGCACGCCGGCGGCGTCGCGTTCCTGAAATCGCCGGTCGGCCGGGCGTTCTTCGACTTCTTCGGCGAGCACCTGCTGCGCACCGACCTGTCGATCTCCGTCCCCGAGCTGGGCTCGCCACTGGACCACACCGGCCCGATCGGCGCCGCCGAGGCCAACGCCGCCCGGATCTTCGGCGCCGAGCGGACGTTCTTCGTCGTCAACGGCAACTCGACCGCCAACCGCGTCGTCGCGCACCACGCCATCGCCCGCGACGACACCGTCCTGGTCGACCGCAACTGCCACAAGTCGATCCAGCACGCGCTGACGATCACCGGGGCGCGGCCGGTCTACCTCGTCCCCGAGCGCAACGGGCTCGGGCTCGCCGGGCCGGTCCCGCCCGCGGCGCTGACGGCGGACGCGGTCCGCGCGCGGCTGGCCGGCCATCCCCTCGCCGCGGGCGACCCGACCTACGCGGTGATCACCAACTCGACCTACGACGGGCTGTGCTACGACGCCGTCCGGGTCGGCGCGCTGCTGGCCGGGAGCGTCCCGCGCGTGCACTTCGACGAGGCGTGGTTCGCCTACGCCCGCTTCCATCCGCTCTACGCGCGCCGCTACGGCATGGCGATCGACGCGGGGACGCTGCCGGGGGAGGGCCGCCCGACCGTCTTCGCGACCCAGTCGACGCACAAGCTGCTGGCCGCGCTGTCGCAGGCGGCGATGCTGCACGCCCGCTCCAGCGACCGCGCCCCGCTGGACTACGACCGGCTCAACGAGACCTACCTGATGCACGCGTCCACCTCGCCGCTCTACCCGATGATCGCCTCGCTGGACGTGGCCGCCGCGATGATGGACGGCCCGTCCGGGCCCGCGCTCACCGGCGAGGCGATCGCCGAGGCCGTCCGGTTCCGGCAGGCGATGGCGCGGATCGCCGCCCGCATCCGCGACGCGGGGGACCGGCCCGGCTGGTTCTTCGGCGTCTGGCAGCCGCCGCACGTCACCGACCCGCGCACCGGCCGGACGACGCCGTTCGCCGACGCCGACCCCGCGCTGCTGGCCGCCGAGCCGTCCTGCTGGACGCTGGAGCCAGGCGCGGACTGGCACGGCTTCGACGGCCTGGCGAACGGCTACTGCCTGCTCGACCCGGTGAAGGTCACGATCACCTGCCCCGGCGCGGACGCCTCGGCCGGGACCCTCGCCTGGGGCGTCCCCGCGCGGATCGTCGCGGCCTACCTGGAGCGGCGCGGCATCGTCGTGGAGAAGACCGGCGACCACACGCTGCTGGTGCTGTTCTCGATGGGCATCACCCGGGGCAAGTGGGGCACGCTGATCGACGCGCTCATCGACTTCAAGCGCGCCCACGACGACGACGTCCCGCTGGACGACGTGCTGCCCGGCCTCGGCCCGGCCGGGATCTCGCTGCGGGACTTCTGCGCGCGGGTCCACGGGACGCTGCGCGACGCGGGCCTCGGCGCCCTGCTCGACCGCGTGTTCACGGCGCCGCCCGAGCCCGTCCTGACGCCGTCCGACTGCTACCAGGCGCTGATCAGGTCCCGCACCGAGCGGGTCCCGCTGGACGGCCTGCCGGGCCGGATCGCCGCCGCGACCGTCGTCGTGACGCCGCCCGGCATCCCGATGCTGATGCCGGGCGAGGCGGCGGGGCCGGCGGACGGCGCCCTGCTCGCCTACCTGCGGGCGCTGGAGGAGTTCGACCTCGCGCATCCGTCGCTGGCGACCGACGTGCACGGCGTCCACCGCGCGCCCGACGGGCGGTACCGGGTCGAGGTCATGGCCCGGTGAGGCCGGCGTCGAGTTCGGCGCGGGTCGGCGGGTCGGCGCCGGGACGGGTCGTGGCGAGCGCTCCCGCCCGGACGGCCCGCGCCAGCACCCGCTCCAGCTCGTCCGGCGCCGCCGGGACGCGCACCGCGTCGCCCGTCCACAGCCCGTCCAGCAGCGCGGACTGGAACGCGTCGCCCGCGCCGATCGTGTCGGCCACCCGCACGCGCGGCGCCGGGACCGACACCTCGGCGTCCGGCAGGAAGCCGGTCGCGCCCGCCGCGCCGCGCGTCAGGACCACCAGGCGCGGCCCCCGGGCGAGCAGCGCGCGGGCCGACTCCGACGGGCCTCGCCCCGGCCACAGCCAGGCCAGGTCCTCGTCGCTGGCCTTGACGACGTCGGCGACGCGCGCGATCCGCTCCACCGCCGTCCGGTAGGCCGCGCGGTCGGGCAGCACGGCGGGCCGGACGTTCAGGTCCACCGCCACCGCGCGTCCCGGCCGTCCGCGCACCTCCCGGCACGCCGCGAGCACCCGCGCGGCGCCCGGCCGCACGACGGCGGCGAGCGAACCGGTGTGCAGCAGGACGGCGTCGTCGGCGACCGGGACGCGCACCGGGTCCCAGACGGCCAGGAACTCGTAGGTCGCCGCGCCGGTCGCGTCGTCCACGTACGCGAGCGCGACCGTCGTCCGCCCGGACGCGCCCGGCACGCGCTCCACGTCGATCCCGGCGGCGGCCAGCCGCTCCCCGACCAGCGCGCCCGGCGGGTCGTCGCTCCAGCAGGTGACGAGCGTGACCGGACGGCCGAGCCGGCGCAGCCCGATCGCCACGTTCGCCGGGCTCCCGCCGGGCAGCGGGCGGATCGTCGCCGCGCCCGCGCGCCACACCAGGTCCACGAGCGACTCGCCGATCACGACGGTCCGCATGCGTCCTCCGTTCCCGCCGGGCGCAGCGGCCACACCCGGACGTCGAACGCGGCGAACCCTTCGCCCGCCGCGCGGGCCCGCAACCGCCACGGCCCGTCCCCGACGGGGTAGAGCCGCAGCGTGAGCGCCTCGCCGGTGCCGAGGAAGATCTCGGCGATCGAGCGGTCGACGATGATCCGCACGTCGGCCGCCGCGCCGGGCGCGGAACGCGTCACCGCCCGCCCCGCGCACGCGGTTCGCGGGACGCCCGCGAACGGTCGGCGACCAGCTCGCCCGTCGCCGGATCGAGCGAGATGTCCAGGTGCTCGCCGCCGTCGGACGACGTCGGCAGCCGCAGGCCCGCCGCGGCCCGTCCGTCCGGCGAGCGGTGCAGCCGCGCCGTCACGTCCGGGCACCGGCCGACGGCGCCGAGGTCGCGCGGGACGCACGCCGCCGCCCGGCCGCGCGCGGTCACCACGGCCGCGCCGCGCAGCGCGCCGATCTCCCGCGCGGGCCGCTGGACGACGGCGCAGTGCCCGTTCGTCGCCACCTCGCGGGGAGCGTGGGCAGTCCCACCCATCCGGCCTCGTCGGTCCAGGTGCTCGGCGCGCCGGGGCGGACGGCGTCCCGGGCCTCGAACATCACCGCCTCGTCGGGCGGCTCGGCGATCCGCAGGCCCGGGTCCTTGGCGAATGTGGGCTCGGTGCCGTTCGGGAACGCGTCGGGGGCTGTTTAACAGACATATTTGTCTGTTAGATTGCTCGCCCCCGAGACCTTCGAATCCCCGTGGAGCGCGCATGCGTCCGGTCCGACTCGCCGCGTCCGTCCTCGCCGCGCTGCTCGCCGTCTCGGCCGGCGGCGCTCCTGCCCGGGCGGCGGCCCCGGAGTACTATCTCGCGGTCGGCGATTCGCTTTCGGTTGGCGCCCAGCCGGGCAAGGGGCCGACCGACGAGGGATATACCGACGACCTCTACGCAGCGCTCCGGAAAAAGCACCCCGATCTGAAGCTGGTGAAACTCGGCTGCGGCGGCGAGACCACCACGACGATGCTCAAAGGCGGGATCTGCACCTATCCCGAAGGCTCCCAGGTGGGCGCCGCCGAGGCGTTCCTGAAAAAGCACGCGGGCGCCGTCCGGTACGTCACGCTGAACATCGGCGCGAACAACACCGGCTGCATGCTGGACGGCGACATCGCGTGCGGGCTCACGGGCATGGCGGCGCTGGTCGCCGAGCTGCCGCAGATCGCGTCCCGGCTGCGCGCGGCGGGCGGCGACGGCCCGGCCTACGCGGCGATGACCTACTACGACCCGGGCCTGGCGTCCTGGGTGACGGGCGGCGCGGGCCAGGCCGTCGCCGTCGCGTCCGTCCCGGTCGTGGACGTCTTCAACACCTGGGAACAGGCCGTCTATCTCCTGAACGGCTACAAGGTCGCCGACGTCAACGCCGCTTTCTCCACGCACGACTTCACCACGAAGGCCACCGTCGCCCCTTACGGCACGATCCCGCTGAACGTCGCGCGCATCTGCACCTGGACCTATCAATGCACCGACAACGACGGCCACGCGACGCCGGCCGGTTATCAGCGGATCGCCGACACCTTCGAGCACGTCTTTTCCTAAGGAAACCGGCCGGCTGAGGCGGGCGTCCAACTTTCATGGACGCCATCGGCCGCCATGAGGCGGCCTATCTCTGCGGCGGCCCCGAGCGCGTCGCCGTCGCCGCCCTGGTCGCGCTGGCGGACGCCGGACGGATCCAGGTCGCGTCCGGCCGCCACCGGGTGTCGGTGCTCGTCCGCGAGGCCGCCGACCCGGTGGAGGCCGCCGTGCTGGACGCCGTCCCGGGAACGGGCCGGGTGCTCGGCGCGGCCGTGCGCGACGTCGCCGGATCGTCCGCCGTCGCGGCCGTGCGGGACGCGCTGCGCGCGGACGGCCTCCTCGCCCGCCACCGCCTCCCGGGCCTGCCGGCGCTGACCGCGAAGGGCCGCCGCCTGCGCAAGGCGCTCGCCGCCGCGCCGCCCGCCGGGCTCCGCGTCGCCGTCCTCGGCGCGGACGCCGTCGCGGACGACCGGCTCCGCCGCACGTTCACCACGCCCGACCCGCCCCCGGCGAGTTCGCTGCTGCCCGAGCGCGAGCGCGGCGCCGAGCACCGCGGCCAGTACGGCGCGCCCGACCGGTCCCTCGACTACGGCGGGACGGCGGGTGGCGACTCGTACTGACCGGCTGCGTCATCGGGCCGACGACTGAGGTGACGCGCGGCCGGACGGGGCAGTCATCCGACCGATGCCGCCGCCTGCGCCGGGCGCTTCGATGAGGGCGGGACCGGCCGCGGCCGGTCCCGCGGGTCGCGTGCGCAGTCCGGCGCGGTCCGCCCGGCATGCGACCGAGAGGGACCACGTGCATCACCTGACGAAGACCGGACGGACGCTCGCGGCGGCGGCGACGGCGGCGCTGCTGGCCGCCGGCCTCGGCTCGACCGCGCACGCCGCTCCGAAGCCCCGGCCGCGCACGCTCGGCGCGTTCACCTTCGGCAACTCCTACAGCCACAAGAAGGTGGCGGGGCTGACGACCGGGAAGATGCCCGCCTCCTCGGCCCGGCACTTCCTCGACCTGAAGAAGCCGCGCTTCAAAAACGCGAAGCGGCGGACGGCGAAGACGGTCGCCGCGACGGAGACGCCGTGGACCGGCTCATGGCACATGGACTGGGGCGTGTTCCCGAGCGTCCAGGTGTACGGCGCGGCGGCGCTCCAGAGCGTCAACCCCTCGATCGTCCTGCCCGCCGGGCACCCGGACGACATCTACGCCCCGACGCTGCTGCCCGCCAACCAGAGCTGCATCGAGATGGTGACGACCTACCTCGCCGGGCGCGACTCGGTGTCGGCGTGGGACTGGTGCAGGTCCAGCCCCGGCTGGAGCGTCGGCGTCACCGTGGACAGCGCGTTCACCGCCAAGTACACCGCCATGTCCGCCGGCCACCCCGTCTACGCGGTCCAGACTCTGCTGACCAACGCCGCGTCCAATACCTGGACGTCCTATCTCTGGAACTTCACAACCTCGTCGTGGGACACGTTCTACACCAGTTCGGGCGGCACTCCGTTCCCCGCGACGGGCGGCGGCTGGGACATGTGGGAGGTCTACACCGACTACGACGCCACGACCGGGCAGGGCGCCTTCTGCGACGACACCCGGGGCGCGGTCTGGGAGAGCTCGGCCCTCGCCTACTCGACGAGTGTCGGCGCGGCACCGCTCACCACGGCGTCCACGGCCAACTCCACCCAGCCCGCGGTGCCCGGCGACGACGGCGGCTGCGACTCCCCGGCGCTGACGCGCCAGCTCGTCTCCGCCAACAGCCAGTGGCGGGTCACCAACTAGCGTCCCGCGACCCCGGGGCGGGCGCGGGCCGGTCGGCCAGGGCGTCGCGCAGCGCGGCGCGGGTCGCGACGCCGAGCTTGGGGAAGATCCGGTAGAGGTGGGCGCCGACCGTCCGGGGGCTCAGGAACAGCTTCTCCCCGATCTGGCGGTTGGTCAGCCCGGCGGCGGCCAGCGCCGCGACCTCCTCCTCCCGCGCGGTGAGCCCGCCGTCCGCGCGGGAGAAGGAGGTCGCGCCCAGCTCGCGGCGCGCGCGGTCGGCCCAGGGCCGCGCGCCGAGCCGCTCGAAGACGTCGAGCGCGGGCGCGAGCTGGTCGCGCGCCCGCCGGGGGCCTGCGGTCGTGGTGCGGCGCAGCCGCTCGCCGTAGGCCAGGCGGACGCGGGCGTGGTCGAACGGCCACCGCTCGGCCCCCGGTTCGGCGAGCACCCGCTCGAACAGCTCGCCGAACCGGTCCTCCGGCGCGGTCATGGCGGACGCGCCGGAGGCGAGCAGGACCAACCGGGGCGACAGCGCCGCCACCCCGGCGGCGTCCAGGGCGGCGGCGTGCGCCCGCGCCTCGGCGTCCCGGCCCGTCCGGACGGCGGCCTCGACCAGGTCGAAGCACACCCACAAAGCCTGCGGAGCGTGCGCGGGCAGCCGGCCGGGCGGGGCGACCGAGGCGGCGTGCCGGTAGGCGTCCTGGAAGTCGCCCCTGCCGAGGGCGGCCAGCGTGTGGACGTGCGCGCAGTAGGCCTCGGCGGACAGGATCCGGCGCGGCGCGGTCCACGCCAGGATCCGCTCGGTCAGGGCGGTCGCCGCCGCGTCGTCGCCCCGGACGGCCGCCAGCAGCCCGAGCTGGTAGCGGGCGGACCAGGCGAGCAGGTGGTAGCCGTGCTCCTCGCAGACGCCGAGCGCCTCGTCGGCGAGCGCCCGCGCCTGCTCCCACCGCCCAGCGAGGAACGCCTCCAGGGCGAGCGCGATGAGCGCGTTGATGGACGGCGTGGGAGCGTTCCCCGACCGTCCGAGCTCCACGACGCGGGCGAGGGCGTCGCGGCACGCGGTGACCCGGTCGATGAACACTCCGGCGAGGCCGACGCGGATGATGTCCTCGGGGTCGGTCTGGTCCCGCAGGTCGGCGATCGCCGCGTCGAGCCGCCGCAGGGACGCGGGCGTCGCGTTGACGGGATCGGCGAACAGCGTCCCGCACAGCTCCAGCGCGGGCGGAAGCGGGCGCGGGGCGGCCTTCAGGGCGTCCTCGAAGGCGGGCCACAGCTCGGGCCGGCCGCCGTAGACGCAGACGAGCAGCAGCATGTGCAGCGCCTCGAACAGGTCCGCGCGGTCGTGGGCGGAGGTCTCGATCGCGCCCGTGAGCAGGCGGTGGGCGAGCTGGATCTCGCCGTCCCCGTTCAGGAGGAGGAACGCCGCCGCGACCGTCGCGCGCAGGGACGCGGCGACCTCGGGATCGGCCCGGCGGGCGTCCGACAGCAGCCCGGCGGCCTCGCGCAGCCGGCCGCCGAGGTTCGCGCCGACGTAGGCGGCGCGGGTGAGGCGGCGGGCGCGGTCGCGGACGCCCGGGCTCAGCTCGGCCGCGCGGACCAGCGCGGCGACCGCGCCACCCGCGTCGCCCCGGCGCAGCGCGGGGAGCGCGGCCCGCTCCAGCCGTCCGGCGATGCGCTCGTCCGGCCCCGCCGCGGCCTCGGCGGCGTGCCACGCGCCGCGCTCGGGATCGCCGGCCAGCGCGGCGGCGAGCCGCCCGTGCGCCGTGCGCCGCTCCGCCAGCGTCGCCGCCGCGACCACCGCCGACCCGATCAGCGGGTGGCGGAACCGCAGGCGCGCGTCGCCGTCGACCCGGACGAGCCGGGCGCGCTCGGCCGGTGCGAGGGCGGCGAGGTCGGCGGCGCCCGCCGCTTGCTGGAGCAGGCCGGGGTCCCCGCCGCCGTCGAGCGCGGCCAGCAGCAGCAGCGCCCGCGTCTCGGGGCCGAGACCGGCGAGCCGCGCCGCGAAGACCGCCTGGAGCCGTCCGGTCAGCGGCAGGACGGCCGGCGGCGCGCCCGGCCGGTCGTCCAGCGCGGCGGGCAGCTCCAGCAGCGCCAGGGGGTTGCCGTGCGCGGCGCCGAGGACGCGGCGCCGCGCGCCGGGGGAGAGCCGGGGGAACCGCGCCCGCAGCAGGCCGGCCGCGGACGGCTCGTCCAGCGGCGCCACCTCGTGCCGGGGCAGGCCGCTCGCGTCGAAGAAGCCGCCGGCCTCCGTCCGCGCGGCGGCCAGCACCCCGACGCGGGCGCCGGCGAGCCGTCGCGCGACGAAGCCCAGGGCGGCGGCGCTCGGACGGTCCAGCCACTGCACGTCGTCCACGACGACGAGCAGCGGTCCGGCGTCCCGCAGGAGGCGCAGCGCGGCGGTGAAGACGAGCAGGCGGTCGGGCGGGGGCCCGGCGTCCAGGCCGAGGGCGACGTTCAGCGCGTCCCGCTGCGCGGCGGGCAGCCCGCCGCGCCGGTCGGCGAGCGGCAGCAGGAGCTGGTTCATGCCCGCGAACCCGAGGTCGGTCTCGAACTCGACGCCGGACGCGCGCAGGACGGTGACGCCCGCCGCGTCCGCCAGCGCGGCGGCCCGGTCCAGCAGCGCCGTCTTGCCGACCCCGGCCTCGCCCGACAGGACCAGCGCGCGGCCCTCGGCGGCGGACGCCGACAGGAACGAGCGCAGGAGGTCCAGGTCCGCCGTCCGGCCGACGAGCGCGGGGTCGCCGTCCGGCGGGCGGGGGAGGCTCATGCGGGCCTCCGGTGCCGGCGGCGGGCGGGACGCGGACAGGCTACCGAGGGCGGAGATCGACCGGTTCGCGACGGATCTGAGAGTTGCGCCACAGCGGCCGGCGGGCCTCGGGAGCGCAAACGTTGACGATCTTTCCGATTTTTCCTACTATTTAAGTAGGTAATACTCTGATCGAGAGGTCACGCCCATGCTTCGCGCACGCCGTCCGGCAGGCCCGGCTCTCGCCGCCGCCGCCGTCCTCGCCGCCGCCCTCGCGCTGGCGGGCTGCGGCGGCACCGACGCGGCGGGCGGCACCGGCTCGGGCACCCCGGTGCGCGGCGGGACGCTCGTCTACGCCGTCAACACCGAGCCGGTCAACCTCGACCCGCACGCCAGCCCGCAGGACGTCACCGGCCTGTTCACCCGGCCCGCGCTGGACTCGCTCGTCGCGCTGGACGCCAAGGGCGGCGTCCATCCCTGGCTCGCGACCGCGTGGAAGATCTCCGCCGACCAGAAGAGCTACACGTTCACCCTGCGCACGGGCGTGAAGTTCAGCGACGGCACGCCGTTCGACGCCGCCGCCGTGAAGACGAACCTCGACCACATCGTCGACCCGCGGACGAAGTCGCAGCTCGCCGCCGGGTTCATCACGCCCTACACCGGCACGACCGTCCTGGACGACCACACGGTGCGGGTGGACTTCTCCCGTCCGCACTCGCCGTTCCTCGCCGCGCTCGCCACCGCCTACTTCGGGATCGAGTCGCCCGCGTCGCTGAAGAAAGGCCCCGACTACCTGGCGCGGCACGTCGTCGGCACCGGGCCGTTCGTCATCGACGCGTTCACCCCGCACCAGGGCATCACCTACCACCGCAACCCGGACTACAACTGGGGACCCGAGGGCGCCGCGCACACCGGCCCGGCGTACCTGGACAAGCTCCAGATCAAGACGCTGACCGAGGACTCGGTGCGGCTCGGCGCGCTCACCAGCGGCCAGGTGGACGGCATCGCCAGCGTCCCGCCCGCCAACGTCAGGCAGGTCAAGGCCAATCCCAGGCTGACGATCCTGTCGCGCGAGGCCCCCGGCGGGAACTACAACTACTACCCGAACACCGCGTCCGGGGTCTTCGCCGACCTCCGCGTCCGGCAGGCGTTCCGCGCGGGCATCGACTTCCGCACGATCGTGCGGAAGCTCTATTTCGGAACGTTCTCACCGGCGTCGAGCCCGATCGCCCCGAACACCGTCGGCTACGACCCCGCGACGGGGAACCTCGGCGCCTACGACCCGGCGCAGGCCGCGCGGCTCCTGGACGAAGCGGGCTGGACGGGCCGCGACGCGCAGGGCTACCGCACCAAAGATGGCAGGCGGCTCGTCGTCCGGTGGTCCTTCGCCAAGGCGTTCGCGCGCGAGCAGCGGGACGTCCTCGCCGTCCAGGTCCAGGCCGAGGCGAAGAAGCTCGGCATCGACGTCCGGTTCGAGGACGGGACGTTCACCGAGCTGATCGCCCGCCAGGTGCGGGGCGACTACGACCTCGCCGACTTCAGCTGGCAGCGCGCCGACGGCGACGCCCTGCGCAACCTGTTCGCGTCCGCGAGCATCTCGACGCCGCGCAGCTTCGGCCAGAACTCGGCCCGCTACAAGGACCCGCAGGTGGACGGCTGGCTGAACGCCGCCCTCGCCACCACCGACCTCGCGCAGCGGTCCGCGCTCTATGCGAAGGTCCAGCAGAAGGTCCTGGCGGACGGCGCGGTCTTCCCCGTCTACGTCTTCGACTACCTGCTCGGCGCGAACAAGCGCGCCCACGGCATCGCCTGGGAGCCGCAGGCCTACCCGACGTTCTACGACGCGTGGGTGACGGGGAAGTGAGCCGCCGGATCGTCCGGACGGTGCTCGTCCGGCTCGGGACCTCGCTGCTGGTGCTGTGGGGCGCGGTGACGGCCGCGTTCGTCGCGCTGCACCTCACGCCCGGCAGCGTCGTGGACGCGCTGATCGGATCCAACACCGTGACACCGCAGGTCCGCGCGCAGATCATCGCCGACTACGGGCTGGACCGGCCGCTGTGGCGGCAGTACCTCGCCTACCTCGGCCGGATCCTGCACGGCGACCTCGGCCGCTCCTACCAGCTCCACGAGTCGGTGGCGTCGGCGCTCGGCTCGCAGCTCGCGCCGTCCCTCCAGCTCACGCTGGTCTCGATCGGCCTGGCGCTGATCGTCTCGACGCCGCTCGCGCTGTTCACCGCGCGGCGGCGCCGCTGGATCCGCGCGCTGTCGTCGGGGATCGAGCTGGTCGGCGTCTCGATCCCGACGTTCTGGGCGGCGATCCTGCTGCTGACGGTCTTCTCGTTCCGGCTCGGCTGGTTCCCGGCGGCGGGCGCCACCGGCTTCGGCGGGCTCGTCCTGCCGGCCGTCGCGGTCGCGATCCCGGTGACGGCGCTGCTCACCCAGGTCACGCGGGAGGGGCTGGAACGCGTCCTGGAGGAGCCGTTCGTGCTGACCGCCCGCGCCCGGGGGATGTCGGACGCGGGCGTCCGGACGCGGCACGCCCTCCGGCACGCGGCGCTCCCGGCCGTCACGTTCGCGGGCTGGCTGTTCGGGCTGATGCTCGGCGCGCTCGTCCCGGTCGAGCAGATCTTCTCCCGGCCCGGCCTCGGGCAGCTCCTGCTCACGGCCGTCGGGGGCAAGGACCTGCCGATCGTGATGGGCGTCGTGCTGTTCACCGCCCTGGTCTACGTCGTGGTCAGCAGCACGCTCGACGTGCTCTACCTCGTCATCGACCCGCGCCTGCGGGGGGCCGCGCGATGACGGCCCTCGCCGTCGCCGCGCCCGCGCGGACCGGCCGGCGGTTCCGGCCGGGCGTGTGGGGCGCCGCGCTGTTCCTCGCGCTCGTCGCGCTCGCCGCCGTCGCGCCTGGCCTGCTCGTCCACGGCGGGCCGGGCGACGCCAACGCGCTCGACGCGCTCACCGGCCCGAGCGCCGCGCACCCGTTCGGGACCGACGCCAACGGCCGCGACGTCCTCACCCGCGTCGTCTACGGCGCGCGGCCGTCGCTGCTGGCCGGGCTCGGCGCGACCGGGCTCGGCGTCGCGGCCGGGTCGCTGCTCGGGCTGCTCGCCGCGCTCGGCGGCCGGGCCGCCGACGAGATCGTCATGCGGTTCATGGACGTCGTCCTGTCGCTGCCGACGCTGCTGCTCGCGCTGCTCGTCCTGACGATCACCGGTCCTGGCACGCTCAACTCGATCTACGCGATCGCGCTCTACACCGCGCCGAGCTACGCGCGGCTCGTGCGCGTCCAGGCGATGGTCATCGGGCGGTCGGGGTTCGTGGAGGCGGCGACGTCCCTCGGGCTGACGCGGGCGCGCGTCGTCGCGCGGCACCTGCTGCCGAACGCGTTCGCGCCGCTGTTCGTGCTGGCCACGATGGAGGTCGGGCTCGCGATCGTCGCCGCGTCGTCGCTGAGCTTCCTCGGCCTCGGGCCGCGCCCGCCCGCGCCGGAGTGGGGCGCGATGCTCTCGGCGGGCCGGGACTACTTCTCGGTCGCGTGGTGGACGGCCGTCTTCCCGGGCCTCGCGATCACGCTGACCGTCCTGTCCGTCACGGTCGCCGGACGGCGGCTCCAGCTCCGGAGCGAGGGGAGGTCGGCGTGAGCGGCGCACTGGTCGAGGTCGCCGGGCTGCGGGTGACGTTCGGCGACGTCGCGGCCGTCCGGGACGTGTCGTTCACGATCCGGCCGGGCGAGTGCGTCGCGCTCGTCGGCGAGTCGGGGTCGGGCAAGAGCGTCACGGCCCGCACGCTGCTCGGCCTCACCGGCGACGGCGCCGACGTCCGCGCGGACACGCTGCGCATCGGCGGCGCCGACGCCACCGGGTTCACCGAGCGGCGCTGGCGCGCGGTGCGCGGCACCGAGATCGGGTACGTCCTGCAGGACGCGCTGGTCTCGCTGGACCCGCTGCGCCCGGTCGGCCACGAGATCGCCGAGGCGCTGACCCTGCACCGCAGCCTGTCGCGCGCGGAGCGGACGGCCCGCGTCGTGGAGCTGCTGCGCGCGGCGGGCGTCCCCGAGCCCGAGCGCCGCGCCCGCCAGCGCCCGCACGAGCTGTCGGGCGGGCTGCGGCAGCGGGCGCTCATCGCGTCCGCGCTGGCCTGCGACCCCGCGCTGCTCATCGCCGACGAGCCGACCACCGCGCTCGACGTCACCGTGCAGGCGCAGATCCTGCGGCTGCTCGCCGAGCGCCGCGCGGCCGGGACGGCGCTGCTGCTCATCAGCCACGACCTCGCCGTCGTCGCCGAGCTGGCCGACCGGGTGCTCGTGCTGAAGGACGGGCGCGTCGTCGAGGAGGGCCCCGTCCGCGACGTCCTCACCGCGCCCGGCCACCCCTACACGCGGACGCTCCTGGACGCCGTCCCGAACTCCCCGAAACCGGCGCCCGCCCGGCCGCCGGGCGAGGTGGTCATTGCGGCGCGCGGCCTGGTCAAGGACTTCAAGGGCCGCCGCGCCGTGGACGACGTGTCGTTCGAGCTGCGCGCGGGGGAGACGCTCGGCATCGTCGGCGAGTCGGGGTCGGGCAAGACCACGACGGCCCGGCTCGTCCTCGGCCTGCTCGACCCCGACGCGGGCGAGGCCGCCGTGGACGGCCGTCCGTGGCACCGGCTCACCGCCAAGGAGCGCCGGGAGCTGCGGCGGCACGTCCAGGTCGTCTACCAGGACCCGCTCGGCTCGTTCGACCCCCGCTTCACCGTCCGCCGCGTCCTGGACGAGGCGCTGGAGGTCGGCGGGACGCCCCGCCGCGCCCGCCGGGACCGGGCCGTCGAGCTGCTCGAACGCGTGGGGCTGGACGCGTCCGTCCTGGACCGCCGGCCGCTGCGGCTGTCGGGCGGGCAGCGCCAGCGCGTCGCCATCGCCCGCGCGCTCGCCCCCGGCCCGCGCGTGCTCGTGTGCGACGAGCCGGTCTCCGCGCTCGACGTGTCGGTGCAGGCGCAGGTCCTGGACCTGCTCGCCGGGCTCCAGGACGACCTCGGCGTCGCCTGCCTGTTCATCTCCCACCACCTCGGCGTGATCCGCCGGGTCAGCGACCGGGTCCTCGTCCTCAAGGACGGCCGGGTCGTCGAGGCCGGCGCCGCCCGCCGCGTCCTCACCGAGCCCCGCGCGGACTACACGCGGGAACTGCTGGCCGCCGTCCCGACGCTGCCCAGCGCCGAACCGGCGCACTAAGGAGAGTCCGAATGCCCAGACAGATCCATCTCGCGGCGCACTTCCCGGGCGTCAACAACACGACGGTCTGGTCCGACCCGCGCTCGGGGAGCCAGATCGACTTCGCGTCGTTCGTCCACCTGGCGCGGACGGCCGAGCGCGCCAAGTTCGACTTCTTCTTCCTCGCCGAGGGCCTGCGGCTGCGCGAGCTGAAGGGCCGCATCCACGACCTCGACGTCGCCGGACGGCCCGAGTCGCTGACCGTCCTGTCCGCGCTCGCCGCCGTGACGACGCGCCTCGGCCTCGCCGCGACCGTGAACTCGACGTTCAACGAGCCGTACGAGGTCGCGCGGCGGCTCGCGTCGCTGGACCACCTCAGCGGCGGGCGCGCCGCCTGGAACGTCGTGACGAGCTACGACGCGTTCACCGGCGAGAACTTCCGGCGCGGCGGGTTCCTGGACGAGGCCGACCGCTACACCCGCGCCGCCGAGTTCCTCCAGACCGCGCGCGAGCTGTGGGACTCCTGGACCGACCGCGACCTGCTCGCCGACCCCGCCGCCGGGCAGTTCGTCCGCGAGGGCGCGGGCGAGTTCGCCCACCACGGCCGCCACTTCGACATCCACGGGCGCTTCGCCACGCCGCGCGGGCCGCAGGGCCATCCAGTGATCATCCAGGCGGGCGACTCCGAGGAGGGCCGCGAGTTCGCCGCCCGCGACGCCGACGTCATCTTCAGCCGGCACAGCACGCTGGAGGACGGCCGCGCGTTCTACAAGGACGTCAAGAGCCGCCTCGCCAAGTACGGCCGCCGGTCCGAGGACTTGAAGATCCTCCCGGCCGTGACCTACGTCCTCGGCGACACCGACGCGGACGCCGCCGAGCGCGCCGCCGAGATCCGCCGCGCCCAGGTCTCCCCGCAGACCGCCATCGCCTTCCTGGAGGCGGTGTGGGGACGCGACCTGTCCGGCTACGACCCCGACGGCCCGCTCCCGGACGTCGAACCCGACCTCGGGGAGGGCGTGTCGAAGGGCCGCGCCCAGTTCCGGGGCGACCGCGCCGCGACCGTCCGGCAGTGGCGCGCCCTCGCCGGGGAACGCGGGCTCAGCATCCGCGACCTCGCCATCGAGACGACCGCGCGGCAGACGTTCGTCGGGACGGCCCGCACGGTCGCCGACCGCATCGACGAGTTCGTCCAGACCGACGCTGCCGACGGGTTCATCTTCGTCCCGCACCTGACGCCGGGCGGGCTGGACGACCTCGCCGAGCACGTCGTCCCGCTGCTCCAGGAGAAGGGCGTGTTCCGCGCCGACTACACCGGGCCGACGCTGCGCGACCACCTCGGGCTCGGCCCGGCCCGTACCGCTGAGGAGACCTCGTGACCCACCTTCACCTCGCCGTCGCGCTGGACGGCACCGGCTGGCACCCCGCGTCCTGGCGCGAGCCCGGCGCCCGTCCCGGCGACGTGTTCACCGCCGGCTACTGGACCGGCCTGGTGCGGGAGGCCGAGCGCGCCGCCCTCGACCTCGTGACGCTGGAGGACGCCCTCGGACCCCAGTCGTCGGTCCCGCTCGCCTTCGACCACCGCACCGACCAGGTGCGCGGACGGCTCGACGCGGTGCTGATCGCCGCCCGCGTCGCGCCGGAGACGACGCACGTCGGGATCGTCCCGACGACGAGCACCACGCACACCGAGCCGTTCCACGTCGGCATCGGCATCGCGTCGCTGGACTTCGTCAGCCGGGGCCGCGCGGGCTGGCGCCCGCAGATCTCCGCGCGCGCCGCCGAGGCCGCCCACTTCGGCCGCCGCGTCCTGCCCGAGCTGACGCCCGCCGACTTCGGCGCGCCCGAGACCGAGGCGCTCGTGGCCGGGCTGCTCACCGAGGCCGGCGACCACGTCGAGGTCGTCCGCCGCCTCTGGGACAGCTGGGAGGACGACGCCGAGATCCGCGACGCCGCCACCGGCCGCTTCCTGGACCGCGACAAACTGCACTACATCGACTTCGCGGGCGAGCAGTTCAGCGTGCGCGGGCCGTCGATCACGCCGCGTCCGCCGCAGGGCCAGCCGCTCGTCACGGCCCTCGCCCACAGCGCGCCGATCTACCGGTTCGCGGCGCGCGGCGCGGACGTCGTGTTCGTGACCCCGCACTCGCGCGACGAGGCCGCGTCCATCATCGGCGAGATCCGCGCGGCCGAGGCGGAGACCGGACGGACCGGCGCCCCGCTCGCCGTCCTCGGCGATCTCGTCGTGTTCCTGGACGACGAGCCCGGCGCCGCCGCGGCCCGGCTCGCCCGCCTCGACCGCGTCGACCCGCTCGCCTCCGACGCCGAGGTCTTCGCCGGGACGCCCGCCGAACTCGCCGACCTGCTTCTGGACCGAAGCGCCGCCGGGCTCGCCGGATTCCGGCTGCGGCCGGGCGTCCTCCCGCACGACCTCACCGCGATCGCCGACGGGCTCGTGCCCGAGCTGCGGCGGCGCGGCGCGTTCCGCGACGCCTACGCCGAGGACACGCTCCGCGCCCGATTCGGCCTGCCCCGCCCCGCGAACCGGTACGCGGCGGCGCCATGACGGGGGCACGCGCATGAAGTTCCTCGCGATCAGCCTGATCGTCCACGCGCCCGATCCGCTGACCGGGCGGTACAAGCCCGTCACCGAGCGGTTCCGCGAGGTCGTGGACAACGCCGTCCTCGCCGAACGGCTCGGCTTCGACGGGTTCGGCGTCGGCGAGCGGCACGAGCGGCCGTTCCTGTCGGCCGCGCCGCCGGTGGTGCTCAGCCACATCGCGGCGCGGACGTCCGCGATCCGGCTGTTCACGGCCGTGACGACGCTGAGCCTGCTCGACCCCGTCCGCGCCTACGAGGACTACGCCACGCTGGACCACCTGGCGGGCGGACGCCTCGAACTCATGATCGGCAAGGGCAACGGCGCGGCGCAGGCGCAGGTGTTCCACGTCAGCGCCGACGACCAGTGGGAGCGCAACCGCGAGGGCTACGAGCTGTTCCGGCGCCTCTGGCGGGAGGACCGCGTCACCTGGTCGGGCCGCTACCGGCCGTCCCTGACCGACGCCGAGATCCTGCCGCGCCCGCTGCGGATCCCGCGCGTCTGGCACGGCAGCGCCACCAGCGAGGAGTCGGTGGAGCTGGCCGCGATCCACGGCGACCCGCTGTTCTCCGCCAACGTCACCAACCCCATCGAGCCGTACGCCGCGCTGATCGACCACTACCGCGAACGGCTCGCCCACCACGGCCACGAC
The DNA here is from genome assembly GCF_002911665.1 of Actinomadura rubteroloni. Taxonomy (NCBI): domain Bacteria; kingdom Bacillati; phylum Actinomycetota; class Actinomycetes; order Streptosporangiales; family Thermomonosporaceae; genus Actinomadura; species Actinomadura rubteroloni. Next base: position 639,069 of record NZ_MTBP01000003.1, read on the forward strand.
CCGGGCCGGGCGCTCATCGGCGCGGGCAGCGCCGGGCTGTACGTCGCCGAACGCTCGCAGGACGCCCTCGCCGCGTACCGGCCCGTGTACGACGCGCGGCTCGCGCTGTTCCGCCGCGTCGGGATCGAACCCGTCTTCCCCACGCTGGAGGACGCCGTCGAACGCAGCTCCATTCTCGTCGGCAGCCCCCAGCAGATCATCGACAAGGTCCACCGCTACCACGACCGGTTCGGGCACGAGGTCATGCACGTCCAGGCCGACGCCGACGGGCTTCCCCCGTACCTGCACCGCGCGTCGCTGGAGCTGTTCCAGCGCGACGTCGCGCCCGTGCTCCGCAAGGAGATCCCGAGCCGTCCGTTCCCCGCCCCTTCCGTGGAGTCGCCGTCATGACCGTTCCGCTGTCCGTCCTCGACCTGGTCCCGATCCCGGCGGGCGGCACCGCGCCGCAGGCCGTCCGCAACACGCTCGACCTCGCCCGCCGCACCGAGGCCGCCGGGTACCGCCGGTACTGGCTGGCCGAGCACCACCTCGCGCCCGGCGTGGCCAGCTCCGCGCCGCAGGTGCTCATCGGCGCGGTCGCCGCCGCGACGTCCCGGCTGCGCGTCGGGTCCGGCGCGGTGCAGACCGGGCACTGGACGCCGCTCGCCGTCGCCGAGCAGTTCGCCACCCTCGACGCCCTGTACCCCGGCCGGATCGACCTCGGCCTCGGCCGCTCCGGGCAGCGCCGCGCCGAGGCGCTGCGCCGCGCCGACAGCCCGCCCCCGCCGCGCGAGGCGCGCGTCGTGGACGGCCTGCTCCTGCCGAAGCCCTATGACTTCGGCCCGCTGCTCGCCAAGTCGGCGGGGTTCGCGCTGCTCACGACGCTGCTCCAGCAGCCGGGCGCGGAGTCCCCGGACTTCGCCGACGTGGTGGACGACATCGTCCGGCTCCTGACCGGCGCCTACGAGTCCCCGGACGGGCACCGCGCGCAGGCCGTCCCGGGCGAGGGCGCCGACCTCGCGCTCTGGATCCTCGGCAGCAGCGGCGGGCAGAGCGCGCGGGTCGCGGGGGAGCGCGGCCTGCCGTTCGCGGCGAACTACCACGTCAGCCCGGCGAACGTGGTGGAGGCCGTCGAGGCCTACCGGGCCGCGTTCAAGCCGTCGGACGTCCTGGACGAGCCCTACGTCGTCGTCTCGGCCGACGTCGTCGCCGCCCCGACCGACGAGGAGGCCCGCCTGCTCGCGTCGCCGTACGGGCTGTGGGTGCGCAGCATCCGCACGAGCCTCGCCGCGATCCCGTACCCGACCGAGGCCGACGCCGCCGCCCACGAGTGGACCGCCGAGGACCGCGCGCTCGTCGCCGACCGGGTCGACACCCAGTTCGTCGGGTCGCCCGAGACCGTCGCGGCCGGGCTGGAGACGCTGCGGCGCGTGACGGGCGCCGACGAACTGCTCGTCACCACGATCACCCACGACCACGCCGACCGCGTCCGCTCCTACGAGCTGCTCGCGGAGGCGTGGGCCTAGCGGCCCGCCCGCGCGTGCCGCGCCGCGCCCGCCAGCGCGGACGCAGTCGCGTCGGCGGCGACCGCGACCGGCGGCAGGTCCGGCGCGGCGGCGCGGAACCACGGCTCGAACAGGTCCCAGGAGCCCGTCATCGACCCGCCGACGACGAGCAGTTCGGCGCCGAACTCCCGCAGGCACGGGCCGAGGGCGGCGCCGAGCGCGCCGAGGGCCGCGCGCAGGACGGCCGTCGCGGCGGCGTCCCCGGCGCGGGCGGCGGCGGCGATCGCGGCGACGTCCGCGTCCGGATCGCCGCCGGACGCCCGGTACGCCGCCCGGATCGCTCGGCGCGACATGCGGTCCTCCAGCGGCGCCCCGCCGACGGTGAGGCGGTGCGCCTTGCCGTCCGGCGGGACGCCCGGCCCTTCGGCCACGGCCCGTCCGTCCACGATCCAGCCGGAGCCGACGCCCGTCCCGAGCGTCACGCCGACGCAGCGGCGCGTGCCGTGCGCGGCGCCGTAGGCCCACTCGCCGAGCGCGAACGCGTCGGCGTCGTTGAGGAAGGCGAACCCGGCGGCGCCGATCCGCGCGCCGAGCGCGGCGCCGACGTCCAGCCCGCGCAGCGCCTCGAACTTGCCGACGCCCTCGAAGAGCGCGATGCCGCGCGCGTAGTCGAACGGGTCGGGGATGGCGACGCCCCAGGTCGCGGCGGGGTCGGCGGCGAGCGGCGCGGCGGCGCCGGCGACGGCGGTCAGGAACTCCTCGGCGGTGCCGTCGGCGCGCAGCGGACGCTTCTGGATCGTTCCAACGAGCTGCCGCCCGTCGACCACGGCGGCGCAGACGTGCGTGCCGCCGATCTCCAGCACCGGGATTCCGGTCACCGCTCACCTCTGCCGCTCGGGGTCCGGCCACGGAAGCTAGCCGACCTCGGACGTTTCCGGCAAAACCGAGTGATTACCCGTTTCGGGGAACCGTCCGCCCCCGGGCGTCGGACGTCGGCGGCGCGATCGGCCCGGTCAAGGGCCCGCCGCTCGCCGCCGGACGCGTCGGACCGGCGTCCGGACCGAACGTTGACGGCCGCGCCGACCTCACGTTGACCTCGGCCGGGTACGGCTACCTCGCGCGGATCGTGCCGCCCGCGCCCGGAGCGGTCCTCGGCCGCAACTATCTTGATCTGCGCGACGGCGTCCGTGCCGAGGACCCGCCGGACGGCTTCGACCCCGCGGCGCTGCGCGTCGCGACCTTTGGCACCTCTGGGAGGGGAACCGCATGACCACCACCGAGTCGCGCCCGTGGGGCAGCTACACCGTCGTGGACGAGTCGCCCGCGCACAAGACCAAGCGCATCGAGGTCGCCCCCGGCAGCCGCCTGTCCTACCAGCGCCACCGGCACCGCTCCGAGCACTGGTACGTGCTGGCCGGAACGCTCCACGTGACGATCGAGGGCGCGGAGACCGTCCTGCTGCCGGGCCAGTCGGTGGACGTCCCGGCGGGCAGCGCGCACCGCGCCGCCAACCACGGCGACGTCCCGGCGGTGTTCGTGGAGGTCCAGACCGGGACGTACTTCGGTGAGGACGACATCGAGCGCCTGGACGACGACTACGGCCGCGCCGGCGCGGGAGCCGTCGCGCAGTAGCCGGATCAGTAGGTTCCGCCGAGCTTGCGGTGGTCCCAGGTGACCGTCCGGGTGGGCCGGAAGAGCAGCGCGACGCGCTTCTCCGCCTGCCCCCGGACGAACTCGACCAGCTCCGCCGGGACCTCGGCGGCGGATCCGCCGTCCAGCGCGTACCGGGCCGTCAGCGCGAGCCCGACGGCGGCGGTCCGGGAGGCGTCGTCCACCACCTCGGCGTCGCACTCCATCGTCGCGCCGCGCAGCTCGGCGTAGTCCGTGCCGTCCTCGAACTGGAGGGTGGCCCGCGGTTCGCGGCGCAGGTTGGCGACCTTCTGCGACCGGCGGTAGGTCCAGCAGGCGATCGCGCCGTCGTGCGGGACGAACCACAGCGGCACGAGATGCGGCCTGCCGTTCGGGCCGAGCGTCGCGCACGTGACCGTCCGCGACGCGCGCAGGAACGCGTCCAGCTCGTCGCCGGTCATTCGGATCTGGTCGCGGCGCGACATGGCGTCCCCCTCGGCTTTCGATGATCGTAGACCGGCGCCCGGCGATGTCCCTGGGCCGCCCTACAATCGGCCTCCGGGAAGGGGTGCCACGATGGCCGACACGGTCCGGCGCGTCGAGCAGGACGCCCGCGAGAGCCTGCTCCGCACCGCGGGCGAGCTGTTCATGCGCCAGGGCTACGCCGCGACGGGCGTGAAGCAGCTCCTGGACGAGAGCGGCACGGTCGTCGGGTCGCTCTACCACCACTTCCCCGGCGGCAAGCGCGAGGTCGCCGCCGAGGTCGTCCGCCGCGAGGGCGAGCGGATCGGCGGCCGGATCGCGGCGGACGTCGCGGCGCTCGGCACCCGCGCCGGCATCGACCGGACGCTCGGCGTCCTCATGGAGTCGATGGCGGCCAGCGACGGCCTGGAGGGCTGCCCGATCGCGCTGCTGGCGGTCGAGTCGCCGATCGCGGGCCGGGCGATCCGGGACGAGGCCGTCCGGCAGTTCGGGTCCTGGGGCACGGTCATCCGGACCGCGCTCGTCCGCGAGGGCCACGCCGAGGACCGCGCCGCCGGGCTCGCCCACCTGCTGCTCGCCGCGATCGAGGGCGCGCTCGTCCTGGACCGCACCGCCGGGACGACCACCGCGCTCGCGGCGCTGCGCGCGGCCCTGCCGGTGCTCGTCCCCGACGCCCCCGGCTGAGGACGCCCGTCAGGTCGTGTCGAAGCAGCCGTCGAACTGCCACAGGGGGTTGGCGACGGTCGCGCCGTCGGCCGCCGTGATCGTCTGCTGCCCGTTGAGGTCGGCGGGCCCGTCGCCGTCGGCGGTGTAGCAGCCGTTGGTCTGGACGTGCACCTGGTAGGACGCGTTCACCGCCACGCCCGGCCCGGTGTTGAACCAGGTGATCGTGCAGGCCCAGTCGTTGCCCGCGCCGCTGTCGGCGACGTCCGGGCCGCCGCGCCCGCAGTCGGCCCGCGCCCGCAGGTCGGCCGCGCGGACCGTCCGGCCGCGCAACGACTGCTGGAGCACGTACAGGTGGGCGAACGTCGGCGCGACGGCGTCGTTCAGCCGCGTCCGGGTGACGCCGGACGTCCCGCAGCCCGCGGCCCCGGCGACGACCGCCGCCGCGACCGCCGCGCCCAGATACCTGCGCATTTCTCAGCCCCCCGTGATGTCGCGGCGGCGCAGCAGCGCGTACGCGGCGCCCGCGCACACGGCCAGGTAGAGGACGCTGACGAGCGTCCCCTGCTGCAACGGCCCGTAGAACGGAGGGTCGGCGAACAGCCCGTGCCACGCCCCGAACGGCGTCGTCGGCAGCAGCGTCCGGACGAGCACCGGCGCGTTCACCAGCGAGACGAGCTGGAGCACCAGCCCGAGCACGACCGGCCCGCCGATGCCGAGCGCGCCGCTGCGGCCCGCGGCCGACAGCAGCAGCCCGAGCGCGGTGAACGCCAGGACGGGCGGCAGCACCGACGCCCAGCTCGCCAGCACCAGAGCCGTGCAGCGTCCGGCGGGCAGCAGCGTCCCCGACAGGCCGACCATCGGCTGCCGCCCGACGAGCAGCACGCCCGCCGCGAGGCTCGCCAGCGCCAGCACGACGGTCGCGGCCACGGAGAACGCGGTGGCGGCGAGGGCCTTGCCGGCGAAGACCTGCGTGCGGCCGCGCGAGCGGGTGAGGATCGTCTTCCACGTCCCGTACCGGTCCTCGGCGGCGAACATGTCCCCGGCGACGACGGCCGTGACCGCCGGCAGCGCCCACTGCCCGGCGAACCCGAGCACGACCAGCGGGACCGCGAACCCGCTGTCGTGGACCCAGCGGCCGAACAGCGTGTCCTGCGGAACGTTGCCCTGCGCGTTCAGCGCCGCGACGAACAGGAACGGCCCGAGCAGGCACGCCGCGAGGACGAGCTGCGCTTTCGCCTGCCGCGTGATCTTGAACAGCTCCCAGCGGAGCACCGTCCACGTCCCGCTCACGCGTCCGCCCCCTCGGTGAGGGCGAAGAACGCGCCGCGCAGCGCGGAGGACTCCAGCGCGAGCGCGCGGACGGCGACGCCCGCGCGGCCGAGCGCGATCACGTAGGCGTCCAGCCGCTCGCGCGGGGCGCGGACGAGCAGCCCGTCATCGCGCGCCTCCGCCGTGACGCCCGGGACGTCCGCCGCCAGAGCCAGCGCGGCCGGGTCGTCGCCGGTCGCGAGCCGGAACGCCGGGGCGGGCGCCCGGCCGCGCAGCTCCGCGAGCGTCCCGTCGAACACCGCCCGGCCGCCCGCGACGATCGTGACGTCGTCGCACAGGTCCTCCACCTCGTCCATGTCGTGGCTGCTCAGCAGCACCGCGACGCCTTCGCCCGCGAGCCGGGCCACGAGCGCCCGCACGTCCCGGCGGCCGGACGGGTCCAGCCCGCTCGTCGGCTCGTCCAGGATCAGCAGCCGGGGGTCGCGCAGCAGCGCCGCCGCGAGCCCGAGCCGCTGCCGCATCCCGACCGAGTACCCGCCGACCCGCGCCCCGGCGGCGGCGCCGAGCCCGGCCAGCTCCAGCACCGCGCCGATCCGGTCCCGGGCGCCGCCGCCGTCCAGGTCGGCGAGCAGCGCCAGGTTCGCGCGGCCGGTGAGGTAGGGGTAGAACGCGGGGGCCTCCACGAAGCCGCCGACGCCGTCCAGGGCCCGCGCGCCGTCCGCCGCGTGGGTGCGGCCGAACAGCCGCACCTCGCCCGCGTCCGGCCGGACGAGCCCGAGGATCATCGCGAGCAGCGTCGTCTTCCCGGCCCCGTTCGGGCCGGCCATGCCGTGGACCCGGCCGGGGCCGACCCGCAGGTCGACCCCGGCCACGGCCACCGTGGCGCCGAACCGCCGGACGAGCCCGGACGCCTCGATCGGTGCGTCAGGCATGCGTCTTGTGCGGCACGCGGCTGCGCGGCAGGTCGTTCTCGGTGCCGTTGACGACGGTCGTCTGCGGGAACCGCCGCAGCACCTCCTGCGGGGTCATGACCTTCGCGTCGCCCGGGTACGGCTTCTTCCAGCCGGTCGAGGCGTACCAGGTGAGCCGGTTGAACGGGGCGAACGCGAGATTGTCCTCGGACCGGAAGTCCTGCTTCTCCGACCAGGCGAGCCACGACTTCTGCATCGCGTCCGTCACCTGCGCCGCCGACGGGTTCAGCGTGTCCAGCGGGATCTTGTTCTGCTGGACCTCGTAGGGCGTGAGGTCCGGCGTGTCGGTGAACGCGCCGTACATCGGCTCGGCGGCGAGATCGAGCTGGTTCATCGGCGGCAGGCCGAGGATCTGCTCGACCGTCCGGACGACGTTGAGCTGGCTGTAGTAGGTGTGGTCGACCGCGCCCCGCTTGGCGTACGGGCTGGCGATCATGGTCACGTTGCGGTGCCCGTCCACGTGGTCGACGCCGTTCTGCGAGTCGTCCTCGATCACGAAGACCGCGCTGTCCTTCCAGTACCTGGAATGCGAGATCGTGTCGATGATGCGCCCGGTGGCCAGGTCGTTGTCGGCCACCATCGCCGACGGCGTCGGGTATCCGGCGTTGAGGCCGTTGGTGTGGTCGTTCATCACCCACAGCATGTTCAGCGCGGGCAGCTTCCCGTTCTTCACGTACTGCGCGAAGTCCCGCTCGAAGATGTCCGCGCGGTACTGGTCGGGGATCTGCGTCTGGAAGTTCGGGAAGTCGCGCGACAGGATCCCGTCCAGCGACGGGATGTCGGTCTTCGTCTGGCAGTGGCCCATCGGGGAGTGGAGCTGCCCCGTGGCCCTGCCCTCAAGGATCTTGGAGTCCTGGTACCACTGCGTCCATGTGCCGGGGCAGTTCTGGCCGTCCGGCGTCGTGAACCACTCGGCGTACTCGCCCCACACCCGCGCGCTCAGGCCGTGCGCCCGCGCGTTGTCCCACAGGAATCCCGACTTCGGGTACACCATCGCGTCCGGCTGCCCGTAGTTGCGGATGTAGTTGGCGTACGACCGCTCCAGGTAGTCGTTGACGAACCCCGCGTCGAGCCAGGTGTGCCCGGTCGCGGAGTTGGTGCCGTCGGAGTACAGGTTGTCGATCAGCGGGAACCGCCGGACGAGCTCGTGCGCGTTCGGCGTCGCGTTCGCGCCGAACTGCGCGTACGCGGGGTTGCCGTTGCCGCGCGGGTCGTCGCCCAGCTCCTGGTCGTACGTCCGGTTCTCCCGGACGATCACGAACACGTGCTTGATCTTGGACGGCGATCCGGTGCGCAGCGGCACGGCGACGGGCGCGGCGCCGCGCGAGCCCTTCTTGTTGCGCTCCCTCAGGCCGTTCCACTGGTTGGCGGCGAACACCTGCGAGGTGTAGGCGGCCATCTCCTTCGGCGTCGGCTCGGCGATGAGCCCGACGGTGCCGACGTCGGCGTACACCTGGTGGCCGGTCGCGGGCGTCGTGCCGGGGCCCTGGCTGATCGTCCGCGCCGGGCCGAGCGCGCCCACGCCCGCCTGGCTCGCCACGACGAGCTTGCCGAGCGCCGCGTTCCAGCGGACGGTCCCCGGGTACCAGCCGGTCGGGATGAGCCCGTCGAACGCGATGGGCCGGTGCGCGCCGGTGTATTCGTAGACGGCCAGCGCGTTGTTGCGGCCGAGGCTCACGACGAGGTGGCTCGCGTCCAGGAACTCCAGCGCGTTCGGCGAGCTGCCGTACGGCTGGCCGGGCAGCGGGTTGACGTTGAACGTCCGCGCCACCTGCCCGCGCACGGTGTCGATCACCGAGACGGTGTCGTCGCTGGAGTTCGTCACGAGCACCTCGGTGCCGTGCGCGAGGAGGCTGCTCGGGTCCAGCCCGACCTTGTAGGTGCGGACGACCTTGTTCGCCGCGAGGTCGATCTCCGAGACCGTCCCGGAGGCCGCGCGGCCGTCGCGCCGGTCGGCGAGCACGGGGGAGTCGTAGCTGAGGTTGGTGCGCTCGCCCGCGCGCGGCGTCCGGCCGCCCTCGTTGCCGACGAACGCGTGCCTGCCGACCACGACGACGTCGCGCGGCGCGACGCCGACGGGCGTCTGCGCAGTGAGCGCGCCCGTCTCGGGGTCGAGGACGCCGAGCCGGTTCCAGCCGTCCAGGACGACCAGGATCCTCGACCCGTCCGGCGACCAGGCCAGGCCGGTCGGCAGCGGCGCGGCGGCCGTGCCGTTCGCGTCCTTCGGGACGTCGGCGTCGGCGGGGAGCGCGATGACGGACGGCTTGCCGAGCGTGCCGTCGGCGGCGACCGGGAACTTCAGCAGGTTCTTGCTCTGCGTCGCGTACAGCGTGTTCCCGTCGCGGCTGTAAAGCAGACCGGTCACGCCGATGTTGCCGCTGCCGGTGCCCTTCGGCGGCGTGTACTGCTGGAGCACCTTGCCGCCCGCGAGGTCCACGACCGTGAACAGGCCGGCGCCGGACTTGGTGAGGTCGACGGCGGTGCGGCCGTCCGGGCGCACGGCGAGGTCCATCGGACGGCCCGACTGCTCGATGCTCGTCCCGGCGGGCGTGACGTACTGGTTGTTGGACGTCAGGACGGAACCGTCCTGCTGACGGCCGACGAGATGGTCGGCCAGCGGCGTGTTCGCGCCGCCCGGGCCGGCGGCGAACGCGGCGGTGGCGGTCGCGAGCACGGCGACGGCCCCGAGCACGGACGTGGAGAGCGTTCTTCGGCGCATCGAATCCCCTCTGGATTCCGGGCCGGTACGGATGACCGGCCCGCCGCCGGACCCTAGGCCCGCACCTGATCACGGGGGCCAACCGCGGATGACGGGCCCGTGAACGGCACCGGGATCCGGCGCGCGGGTGACGTCGCCCACACGCCGTCCGGTTCCGAAATGAAAACGGTTATCGCTACCATGGGTCGTCCACCGACGAGAGGAGAGCGCATGGCCCGCAACGAGCTGCGGCCGGTCGTCAAGCTGCGATCGACCGCAGGGACGGGGCACACCTACGTGACCCGCAAGAACCGGCGCAACGACCCCGACCGCCTCACGCTGCGCAAGTACGACCCCGTCGTGCGCCGCCACGTGCTGTACCGCGAGGAGCGCTGATGGCGCGCCGCTGCCAGCTCACCGGCTCCGAACCCGCGTTCGGCAGGAGCGTGTCCCACTCGCACCGCCGCACGCCGCGCCGGTTCGATCCCAACATCCAGCGCAAGCGCTACTGGCTGCCGAGCGAGCGGCGGTTCGTCCGGCTCCGGCTGTCGGCGCGGGCGATCAAGACGATCGACGCGATCGGCGTCGAGGCGGCGGTCGCCCGGATCCGGGCGCGCGGGGAGAAGGTCTGATGGCCAAGCGGAGCAAGATCGCGGCGGACGCGCGCCGCCGGGCGACGGTCGCGCGGTACGCCGCCCGCCGCGCCGAGCTGAAGCGGGTCATCGCGTCCGCGCGCACCGCGCCCGAGGACCGGGACGCGGCGGTCCGCGAACTGCGCCGCCAGCCGCGCGACGCCAGCGCCACCCGCCTGCGCAACCGCGACGCGGTGGACGGGCGCCCGCGCGGCCACCTGCGCAAGTTCGGCCTGTCGCGGGTGCGGTTCCGCGAGATGGCCCACCGGGGCGAGCTGCCCGGCGTGACGAAGGCGAGCTGGTGATCGCATGGCCGTCCCGAAGCGGAGGACGTCGCGCTCGAACACGCGGTCCCGGCGTGCGCGGTGGAGGGCCGAGCCGCCCGCGCTGGTGACCGTGATCGTGGACGGGCGGACGGTCCGCGTGCCGCGCCGTCTCGTCCGCGCCTACGAGCGGGGCCTGCTGCCCTGACCGGGCGCGTTGCGCGGGTCCCGGCAGTGCCGGGACCCGCTTTTTCGCGCCGGGCATCCGTCCGAGATGACCGATTGGCCGGGCTGTGGCATAGTACGAAATGAAAACGGTTATCAATATTGCTTTGGGAGACCCCCATGCCCAGAACGTCCCTCCTCGGCGGAGCGCTGGTCCTCGGCGCCGGACTGCTCACCGCGTGCGGCGGGTCCGGCGACGGCCCGGAGAGCGACGGGACGGTCGCGGTCGTGGCGTCCACGAACGTCTACGGCGACATCGCCCGCCAGATCGGCGGCGACCGGGTCGCGGTCACGTCGATCATCAGCGACCCGAGCCAGGACCCCCACTCCTACGAGGCCAGCACCCGCACGCAGCTCGAACTGTCCCGCGCGAAGGTCGTCATCGAGAACGGCGGCGGCTACGACGACTTCGTGGACCGGATGCTGAAGACGGCGCACAACTCGTCGGCGACCGTCCTCAACGCCGTCCGGATCTCGGGACGGACCGCGCCCGCGGGCGGCGAGCTGAACGAGCACGTCTGGTACGACGTCCCGTCGATGGCCAGGCTCGCCGACGGCGTCGCCGGCGCGCTCGGCAAGGCCGACCCGGCGCACGCCGCCGCGTTCACCGCGAACGCGGCGACGTTCAAGCGCGCGCTCGCGCCGCTGGAGCGGGAGACCGCCGCGCTGAAGACCGTGCACGCGGGCGCCGGAGTCGCGATCACCGAGCCCGTCCCGCTCTACCTGCTCGACGCCGCCGGGCTGAAGAACGCGACGCCCGACGAGTTCAGCGAGGCCGTCGAGGAGGGCGACGACGTCCCCGCCCGCGTGTTGCAACAGACGCTCGCGCTGTTCACCGGCAAGAAGGTCGAGGCGCTCGTCTACAACGCTCAGACCGCCGGGCCCGAGACCGAGAAGCTGGAGGCCGCGGCGAAGGACGCCGGGATCCCGTCCGTGCCCGTCACCGAGACGATGCCCGCCGGGAAGACCTACCAGACCTGGATGGCCGGCACGCTCGCCGCGCTCCGGGCCGCACTGTCATGACACCGGCCATCGCGCTGCGCGGCGCGGGCCTCGCCTACGGCAGCCGCGTGCTCTGGCGCGGCCTGGACCTGGAGGTGCGGCCTGGCGAGTTCCTGGCCGTCCTCGGCGCCAACGGCACCGGGAAGAGCAGCCTCCTGCGCGTCCTGCTCGGCCTCCGGCGGCTGACCGAGGGGACGGTCGAGATCGCCGGCCGCGCCCCCCGGCGCGGCGGCGACCGCGTCGGGTACGTCCCGCAGCGCCTGGAGGTCTCGCCGCTCACCCCGCTGCGGGCGCGCGACTTCGTCCGGCTCGGCGTGGACGGCCACCGCTGGGGGTTCGGCCGCGCACGCGGCGCCGTCCGCGAGCGGGTCGAGGACGCGCTGCGCGCCGTCGGCGCCGAGCCCTACGCCGACGTCCCGCTGCGGCTGCTGTCGGGCGGCGAGCGGCAGCGGGTCCGGGTCGCGCAGGCACTGGCGTCCGATCCCCGGATCCTGCTGTGCGACGAGCCCCTGCTGTCCCTCGACCCCGGCAGCCAGGCCACCGTCGCCGGGCTCATCGACCAGCGCCGCCGCACCCGCGACACCGCCGTCGTGTTCGTCACCCACGAGATCGAGCCGATCCTCGGTCTCGCCGACCGCGTCCTGTACCTGGCGGGCGGACGGTTCCGGATCGGCGCGCCGGACGACGTCCTGACATCCCCCGTGCTGTCGGACCTCTACGGGACGCCCGTGCAGGTCGTCCGCGCCGGCGACCACGTCGCCGTCGTCGGCGCCCCGCCGGTCCGGGCGGAGGGGACGGCATGAGCGAGCCGGAGGCGCGCGCCGCGCGCTGGACTGAGGAGCGCCGGGAGCTTGCGACCAGAGCGACGAGGGAAGCGCGCGGCTTTGGCGCGCCGTAGGCGAACGGGAAACACAGCATGAGCGTCTGGCACGAGATCTTCTCTTTCGACCACTACGGGGAGCTGCTGTCGCTCGTCCGCAACTCGCTGGTCGCGGGCGCGGTGCTCGGGCTCGTCGGCGGGCTCGTCGGGACGTTCGTCCTCCTGCGGGACGTCACGTTCGCCGTCCACGGCGTCAGCGAGCTGTCGTTCGCCGGGGCCGCCGCCGCGCTGCTGTTCGGGTTCAACGTCGTCGTCGGCTCGCTGGCCGGGGCGCTCGCCGCCGCCGCGCTCATCGGCGTGCTCGGCGCGGGCGCCCGCGACCGCAACTCCTTCATCGGCGTGCTGATGCCGACCGGGCTCGGGCTCGGCGTGCTGTTCCTCGCGCTCTACAAGGGACGGTCGGTCAACAAGTTCGGCGTCCTCACCGGCCAGATCGTCGCGATCGACACGCCCCGGCTGTCCTGGCTCGTCGCGATCTCGGTGCTCGTCGTGCTGTGCCTGGCGGTCCTGTGGCGCCCGCTGACGTTCGCGAGCGTGGACCCGGACGTCGCCGCCGCGCGGGGCGTCCCGGCGGGCGCGCTGTCGCTGGCGTTCATGCTCGTCCTCGGCCTGGCGGTCGCCGCGTCGGTGCAGATCGTCGGCGCGCTGCTCGTGCTGGCGCTGCTCTGCACGCCCGCGGCGGCGGCGCTGCGGGTGACCGCGTCGCCCGTCCTCGCGCCGGTGCTCAGCGTCGTGTTCGCGACGGCCGCGATGCTCGGCGGGATCCTGCTGGCGCTCGGCGCGAGCATCCCGATCAGCCCCTACGTCACGACGCTGTCGTTCCTGATCTACGTGGCGTGCCGGGCCGTCGGGGCCGTCCGGACGCGCCGGGGCTGGACCGCGCGCCGGGTCCCCGCGTGACGGGCGGGGACCCGGCCCCGGCTCAGCAGTCGCGCAGCTCGGGCGACTGGTTGAGGATCTGCTCGCGCGCCGTCACGAACGCGTCGTGCGCCGGGGTGCCCGGCTGCGCGAACACCGCCAGCCGGTGACAGTTCTGGAATGCCAGCGCCACCCCGAAGTGGCGCTCGATCGAGGTGCGCATCGCGTCGCTGGCGAGCATGCGCAGGAGCTGGCCGCGGGCCTGCTCGTCCGGTGGCGGGGTGAGGTTGTCCGCGAACTCGCCGCCCTCGGTCCGGAGCCGGGCGATCAGCTCGGTGACGAGGTTCCAGGCATAGGGGAGCGACTCCCGGATGCAGGCGATGAACTCGGCGTCGTCGACGGGACCCCGCTGCGCCTTGGCGAGCAGGTCGGGGGAAACGTCCAGGGACAAGACGGAGACTCCTCGGATCGGCGAGACGTGCCGCGGAAGGACCGCTCCCCGACGCTAACCCGGCGGGCACCGGAGATCAATAGCAATGATTTTCATTACGCTGCGGGCGGGACGGCCGGGACGGAAGGGACGCGAGCGGGTACACCGCAGGCATGGCGACGGACCGAACGACCCCCGGCGGCCCCTTCCTCCCCGCGGACGGCGACCCCGTCCCGCCCGCGCTGCGCGGCTTCGCCCGCGCCCACGCGGCCCTGGTCGAACTGCGCGACGACCCGCCGCACCTCCTCGCCCGCGACCGCGCCCCCGCGCGCCGCGTCGGCCTGGTCTCCGGCGGCGGGTCCGGCCACGAGCCGCTGCACGCCGGGTTCCTCGGCCGCGGCATGCTCGACGCCGTCGCGCCCGGCAAGGTGTTCGCGTCCCCGCACAACCGGCAGGTCCTCGCGGCGAGCCGCGCCGCCGCCGGACCGGACGGCGTCCTGCACGTCGTGAAGAACTACACCGGCGACCGCATCAACTTCGGCATCGCCGCCGAACGGCTCCGGCTCGCGGGCATCGCCTCCCGGCGCGTCCTCGTGGACGACGACGTCGCCACCGACTCCGCCGACACCGCCACCGGACGGCGCGGCACCGCCGCCACGGTCGTCGTCGAGAAGCTGCTCGGCGGCGCGGCCGACGCGGGCCTCGGCCTGGACGAGCTGGCCGACCTCGGCGCCCGCGTCGCCGCCGCCTCGCGGAGCCTGGCCGTCGCGTCCCGCGCCCAGACGTCCCCGCACACCGGACGGCCCGCGTTCGACCTGGAACCGGGCGAGATCGAGTACGGCGTCGGCATCCACGGCGAGCGGGCCGCGAGATCGGTGCCCCGCCCGCCCACCGCCGATCTGGTCGCCCGGATGCTCGACGCGGTCACCGCCGCGCTGCCCGACGGCCCCGGCGACGTCCTGGTCGTCGTCAACGGCCTCGGCGGCACCACGCCGCTGGAGCTGTACGGGCTCTACGACCTCGTCGCCGGCGACCTGGACCGGCGCGGGCTCACGGTCGCGGACGCGCTCGTCGGGACGTTCGTCCCCGCCCTCGACATGGCCGGGTTCTCGCTCACCCTCACCCGCCTGCGGCCCGAGTGGCGGCCCTGGTGGGACGCCCCGGCCGTCACGCCCGCCTTCCCCCGCGCGAACGGAGCCGCCTGATGGACCTCGACCAGAACGCCGTCCTGCGCCGCTACGCCACCGCCGTCGACGCCGCGCACGGCGAGCTGACCCGCCTGGACCGGCACAGCGGCGACGGCGACTTCGGCGACAACCTCCGCGCCGGGCTCCGCGCCGCCGCCGCCCGCCACGACCGGACGGGCGGCCCCGCGTTCGCCGTGCTCGGCGAGGTCTTCCTGGACGAGGTCGGCGGCACCAGCGGCCCCCTGTTCGGCCTGCTGTTCACCGAGATCGCCCGCGCGCTCGCCGCGGACCCGGGGGCGTTCGCGTCCGGCGCCGCCGCCGGGCTCGGCGCGATCCGCCGCGTCGGCGAGGCCGAGATCGGCGACCGCACGCTCGTGGACGCCCTCGCCCCCGCCGTCGACGCCCTGCACGGCCCGCGCCCGTTCGCCGCCGCCGCGCGCGCCGCCGCCGACGGGGCCGCCCGCACCGCCGGCCTGCGCGCCCGCCGGGGCCGCGCCAGCTACCTCGGCGACCGGGCGCTCGGCGCCGCCGACCCGGGCGCGGCCGGGATCGCGCTGCTGTTCTGGGCCGTCGCATCCGTCGCCGAACCGGACGACGACGTCCCGCCGCCCTTCTAACCCGGAGCGCGTCACGCGCTGTATCGAGGAAATTCATCGCAACGGCACTCTTGGAACGGTCCCGCGCGCCACCCTGGCCACCGTGAACAACACACCACGCATGGGGATCCCCGACCGGCTCGCCGAGCGCATGAGCATGGCCGAGCAGTACGAGTACCTGCGCTCCCGCCTCTCCCGGCGCGGCGTCCTGCGCGGCGGCGCCGTCGCGGCGGGCGCCCTCGCCGCCACCGGCGTCCTCACCGACACCGCCCGCGCCGCGACCCCGGCCGTCCCGCGCACCGCGCCGAAGATCGACGGCGCCCTCGTCGCGCCCACCGGCCGCCACCTGGCCTTCGGCGCCGACCCGCGCACCGAGATGACCGTCTCCTGGCAGGTCCCGGTCGCCGTCGCCAAGCCGTTCCTGCGCGTCGGCACCCACCCGTGGAACCTGTCGCACCGCATCCCCGCCGAGATCCGCGCCCTGCACACGCCCGCGGGCGTCGGCGCGAGCCCCGACGTCACCCAGTACTTCCTGCACGCGCGCCTCAGCCGCCTCCAGCCCGGCACGACGTACTACTACGGCGTCGGCCACGACGGCTTCGACCCCGCCGCGCCGCACCTCGCCGGGACGCTCGGCACCTTCACCACCGCGCCGTCCGGCCGCCGCCCCTTCACCTTCACCGCCTTCGGCGACCAGGGCGTCAGCTACCACGCGCTCGGCAACGACAGCCTGATCCTCGCCCAGAACCCCGCGTTCCACCTGCACGCGGGCGACATCTGCTACGCCGACTCGTCCGGCCAGGGCAAGCCGACCGACACGTTCGACACCCGGCTGTGGGACCAGTTCCTCGCCCAGACCGAGACCGTCGCCAAGCAGGTCCCGTGGATGGTCTCCTACGGCAACCACGACATGGAGGCGTGGTACTCGCCCAACGGCTACGGCGGCGAGGAGGCCCGGTTCCAGCTCCCCGGCAACGGCCCGGACCCGGAGAACCTGCCCGGCGTGTACTCCTTCGTGTACGGCGGCACCGCCGTCATCTCGCTCGACGCCAACGACGTCTCCTGGGAGATCCCCGCCAACCTCGGCCTGTCCAAGGGCGCGCAGACGGCGTGGCTGGACAAGCAGCTCAAGGCGTTCCGCGCCCGCCGCGACATCGACTTCATCGTCGTGTTCTTCCACCACTGCGCGTTCTCCACGACGAACCAGCACGCCTCCGAGGGCGGCGTCCGCGACGCGTGGGTGCCGCTGTTCGAGAAGTACCAGGTCGACCTCGTCGTGAACGGCCACAACCACGTCTACGAGCGGACCGACGCCATCGCGAAGAACGCCGTGGGCAAGGCGCTTCCGATCGGCGGATCCGCCCGGACGGACACCGACGGCGTCGTCTACGTCACCGCCGGCGGCGCGGGCAAGAGCCTCTACAGCTTCCCCGTCACCGACAGCTACGAGGGCAACGAGAAGCCCCTCGACGAGGTGCGGACCTACGCCTGGGACAAGTCCGGCAACAAGGTCCCCGAGACCGTCCAGTGGTCCCGCGTCCGGTTCACCGGCTACTCGTTCATCCGGGTCGACGTGGACCCCGGCGGCCACGGCCACGCGCCGAGCCTCGCCGTCCGCGCGCTCGCCGAGAACGGCACCGAGATCGACCGGTTCACGCTCACGCGCGGCCGCTGACCCCGTCCCGGCCGGGAGCCCGCGCGGCTTCCGGCCCGGGTCAGGGGGAGTGGGGCCCGGGATGCGGACCCGGTTGCGCGAGGACCTTCGCCACCGCCTCGGTGCGGTCGGCCACCCCGAGCTTGACGAACACCGCGTGCAGATGGTTCTTGACCGTCGCGTCCGTGATGTTCAGCGAACGCGCGATCCTGCGGTTCGGCATGCCCCGCACCAGCAGGGCGAGGACCTCGCGCTCCCGGCGGGTCAGCCGGTCCAGGTGCGGCGAGCCCGACGGCAGCCCGCCCGGCTCCACCCGCGCCGCGTTCCCGGCGGGCGCGCCCGCGGGCTCGGCCAGGCCCTGCATCCGCGCGACGACGCGGGCCAGCCCCTCCAGATGCGCGATCGCCTCGCGCGCCAGTTCCGCCATCGTCGGCGAGGGGAGGTCGGGGGCCGCTCGCTCGTCCTGCATCTGTCGCTCCGATCGGTCTGAGCCGCCCGCGGCACGGCCGCGTGCACGTGACGATCTGATGACTGAGAGTAACTATAGGTTCTGGACGACGTCATGGGAAGTGCGGAATCGTCCGCCTCCGGTGATCACCCGGTCACACGATCGATCCAGGTCACGAGGTCGCGCTCGACGTCGTCGCGGTTCAGCTCGTTGAGCACTTCGTGGCGTGCGTCCTGGTACTTCCGGTACGTCAGATCGGTGAGGCCCGCGTTCCGGTACCGCTCGACGAGCAGGTCGCTCAGCTCCAGCCCGGCGTTCAGCGGATCGTCGGTGCCGACGACGACGTACACCGGCAGGTCCGCCGGGATCCCCGTCGGCTCGGCGAGCCGGACGGCGGCCGTGAACAGGTCGCCGGTCGCGCGGTCGTCCAGGCCGAAACCGCACAGCGGGTCCGCGACGTACGCGTCGACCTGCGCCTCGTCCCGGCTCAGCCACTCGAACCCGGTGCGGCCCGGCTCGAACGGACGGTTGAACGCCGCCATCGGATCGGCCTCCGGGTCCTCGGCGAGAACGGCCACCATGCGCTCCAGAAGGCCGTCCACGGCCGTCGTCCCCGACAGGATCAGGCCCGCGATCTGATCCGCGTGGTCCAGGACGTACTGCTGCGCGGCGAACGACCCCATGCTGTGCCCGAGCAGCACCAGCGGATGCCCCGGATGCCGTTCCCGCACCTGCTCGGACAACGCGGCCATGTCGGCGACGAGCAGGTTCCAGCCGTCGTCACCGAGGTCGCCCGGCGCACCTTTGAGCGTCCGGCCGTGCCCGCGATGGTCGTTGGCGTAGACGGCATAACCGCGCGCGGCCAGGATCTCCGCGAAACGGGTGTATCGCTCGGCGTGCTCGCCGACCCCGTGCGCGATCTGCACGATGCCCCGCGCCTCACCGTCCGGCTCCCACACGTGTACGTGGACCTCGACGCCGTCGGTACTGGAAAAGGTGAACATCGGGGCTCCTCGGGGATCCGGGGCGCGGACGGTCCGCGACGTGATCGCGAGCGTAGACGCGCCGCCGCCCGCGCATAAGGCCCTCCCGGACGACGGGGACAATGGGACGCATGAAAGTCGTCGTGTTGTCGGACACGCACGCGCCGCGCCGCTGGAAAGGCGTCCCGGCCGCCGTCGCCGGCCATTTGCGCGGGGCCGACGCCATCCTGCACGCGGGCGACGTGTGCACCGCCGGCGTCCTGGACGAGCTGACGTCGTTCGCGCCCGTCCACGCCGTCCTCGGCAACAACGACGGCCCGGACGTCGCCGCCTGGGGCGCGCCCGAACGCCTCGAACTCGACCTGGACGGGCTTCCCGTCGCGATGGTCCACGATTCCGGCGCCAAAGTCGGGCGAACCGCGCGGATGCGGCGGTGGTTCCCGTCCGCGCAGCTCGTCGTGTTCGGCCATTCGCACATTCCGCTGGACGTCACGGGCGACGGCGTCCGGATCTTCAACCCCGGCTCGCCCACCGACCGCCGCCGCCAGCCCCACGGCACGATCGGACTGCTGTCGATCACGGACGGGGTCTTGCTGGACGCTCGCATCGTCCCGGTGACCTGACGTCCTCGGCTCAGACGAGCGGACGATCGAACACCACGCGGCTGACTCCCGGGCCGTCGTAATCGGCGATCGGTTCGGTCACGGTGAACCCCATCGCGGTGTGGAAGGCGATGGACGCCGTGTTCTGGGGCGACGTGACGCAGCGGACGCGTTCCCGCCCGTCCCGCCGGGCGAGCGCGAAGAACCGCTCGTAGAGGTCGCGGCCGAGGCCGTCCCCGCGCGCGGCCGGGGACACGCCGACGAAGTGGATGTAGGCGAGCCCGGGGACGGACGGGGAGAGCAGCCCGACCAGGAAGCCGGCGAGCAGGCCGTCCCGCTCGGCGACGAGGCTGCTGCGATGGAAGTGGTCGAGGAAGAGCCGGGGAAGAAGGGCGTGGACTGGCCGGCCCCACCAGTCGTCCATGACCGCGACGATGCGGGCATGGTCGTCCGGCCGGGCTGCGCGGATCACGGTCATGGCCCCTCCCAGGGTGAACCGCCGGCGGTCGGCCCCAACCTATGGACGCGTCACGGTCGTGTGCGGCCCGAGGGCCGGATTTGACGACACGGTCGAGAGGGCGTAAGTTATCCACTTGTCCCCGGAGGGATGCAGGACGTTGCGCGTGCCGCAGCGGCCGGCCCCGGGAGACCTCCACAACTACCTTCTCCAGTGTCGGCTTGCGCCGTGTCTGGTGTGTTGTGGTGCGCCGGGAATTGCGGGTTTGACATCCGCGGGATCTCTGGTGAAATAGCGGAGCCGTTGCGGACGGACGCGAAAGCGAACCCGGCGCAAAGGAATCGGAAAAGCGCGGAATTGACAGTCCGAGCGGATCTGATAAAGTAGAAAACGTCGCCCCGGAGCGAGCATCACGGAAGTGGTGGGAGCGCGGTGGGTGTCCGTTTCTTGAGAACTCAACAGCGTGTTAAAAGCCAGTGCCTTTATAACGGCCCGACATGGTTCGGGTCGTCCCCGAGGCCACCCGCGTTCGCGTGGTGGTCTGGGATTTCTTTGAGGCAAGCCGGTTTTTGGGCCGGCATGCTGGGATTTCGATCCCTTCATGAGGTTTGGCATGTCCGGGGTTCGCCCCCTGGGTGTGTCGTTGGACCTTGATGGAGAGTTTGATCCTGGCTCAGGACGAACGCTGGCGGCGTGCTTAACACATGCAAGTCGAGCGGAAAGGCCCTTCGGGGTACTCGAGCGG